>JAZGAE010000001.1:0-6243 GCA_036475545.1 Alphaproteobacteria bacterium
CATGTCCGCCGGCCCACGCTCGAGGAGAAGCTCGGCCCTCTCGGCCGAGCCCCTGCGCGCGGGCGCGTGCTCGGGTATCATGCCGCTCGTTTGAGGCAGTGATGAAAGAACTTGCCCTTACGGGTCGGGCCCTCGCGCCGGCAAGGCGCCGGAGCGTGCCCCGGGTCCCTCGCCTGGTGTGCGCCGTCCTTGCGGCGGCGCTCGTGGCCGCGGGCTGCGCGCCGGCCCCGTCGCGGGACTGGCCGCAGGAGCCTGCCCAAGAGGCGCAGCCGGGCCGACATCACATGGTGGCGGCGGCCAATCCGCTTGCCGCCGAGGCCGGGCGCGACATCCTGCGCCGCGGCGGAAGCGCGGTGGACGCCGCCATCGCCATGCAGATGGTCCTCAACCTCGTCGAGCCGCAGTCCTCCGGGATCGGCGGCGGCGGGTTTCTGCTGCATTACGACGCCGAAAGCGGCGAGGTCGCGGCCTACGACGGACGCGAGACCGCGCCCGCCGGGGCGACGGCGGGCATGTTCCTCAGGCCGAATGGCACGCCGAAGGGCTTCTTCGAGGCGGCGGTGGGCGGCGGCGGCGTCGGCGTGCCGGGCCTGCTTCGGATGCTGGAGACGGCCCACGCGCGCCACGGGCGGCTGGCCTGGGCGGATCTTTTCACGCCCGCGATCCGCCTGGCGGAAGACGGGTTCGGGGTCTCGCCCCGGCTCCACGAGCTCATCGCCCGCGACCGGCATCTCAAGACCTTTCCCGCGACGGCCGCCTATTTCTATCGTGCCGACGGCCGCCCGCGGGACGCGGGCGAGATCCTGGTCAACCGGCCCCTGGCCCGGACGCTCGGCGCCATTGCAAAGGGCGGCGCGGATGCCTTCTACCGCGGCGCGATCGCCCGCGACATCGTATCGGCGGTCCGGCGGGCCACCGCCAACCCGGGCGTGATGAGCGAGCAGGACCTCGCCGGCTACGGCGCCAAGGCGCGGCGCGCGATCTGCCGGCCCTACCGGGTGTGGCGCGTCTGCGGGATGCCGCCGCCAAGCTCCGGCGGCGTGGCGACGCTTCAGGCGCTCGGCATTCTCGAGGCGTTCGAGCTCTCGGCGCTCAAGCCCGGGTCGGCGGCGGCGGTGCACCTCGTCTCCGAGGCGAGCCGCCTCGCCTTCGCCGACCGCAACCGCTATTTGGGCGACCCCGATTTCGTCGCCGTTCCCGTGGCGGCGCTTCTGGACCCGGCCTATCTTTCGCGGCGCGCGGCGCTGATCTCGCCACGGCAAACCATGGGCCGGGCCCTTCCCGGCGCCGTCGCCGGCGGCGACGTCCCCCCGCCAGCCCAGGCCCCGGCGCACGACCCGGCGTCCACCACCCACATCAGCGTGATCGACGGCGCGGGCAACGCGGTCGCCTTCACCTCCAGCATCGAGAACGTGTTCGGCTCAAGGGTCATGGTGCGGGGGTTCCTGCTCAACAACCAGCTCACCGACTTCTCCTTCCGGCCGGAGGTCGATGGCCGGCCCGTCGCCAACCGGCCGGCGCCGGGCAAGCGGCCCTTGAGCTCCATGTCCCCGACCCTGGTGTTCGACGGCCAGCACCGGCTGGTCATGACCCTGGGCTCGCCCGGCGGCCAGCGCATCATCGGCTACGTGCTCAAGACGCTCGTCGCCACGCTCGACTGGGGCCTCGAGCTGCAGCAGGCGATCGACCTCCCCAACCACGTCAACCGCAACGGCCCCACCGAGATCGAGGCGGAGACGCCGCTGGCGGGGGTTGAACGCGCGCTCGAGGCCATGGGGCACGAGGTCGAGGTGCGCGAACTCGGAAGCGGTCTCCACGGCGTGATGGTGACGGGGTCCGGCCTTGCCGGCGGCGCCGATTCCCGGCGCGAGGGCGCCGCGCTGGGAGACTAGGCGGAGGGGCCGCCCGCAGAGCCTGGAGCAGGCCCGCCAGCGGCAATAATCAGCCGGGCCGCGGCGCCTGCGCTATTTATGGGGACACGACGTAGGCCGAAGGGGTGCCGCCCGGCGTGAGCGGACTTCGGCGGTCACGTCGCCGCGTCGCCCACGGGCAGCTCAAGCCGAAACGTCGTGCCGCCCTCGGAGCTCTCAACCAGCGAGATGTCGCCGCCATGGGCGCGCATGATCTCGCGGGCGATGGCGAGCCCGAGGCCGGTGCCTCCCGGCCGCGCCGAGCCGACGAAGGGCTGGAACAGGTTCTCGCGGGCCTTCTCCGGCAGGCCGGGCCCGTCGTCGCCGACCACGATGCGGACGCAGCCGTCGTCCACGTCCGCGCTGACATCGACGCGGCTGGCCCCGGCCTCGACGGAGTTGCGGGCGAGGTTCGCCAGCACCCGGAAGAGCTGATCGCGGTCGGCATCGACCTCGATCGCCCCATCCACCTTGTTTTCCAACACCTGCTCCCGGCCATCGCTCAATGCCGGGTCGGCCCCGACGTCGTCCACCAAGGCGCGCAGCGAGAAGTGCTGCCGGCGCGGCGGAGGCGGCTCGTCACGGGCGTAATCCAGGGTGTGGCTGCACAGGTCCACGGCCCGGTCGATGGTGCGGACCAGCTTCGGGGCGAAGCGCCGGGCCTCGGGATCTTCGAGGGAGGCGAGGCGGTCCGAGACCAGGCTCGCGGTGGCGAGGATGTTGCGCAGGTCGTGGTTGATCTTGGTGACGGCGACCCCCAGGGCGGCGAGCCGCGCCCTTTGGGTGAGCGCGCGGCGCAGGCCCTGTTGCATCACCGCCAGCTCGCGCTGCGCCATGCCGATCTCGTCGCTGCGGGCGCTGGGGCTTATCACGCGGGACGCGTCCTCGGGGTCCTCCCGGAACGCGATCATGTTTTCGGTGAGACGGCGCATCGGGCGCACCATGAGCCAATGGAGGCTCGCGAAGATCAGCGCCGCCGTCACCAGCGCGATGACGATGGAAAGGGCGAGAATCCGGGCCGAATACCCGTACATCGCGGCCCGCATCGGCGTCTCGTCGATGAGGATCTCCATGAGCGGGCCCTCCTCCTTGGTCGAGCGGCCGAGGACGCGCAGGACGCGGTTCTGGTTCTGGACCAGGGCCCCGAACGCGCCGCCGATCAAGTCGACGGGCGAGTCCGTCGTCAGGTCGACGACGAGATCGGCCTTGGGCGGCATCTTATCGTAGAGGACACGCTTGAACGGGCCGGGCCCGCGGTGAACGATCGCGTAGGCATCCGCGTGCTCCAGCAGCCGCATCGCCAGTTCCTCGCTGATCATATGATCGGGCGTCGCATCGAGGGCGAGGGTGGCGAGATGGGCGGTCGCGAGCCGTTCCTCCAGGTAACGCTCGCGGAACCGGGCGATCGAGGGGACGTACACGGCCACCTCGCTCAACATGACGAAAGCGATCGTGAGCGACAGGAGGCGCGCCGATAGCCCCTTGGTGAGGGGCGGAAGGGCGAGCTTCGTCTCCGACATCGAGACGATTATATCACCTGAGCGAACGGCCCGTCGTCATCGCCGCCAGGCGATCGCCCCAGCCGGGCGGCGCGGGGCAAGCACGTGAAAGAGGCGGCAAAACCTTCGGCCCCGCCGCCTCCGAGTTCGAAATCGGGCGCGCCTTCAGCCCGCCGCCGGGCCCTCCGGCGGCCGGCCCCGCGGGTCGTTCCCTAGTAACCCCCCGGCCCGCAAGGATTGCACGGGTTGCAGGGGTTGCACGGGTTGCATGGATTGCACGGGTTGCAGGGGTTGCACGGGTTGCAGGCGAAGATCGCCGCGCTCGGGTTCTTGGCCGCGTCTGGATTGGCGGCCACTGTCGACGCCGCCGAACCCGTGGCCATGGCCGCGACACCGAAGATGGCGAGTACTCTTCTCCACATGATCTTGCTCCCTCTCATTCGTCGTCGTTATCACCTCCCGCTAGGCGCTACCGCCGGGCACGATCGTTCCGCCGTTGCGCGCGTTTCAAACCGCGCGTCTCGGAGCGCCTCTGCACACTGGCCGGTCGCCCGTAAGCGTGGCGACATCAGTAAAGCCCCGCCGGGGGCACACAGGCCAGTCAACTCTTCGTGAACCGTGCCGCGGCGCCGACCCGGCGACATCGCCTCGCCCTGCGCGCGGGGCGATCCGCAATGCCCCGGGTTCTCAGCCAAACTTGGCGAGGAGGCGCACGATCCGCTTGGTCCGCTCGCCGAACAGGGCAGGCGTGAAAAAGCTTCCCGCGGCCCGCTTGTTGACCTCGCCGAGCGTCGGATAGGGCGTGATCATGCTGGCGATCGCGCCGATCTTGATCTTCTGGGATATCGCCAGTCCCCAGAGCTGGATTAGCTCGCCCGCCGACGGCCCCAGGATCGAGGCGCCGAGCACCCGCGTCCCCTTCGTCACCACCTTGGCGAGCCCGTCCACCTCGCGTTCGGCCTGGGCGCGGTCGTTCTCCGCGAAGGGCCAGCGCAGGACCTGAATGGCGCCATGGCGAGCGCGAGCTTGGCTTTCGTCGAGGCCCACGTGAGCCAGCTCCGGCGCGGTGTAGGTCACCCACGGGACGGCGCGGTAGTCGACCTTGGCGGGGAGGCGGAAGAGCGCGTTGCGGATCACGATGCCGGCGTGGTAGCCGGCGATGTGGGTGAACTGGTAGGAGCCGACCACGTCGCCGACGGCGTAGATCCGTTTGTTCGTGGTGCGAAGCCGCGCGTCGACCGCGATGCCCCGGGGGGAATATTCGACCCCGGCGGCCTCGAGCCCCAGGCCTTCGACGGTGGCCTTGCGCCCGGTGGCGACCAGGAGGTCCGAGCCTTCGATGCGCTCCTCTCCGCCGTTTGCTTCCACGACCACCGCGATCCCTTCCGCGGCTCTCTCGACGCGGACCACCTTGGACTGCTCGCGGATGTCGATGCCCTCGCCCGCGAGCCGCTCACTCAGGATGGCCACGAGCTCGGGGTCGTCCCTGGGCAGGACCCTGACCGCCTCGAGCACGGTGACCTCGGCGCCCAGCTGGCGGTGGGCCTGGGCCATCTCCATGCCGATCGGCCCGCCGCCGATGATGATCAGGTGCCGCGGCACCGCGGTCTTGTCGAAGATCGTCTCGTTCGTGTCGAACGGAACCTGGTCCAGGCCGGAAATGGGGGGAACCGCGGGCGTCGAGCCCGTGGCCAGGACGAAGCGGCGGGCGCGGACCAGATACTCGCCGGCCTCGACCTCGGCCGGCCCGGTGAAGCGGGCGGGCGCCTGGATCACCTTTACCCCCAGCCCCTCGAAGCGCTCCACCGAATCCATGGGGGCGATCGCGGCGATGACACCATGGACGTGGCCGTGGAGCCGCGCCCCGTCGACGACCGGCTTGCCGCACTCGACCCCGAACCGCCCCGCTCGGCGCGCGCCATCCGCGGCATGGCCGGCGGCAAGGAGCGCCTTCGACGGCACGCACCCAAAGTTCAGGCAGTCGCCCCCCATGCGCCCTTTCTCGATGAGGACGGTGGACGCGCCCATCTGGGAGGCGCCCGCCGCAACGCCGAGCCCCCCGGATCCGGCCCCGATCACGCAAAGATCCGCTTTCAGTTCCTGCGCCACGGCAATGCCTCTAGCCCGCCTCGTACGCCAGCGGCGGGATCAGACCCCGTCTTTCCGGGCTTTCACCTTCTTGTATATCACGGGCACGAGTGCGAGCAGGGCCAGGCCGATGAGCGGCAGGAGAATCTTGGGCTCGAAGACGATGCCGAGGTCGGGCTCGCCGCCGGCGTCCAGGATCGTGCCCAGCCCGTTGCCCAGGCTGCTGTAAACGAGCGTCCCCGGAATGATGCCGAAGAAAGTGGTGACCACATAGATCGAGAGCGGAACGCCGACCAGCGCCGGCACCAGGTTCACCAGCCAGAACGGGACGATCGGAACCAGCCGCAGCACCAGCATGTAATTGACCGCGTTCTCCTGGAAGCCCGCCTCCATCTTCTTGATCGCCGGGCCGACGCGGGCTTGCAAAGGCTTGCGCAAGGCCGTGCGCGCGGCGAGGAACAGGGCCGTGGCCCCCAGCGTGGCGCCGACCAGCACGTAGAGCGTGCCGAATACGATGCCGAACAGGAACCCGCCGGTGATGGTCATCAATGCCCCACCGGGAATCGAGAACGCCGTCGCCACCGCGTAGACCAAGACGAAGACCAGGCCAGCCATCGCGCCGCCACGTTCCACCCAGTCCAAGAGCACCTGCCGGTTTTCGCTCAATGTCGCGATGGTGACGTATCGGTGCAGCCCCAGCGCGAAGAAGGCGATGAGGCCCGCCATGAGCACCAAGAGCGGCGCCA
>JAZGAE010000002.1:0-8464 GCA_036475545.1 Alphaproteobacteria bacterium
GCCGACCCCGACCAATATCATCCCGACCGACGGCGGCGAAGGCGGACCTGACGACGACACCATGTCCGGCGGCGACGACACCACGCCCGGCGGCGACGACACCACGCCCGGCGGCAACGACACCACCCCCGGCGGCGACGACACCACCCCCGGCGGCAACGACACCACCCCCGGCGGCGACGACACCACCCCCGGCGGCGACGACACCACGGGCGGCGATACGGGCTCCATGGTCCTCGACGGCACGCTGATCACGAACACGACCGGCGGCGCCAGCAGGTTCGAGCAGTCGGTCATCCTCACGGTTGTCGCGACCGACCCGCGGAATGCTTACGCCAAGCTGTTCGATCTGGACGACGGCGGGCAAGAGGGCAACGTGACCCGGGAGCTCGACTTCGTGATCGACAACGCCGGCAAGTTGTCAATAGCAGTCGAGGACGCGGCGAGCGTGCCCAAGGTCCTGGTCACCGACTTCGAGCTCGAAGGAGTCAGCATCCACGGCAGCGGCATGACCAATCTCCAGCTCAGCAGCGACGCCGATCTGAACAACAATGAGTTCGCCTACACCTCGGAGATCGACGTGAGCGGCGGGACCGGCGTGCTGGCGCAGGTGGAGACCGCCTCCACCGACGGGACCCGCACCGGCAATGGCGGTAACGCCTCGCCGGTCAACGACAACCTCAGCGATCCCGCTGGTGACACGGTCAACTACCTATGGGGCGGCGGCGGCGACGACACGCTCGTGGGCGGCGCCGGACGCGACTTCCTCAACGGCGGCGACGGTGCCGACAGCGTTCTGGGCGGCGGCGGCGACGATATCCTGGTGTACGATTCGCTCGATGTCGCCCTCGACGGCGGCGACGGCACCGACATCCTGCGCGTCGATATCGACCGCGGTTTCGGGACGGATACCGGCGAGCTTTCCACCAACAGCGTCGACCTCACCGGCAACATCGCGATCGCCAATATCGAGGTCATCCTGCTCACCGACGATCAGGACTCGTCCGCCGACGTCGGCACAAAGTTGACGCTTTCGGCCGAAGATGTCCTGGCGTTCACCGACGACGACAACGTGCTCTACGTCCTCGGCAACGAGGGAGACTCGGTCGTCGCCGGCTCGGGGTGGACCCACGGCCCGGATCAGAACGTCAACGGGGCGCTGTTCGACGTCTACACCCACCCCGTCGTCGGGTTCGACACCGTGACCCTCATGATCGACGCCGACATAAACCAGTTCGCCATCGCGGCCTGACATACCGAGGCCGCGGCGCCGGCGGGCTAGCTGCCCGGCTCCGGCGCCTCCGGCGACGCGGGGTAAGAGATGCTCACCAGCCCCGTCTTGGCCAGCCAGCCGATCGTTCGATGCAATTTCACCCTGTCATAGCCCTCGCTCGGCGCCAGGATATCGGCGACGTGCGAGGGCCCTCCCTCCGCTAGTCGCCGCAGCAACCCGCGCGTTTCCTCCAGGGGCGCGAGGAAGGCGGCGGCGAAGTCGTTCATGGGCTGGGAGCGGATCCGTTCGAGATGCGCCTCGTCCGCGCCGTCGGCGATGGCGACCAACGTGTCGTCCTCGATGACGGCCGTCGGGTAACCGGCGAAGACGGAGAAGGGGTCGTCGCGAAGCGGGTGGGCCGGCGCCCCCGGCCGGCGCGGCGCGGCCTCGGCCTCCGCCTCCCGCCGCTCCGCCAACTCCTTCCACAGTTCCTGATAGGCGGCGACGACGACGCGCCAGTCGTACTCCTCCCGCGCCCGCTTGCGGCCGGCTTCGCCCATGCGGCGCCGCAAGGACTTGTTCTTCACCAGCGCGGTGAGGGCGTCGGCGCAGGCCTTGACGTCGACGGCGACGCACTGGCTCGCGTTGCCGATGTAATGGTCGTAGTTGTCCAGCTCCATGAGGTGACGGTAGGCGAAGCCTTCGCCCGTGCCCGGCGGCGGCATGGCGGTCGGGATGGCGAATCCGTCGATTCCGTCCCGAATGGTGTCGCGGTAGCCGTCCCAATCGCTTACCACTATGGGCAACCCCGCCGCCATCGCCTCGGCCGGCGTCAGGCCGAAGGTCTCCTGCACGTTGTCGGAAAGGGAGCAGAAGATGTCGGCGGCGGTCCAGACGTTGGCGCGGACCTCCGGCTTCCGTCCGTCGAGGAAGACGGCGCGGACGCTGGGGCAATAGAGTTTCGCGCCTTCGATGAACGCGTTCTCGATGGCCTTGTTGCCGAACCAGCCCGCCTGGATCAGATGGATGGGCTTGCCGGTCCTGCGCGCCGCCTCCTCCAGGCCCAGATACATCGGCAGCGGGTGCGCCTTGGCGTGGTAGCTGAGGCGGCCCATGAACAGCACCGCGATGTCCTTGTCGCCAATGCCCAGGCGTCCCCGCAGCTCGAGGCGGGTCTTCTTGCGCGCACGGGAAGGCGCCATCTCGTCGCATTCGACGCCCAGGGGGATCACCGGGAGCTGCGCCGGGCAACGGGCCTCCCCCCCGAAGCGGTCGTTGAGATAAGCCGACCAATTGTCGAGGACGTGCGCGAACGTGGCCCTCACGACCGTGGACGTGCAAATCACGGCGTCCCAGGGCTGGATCGGCGCGATCAGCAAATCTCCGATCGCGTTCATGACGCCGTGGGAGGCCGTGGTGTGGGTCACGCCGCAGATGCTGTAAGCCTTGGCGTCCCCGAAGCGCCGTTGCCACGCGAACTCGTTGAGGCCCGGCGCGGGCACGAACAAACACCCGGGGCGAGCGAGCTCGTGCCGGCGGCTGTAGGGGATGAAGGCGCAGGGCCGCTCGCGGCCTGTGAGCTCCACCACCCGGCGCTTGAAATCCGCGAATTGCTTGTCCGTAGAGGTGTAGCAATAGAGGACGTCCGCATCCGAATAGCGCGCGTAGCCCCGAAGGAACCCTTCGCCGGCGGCGTGCCGGCCCATCAGCTTGGGGCGGGAGGTGTCGAAGGCGTCGCTGTGGTAGTAAAGCGCGGCGTTCATGGAGAAGCTCATGCGTTCAAGGCGGTGAATGCGAAACCAGTATTTCTACGAGGGGGAGCGGCCGTCAACGAATCATCAAGATTTGGCCAGAATACTGCCCCTTCCGGGTGCCTGGATTGGCGTTGTGGGCGGCTCGGCCCCGCGATAGGCTGTCTCCGGTCCTGGGTTGGGGGCGCGCGATAGCCACCCGGCGGGACCGCGGCGGGCTCTTCCCTCTCGCGGCATCGATGTGAAGCGCGGCGCCGGCGCCGGCGCACCGGGCCGTCGCCGGATGATAGTTGCAAGGCGTGTCGAGCGATGAAGATCCTGTTCATGCATCAGAACTTTCCGGGTCAGTTCAAGCATCTGGCGCGGCACTTCGCGGTCGATGCGGAGAACGAGGTGCTCTTCATCACCCGGCCGAAGGCGGTCGAGATCCCCGGCGTCACGAAACACGCCTACAAGCTCCACCGCAAGCCCCGGCGCGACATCCATCACTACGTCTCGCACCTAGAGAGCTCCGTGCTCTACGGGCAGGCGGCAGGAAGGATCATGCTGTCCCTCAAGAACAAGGGGTATGTTCCCGATGTCATCGTCGCCCATCCCGGCTGGGGGGAGTCCCTTTACACCAAGGACATATACCCCGACGTGCCGCTCCTGAACTACTGCGAGTTCTACTATCTCTCCAGCGGGTCGGACGTCGGGTTCGACCCGGAAATCGAGGTCACCGTCAACGACTTCTGCCGCATCCGGACCAAGAACGCCAACAACCTGCTGAGCCTCGAGGCCTGCGACGCGGGCCTGAGCCCGACCAAGTGGCAGCGCGACCAGTTCCCCCGCGAGTACGCGTACAAGATCGCGCTCATACACGACGGCATCAACACCGACATCGCGAGCCCCGATCCCAAGGCCGCGCTCCAGCTCCCCAACGGCAAGACCGTGACCCGCAAGGACGAGGTCGTCACTTACATAGCCCGGAACCTAGAGCCGTATCGCGGCTTTCCGGTCTTCATGCGCGCGGCCGAAGAGATCTGCCGCCGCCGGCCCAACTGCCAGATCATCATCGTCGGCGGCGACGGCGTCAGCTACGGCAGGCGCCCGCCCAAGGGCCAGACCTATCGCTCCATAGCGCTCAACGAGGTCACGATCGATCCCGAGCGAGTGCATTTCTTGGGCTGGCTCGCTTACGAAAGGTTTCTCAAAGTGGTCCAGGCCTCGTCCGTCCACGTTTACCTCACCTATCCCTTCGTCCTTTCCTGGTCCATGCTGGAGATGATGTCCGCGGAGGGCCTCGTCATCGCGTCGGCCACGCCCCCGGTCACCGAGATCATCGAGGAGGGAAAGAACGGCCTGCTGTTTGATTTCTTTGACCACAAGGCCATCGCCGACCGCGTCGACGAGGTGCTCGATCACAAGACCCAGATGGCGCAGATCCGCAAGCGCGCCCGCAAGACCATCCTCGAGCGGTACGAGCTTTCCGCCTGCATGAAGAAACAGATCGAGCTGATCCAGGACCTGGCCAACGGCAACCGGCCGTCGCAGGAGAAGCCCGCCACGCCCCCGGCTTGAGCAGCGTCAGGCCGACCCTTCTCTCGATTCCAGGCACAGCCTGAGCTGGCTTTCCCAATCGGGCAGGCGGAAGCCGAAGGCCCGCGTGAGCCGGCCGTTGTCGAGGAGCGAGTAGGCGGGCCGGCGGGCGGGCCGCGGGAACTCCTCGCTGGAGACGGGCCTGACCTTGCCGACCTTGAGCCCTTCCGCGCCGGTGGCGCGCATCGCCGCCACGATCGCCTCGGCGAAGCCGTGCCAGCTCGTCACGCCGGCCGCGGACAGGTGATAAAGCCCGCCCAGTCCCGACAGGGGGTCGGCCGCCCCCGGCGCCCAGGCGCGCGCCAGCGCCAGCGCCGTCACCTCCGCCACCATGCGCGCCCAGGTGGGCGCGCCCACCTGATCGTCGACGATCTCGAGCTCTTGCCTCTCCCGCGCGAGGCGCTGGACGGTCAGCAGGAAGTTCCGCCCCCGCAGGCCGTAGACCCAACACGTCCGCAAGATCAGGTGGGGCGCTCCCGTCGCCTGGACGGCCTCCTCCCCTGCCAGCTTGGTGCGGCCATACGCGTTGACCGGCGCCGGCGTGTCGCTTTCAAGGTACGGCCTGGGCGCCTCCTCAGGCAGCGGGCTGTCACCGCCGAACACGTAGTCGGTCGAGTATTGCACCAGCGGGACGCGCAGGCGCGCCGCCTCCTCCGCGAGCCATCCCGGGGCGGCGCCGTTCACGGCCATGGCCGCCTCCGGTTCCTGCTCCGCCTTGTCGACGGCCGTGTATGCGGCGGCGTTGACGATGAGGCCGGGTTTCGCTTCGCGGACGAAGTCCCGAAGGCCGTCCTCGTCGGCCAGGTCCAGCCGGTCGCGCCCCGGCGCCGTCACCGGCGCCAGCGGGGCGAGCGTGCGGCGAAGCTCCCACCCGATTTGCCCGCTCGCGCCGATGAGCAAGATCGGCCCCCGCTCGTGGCCGGCCCGCGGCGCCATCGCTCAGCCCCCCGGGTATCCGGGCAACCGGGCCGGATCTATGGCCCCGAGCGGAAGCGCGGCGGCGTCCTTGGGCGAGAGCTTGGGGCTCTCCACGGGCCAGTCGATGCCAATTTCGGGGTCGCTCCACAGCACCGTCACCTCAGCCGCCGGGTCGTACACGTCGGTGCACTTGTAGACCACCCGCGCCCTCGGGCTCACCACGCAGAAGCCATGGGCGAACCCCTCGGGGATGTACATCTGGCGTCGGTTGTCGGAGGACAAGCTCACCCCGAACCATCTGCCGAAGGTAGGCGAGCCGGCGCGGACGTCCACCGCCACGTCGAAGATCTCGCCCTCGGACGCGAACACCAGCTTCGCCTGCGCCGAGGGGTTCTGGAAGTGCAGCCCGCGCAGCACGCCGGCCTGGGAAAACGAGAGGTTGTCCTGAACGAAGGGGCCTGGAATTCCGGCTTCGGCGTATCGCTCGGCGTGGAACGTCTCAAGGAAGTAGCCGCGGTCGTCCACGAAGACGTCGGGCTCGATCAGGAGTACGCCGGGCAAGTTGGTCTCGGTTACCTTCATGGCGCGACTTCGCGGCGCTCAGCCCTCGTGACGCAGGATGTCGAGCAGGTATTGCCCGTAACCGGAAGGTTCGAGAGGTTGGGCCAAGCGCTTGAGCTGGGCCGAGTCGATGAATCCCATGCGCCAGGCGATCTCCTCCGGGCAGGCGATCCTAAGCCCCTGGCGGGCCTCCACCATGCCGATGAAATTGTTGGCCTGAAGGAGCGCCTCGTGGGTGCCCGTGTCCAGCCACGCCGAGCCCCGGCCCAAGAGCTCCACCTTCAGATCCCCGCGCTCGAGGTACGCCCGGTTGACGTCCGTGATCTCCAGCTCGCCGCGCGCCGAGCGCGTCAGGCCCTTGGCGATCTCGACCACGTCGTTGTCGTAGAAGTAGAGGCCCACGACGGCGTAGTTGGACTTAGGTCTAGCCGGTTTCTCCTCGAGGTCGACGGCGTTGTTGTTGCGGTCGATGGTGACGACGCCGTAGCGCTCGGGGTCCCGCACCCAGTAGGCGAAGATGGTGGCGCCCGCGGTCCGTTTCGCCACCGCTTGCAGGCGCCGCGCGAGATTGTGGCCGAAGAAGATGTTGTCTCCCAGAATGAGCGAGACCGGGTCGGCGGCGATGAATTCCTCGCCGATGAGGAACGCCTCGGCCAGGCCCCCGGGCCGTTCCTGCGCCGCGTAGGTGAGCGAGATCCCCCACTGGGAGCCGTCGCCCAGGAGCGCGTAGAACTGCGCCGAATCCTCCGGTGTCGTGATGACGAGGATGTTGCGGATGTCCGCCAGCATCAGCGTCGTGAGGGGATAGTAGATCATCGGCTTGTCGAAGACCGGCAGCAGCTGCTTGCTGACCACCTGGGTGACGGGATAGAGCCGGGTTCCCGAACCTCCGGCGAGGATGATTCCCTTGTGGTGGGCGGCCGGCGGCTCGAGCGGGCTGGCTTCGGTCATCCGCGTTGCGTCCTGCTCGTCTTTGCCGGCTCGGCGGTCAGCGCCCGGCTAGGTTGGCGGCGAGGCCGAGTCGCGCTCCGTGGCTCCCCTTGGCCATTTCCGTCTCGGCCCAGCGGCGGTTGGCGAGATACCACGCGACGGTTTCGCGCAGGGCGTCGGCGAAGCTGTGGCCGGGCGTCCAGCCGAGCTCGCGCTCCATCTTGCCGGCGTCGATGGCGTAGCGCAGGTCGTGGCCGGGCCGGTCCGTGACGAACTCGACGAGGTCGGCGTGGGGCCGGTGAGGGGACTCCGGGACCATCTCGTCGAGCAGGGCGCAGATCGCGTTCACGATCTCCAGGTTCCTTTGCTCGTTGTGGCCGCCGACGTTGTAGGTCTCCCCGACCCGTCCGTCGCTCAGCACCAACCTCAGCGCCTCGGCGTGGTCCTCGACGTAGAGCCAGTCGCGGATATTGGCCCCGCGGCCGTAAACGGGAAGCGGCTCGCCCGCGAGCGCCTTCATGATCATGAGCGGGATCAGCTTCTCCGGGTGCTGGAAGGCGCCGAAGTTGTTCGAGCAGTTGGTGACGATCACGGGGAGCCCGTAGGTCGTGTGCCAGGCCCGCACCAAGTGGTCGGCGCTGGCCTTGCTGGCGGAATAAGGCGAGTTGGGGCAATAGGGGGTCTCCTCCGTGAACAGCCCCTCCGGGCCGAGACTTCCGTAAACCTCGTCCGTGGAGACGTGCTGGAAGCGGAACCTCTCCTTGGCCTCGCCTTCGAGCCCGTCCCAATGGTGGAGCGCCGCCGCGAGCAGGACGTAAGTGCCCACGATGTTGGTCTGGACGAACGCGCCGGGGCCGTCGATCGACCGATCCACGTGGGTCTCGGCGGCGAGGTGCAGCACCGCGTCGGGCCGATGGCGGGCGAAGACCTCGGCGACGGCCTGGGCGTCGCAGACGTCCGTCTTCTCGAAATGGTAGCGCGGGTCTTCGGCCACTTCGGCCACGGCATCGAGACTGCTCGCATAGGTGAGCTTGTCGAGATTGATGACCGTGGAAGAGGTCCGGTTAATGAACTGGCGGACCACCGCCGAGCCGATGAAACCGGCCCCTCCCGTCACAAGGACCTTCAACCGGGATCTTCCCTTATCAAGTCGAGTGAGTCCCCCATAGAGTCCTCTGAAACGTTAAGAAAAGTCAAACCCTTGCGGTGGCGACCGCCGGTCCTGTGGTGGGCCGGCGGACCGGGGCGGCCCCCTCGCTGCGGCGACACCGGCTGCGCGACTCCGTATAATCGGGCTCGGCCTCCAGGGAGGGACGGCACGTGAGGAAACCGCGTTCATCGGAGCCGAGGCTGCAACGGGCCGCCGCCGGCCGGCTGCGCGCCGGCCTGCGCCCGGCCCTGGGCCTTGCGGTGGGTGCCGCCATGGCCGCGCTGCTGGCCCAAGGAGGCGAAGCGCAGGCGGCAAACGCCCCCATCAGCCTCGATTTGCCCGTCGATTGCACGCCGGGAAGGA
>JAZGAE010000003.1:0-3981 GCA_036475545.1 Alphaproteobacteria bacterium
GACCGCGCCGAGCAGGGCGGTGAGCGCGACGATGTCGTAGCGCCACGGCCCCCACAGGAACAACACGAAGGTCGCCGCCAGAATGGCGAAGATGGCGAGCTGTTCGTAAATCATCGCGTGCGGGGCCAGGCGCGGTCAGGTCCACACGCGGGACGCCGGGATCGTGGAGGCGCAGAGACGGTCATCGCAAGGCGCTCGCTCGTCCAGCATCGTTGTCGATTGGGCCCGCGGCGACGGCCGCAGCGGCGTGCGCCGACCTTAGCGTCGCGGCTCCGGCCGATAAAGGGCTGATGAGCGGTGCCGCACGCCGGCCGATGCCGTTCGGCCTCGAGGGGGGATCGCCGGTGGCCTCGACCGGATCAGCGGGAGTTCTCCTTGGGGCGGGCCTTGGGGCGGGCCAGCCAGGGAGAGACCCGCCGCCTTGGCGATGGCGAGCCGATGGGGGCAAGCGCGGCCCTATCGACAGGGCGGGCGAGCCGGCGTGCCGTCAGCCGCGGACAATCGACGGCCGCCCCGTCACGCAACGAGGGAGCCGGGTGCGCCGTGTGAGACCGAAGATCAGGACGGCGTCGAAGGGCCGCCTAGTCGTGGTGGCTGAAGCGGCCGTGTTTGGCGCCCGCCATCAGCTTGTCGAACACTTGGCCCGAGACGTGGACCAGGCTGGCGTGGTCCCCGCCCTCGAAATAGATGTCCGGCTGCTCGGCGAGGCTGTCGTCCATGACGATGTCCAGCCCGTAGGCGCCTCCGGTGGCCGGGATGGCGCCGAGTTCACAGTCGTCGAAGAGGGAAGTCGCCTCTTCTTCCGTCGCCAGGCCCACGTGCTGGTCGAGACAGCGTTGAAGCTCGCCGAACTTGATATGGTGCGAGGCGGGTAGGACCGCGAGCAAGAAGCCGCCGTCTCCCTTCAAGACGACGGCCTTGGCGATGCGGTCGCCCGGCACATGGCTCACCTGCGCCGTTCTCGACGCCGAAACGGTCGGAGCGTGGATCACCACTTCGTACTCTGTGCCCTGGTCGGCCAGGTACTGTTTAAGAGTTATTGCGAGTGCCATCTCCCACCTCCCTATGGATGGATACGTGATGCTCGATGTCGTTCTCGGCGGCCCGGACTGCCGGCCGCGCCGTCGCTCCCGCCCTTCGCCGGCACCCTCGCGGCACGGATGCCGACTCCGCATGCGCGAGCGCCGCCAGGGAGGGAGCCGATGTTCACGAAACCGTATCAAAAGTTTACGCCTGGGCCGCGCGGTGCGCAACGGAGTCAGGGTGGTTCATAGTGTCTCAGCCATATCCCTCGATGGCTTGGGAGCGGGCCCTGTCGCCGGGCGAAGGTGGACGCCGCCGCGCGAAGCCGCTCCGCCAAGCTCCGGCGCGCTCCCTCCGTGGCGGCGTCCCGGCCCGTGGCTCGCGGCGGCCGTTGCCGCGCGCCGGCAGGAGGCCTACCATAGGCCGGAGGTGCCGCAGCCACGGCGCCCAGAGAGGGACGGGCGATGGCGCAGACCGGCGGGACCCGCAAGCCCCGGGCGGCTCCCCGTCGCCGGGCGAAGGTTGCGGAGCGGATCGTCGACGAGACGATCGCCGTCGCCGAAGAGGTCGGCTGGGACGGGGTGCGGCTGCGCACGGTGGCGGAGCGGCTCGACGTTTCCCTTGCCGACGTGCTCGAGCACTACCGCGACCTCGATGCGGTGGCCGACGCTTGGTTCCGCCGCGCCTGGGCCGCCATGCTGGCGCCGGTGCCGGAGGGCTTCGCCGCCGTTCCCGCCCGGGAGCGGATTCACCTCATCATGATGCGCTGGTTCGACGCGCTCGCCGCGCACCGCCGCCTCGCCGGCGAGATCCTTCGGGCCAAGGCCTATCCGGAGCATCCGCACCACTGGGTGCCTCTCATCTTCAACCTCTCGCGGACCATCCAGTGGGTGCGCGACATCGCCGTCCTCGACGCCGGCAGCCCGCGCCGCCAGGTGGAGGAGATCGGCCTTACGGGACTGTTCCTCGCGACGCTTGCGGTCTGGCTGTGCGACGACTCGCCGGGCCAGAGCCGGACGCGCGATTTCCTCGGCCGCCGCCTCGCCGGCGCGGACCGGTTGATGGGGGCTGTCTGGCGCGGGGCGCCAGCGGACTAGAGCATAACCCGGTCAGGTGGAGTCGGCTGCGTTGCGCCGTGGCGAGGCGATCCGCCAGGCGCGGCGCGAAGGGCGATGCGGGGGAGCCTGTCCCGGCATTTCGGTGGCCGGGGCGTGAGTCGCGGCGGCGCAGCGCCTTGACGTCCCTCCCACTGGCGGCTAATGTTCACGCCATGAACAACTAGGCGGACGACGCGGCGTGAACGAGCAAGGGCCCGCACCCGGTTCCCTCGACAGCGAGACCGAGATCACCCTCGGCCTTCTCAATGCGGTTCACGAGAACAGCGCGCTCACCCAGCGCTCGGTGGCGGGCGAGCTGGGCATCGCGCTGGGGCTCGCCAACGCCTACCTCAAGCGCTGCGTCAAGAAGGGGCTGATCAAGGTCAAGCAGGCGCCTCCCAACCGCTACCTCTATTACCTGACGCCCAAGGGGTTCGCCGAGAAGAGCCGGCTCACCGCCGAGTACCTATCGTACTCCTTCACGTTCTTCCGCCGCGCGCGCCACGAGTGCGCGGAGCTGTTCGCGGAGTGCCGAGAGCGCGGATGGGGCCGCGTGGCGCTCGCCGGCACCGGCGATCTGGGCGAGATCGCGACCCTTTGCGCCCGCGACTTTCCGGTGACGCTGGCGGGCTTCGCCGACGGCGGCGCCGGGGTCTCGCGGTTCGCCGGGCTCGAGGTGGCGGGGCTCGAAGACCTCGGCCCCGTCGACGCGGTGGTGGTCACCGACCTGGTGAGCCCGCAGGCGACGTACGATGCGCTGGCCGAGTTCTTGGCCCCGGAGCGGGTGCTCGCCCCGCCGTTGCTCCACGTCACGCGGAAGGGCGCCGGCCCGACCGCCGGCAAGGAGAAAGAGGGGGCGTCATGAACCAGTGGTTCGTGGCCTATACCCACGCCCGGGCCGAAGGGACGGCGCTCAGGCACCTCCGGCAACAGGGGTTCGGCGCCTACCTGCCCCAGTATCTCAAACGCCGCCGCCACGCCCGCCGGGTGGACTGGGTGCCCTGGCCCCTGTTTCCCCGCTACGTGTTCGTCGCGATGGATCTGGATAAGAGCCGTTGGCGCGCGGTTCGCTCGACGATCGGGGTGAGCGCCCTCGTCTGCCAGGGCGACCGGCCGGCCCCGGTCCCGCCGGAGATTGTCGCCGAAATCCGCGCCCGCGAGGACGATCGTGGGTTGGTCAGGATCGACCCCAGGACCCGGTTTAAGAAAGGCGACCCGGTGCAGATCGAGGCGGGGCCTTTCTCGAACGTGGTCGGCCTGTTCGAGAGCGTCACCGACCAGGAGCGGGTGATCGTGCTCTTGAACTTGCTGGGCCGCCAGGTCAGGGCAAGCTTGCCGCCAGAGGCGGTGTGCGCCGGCGGCTGACGGCGTGGACACAGGCGCGCGCCCGCGCCTCCCAGATGATCCCTATGGCATCGAGGCCGCAACGCGGTGCGGCGTTCAGAGCCCGCCCGGCATCTCATTCCGGCCGTGGTGACGCTTCCCGGGGGCGGTAGGCGGGCCGCCTCCTGTCCGGCTACGGTTTTCGGGTCTCCTCCGGCTCGGCGAGCCTGTGCCCTTGATCGGGGGCCGACAGGGCGAACGCGCCTGCGGCAAGCCAGGCGGTCGCGACCCACCAGTTCTGCCATATCCCAAAGCTGATCGAGGCGAGGGTGAGGAAACTCGCAAGACTCGCGCTCGCCGAGGCGGCGAACAGCGGACGGTCCGCTTGCCGCCAGATGACCCGTATCGCCCCGAACAGCATGGCGAGCACGCACGCGACGCCTACAAGCCCCAATTCCAGCCATATCTGCAGCGGCGCGTTGTGGGGATGAAGCGGCATAAGCTCCACGGGGGGCCGCGGTTCCGCATCCACGCGTGT
>JAZGAE010000004.1:0-10135 GCA_036475545.1 Alphaproteobacteria bacterium
GCTTGACCGCCCGCTCGCCCGCGCGCCGGCCGATCTCCTCCGGGGGGTCGAGATCGCTTGCGTAAACGGCGCTCATGTAGTCGTAGTCCCGCTCCATGGCGGTCCCCTTGCCGGCCAGCACGGAGACGATCACGCTGTGCCGCGTGACGGCGTAGCAGCCGTTGAACCCGTTGCTCGCAGCCAGCGCGATGCGGGTGCGGCTCCAGCCTGCCTCGGCGCCTTCCGAGTTGGTCACGCCGGGAACCGCCATGGCCGCCGACTCGACCCGCTCGGCGCGCTCGATGAGCTCGCCCGCTTCGGGCTCGTGCGGGTCCACGATATCGAGGTCGGGAATCTCGCGGGCGACCTCGCCGGGCTCGGCGAGGCCGCAGTGGGGGTCCTCGGGCACGGACTTGACCATCGCCATGACCCGCTGGATGAGCTCCTCAAGCGCCCGCGGGGACTGGTCGGTGGAGGAGACCACCGCCTGGCGCTTGCCGACGAGCACTCTGAGCCCCACCTCCTTGCTCTCGGCCCGCTCGAGCCGCTCCGGCTTGCCGAGCCGCTGGGCGGCATCGAGGGAGGCGCTCTCGAACATGACCGCATCGGCGGCATCGGCGCCCGCGGCCCGGGCGCGCCGGATGAGGTCGTTGGGAACGTTCAGGGCCTCGCCTTGCTCTGGCATCATGGCTTGCGTTGTCCGGGTTCGGTGAGAGAGGGGGACACGAAACCTTCATTGTTATGTGGGCCGGGGCCTCGTCATTTCCAGACCGCCTCGCCCGGGTCCCGTCACGCGCGACGGGGCTTGTGGTGCCGCGGCAAGCGCCGGGCCACGCCTGTGTCCCGAGGGGGCGGCCCGCCTTTACGCGGCGCTCATCTTCGGAGCCTGCGTCGCCTGAGGTGCGCGATCGTCTTTGCTATGATGCGGAAGCAACGGACATGGAAATCGGCTGGCATGTCGCATAACATGCCAGCCGCAGATGTGATCAGTCATGAGGCCGAAGCAGGAGTGGGATTTGAAGCCCGATCTCCCGCTACGACGGCTTGCGCCGGGCCAAGGCGGGCGACAGGCTCACTTGATCTCCCAGGTCGTGGTGTGCGGGATGTCCATCGACGTAAGACCACCGCCGCCAGCCAGTGGAGGCAAGGAGATACACGCAAATGGCTCACGCCCAGTGATCCCCGCGTATTTGCCGGTGCCGCCTGTGATGAAATGGATTCCACAGTCCCGATCCGGCAGCGACTCGTCGACTTCGCGAGTATCAAATCTCGAGAAGATCATGTCACCGTCGGCATCGGTCAAGGCGCAGGCGCCGTCGAGGTATGTCACATCGCCCGACTCAACGCTCACCGCCGCGCACCGCGCCGACATCTTGTCGAGCATCTTTCCGCCTTCCATGTTTTCGGTGGTCCCGACCATCTCCAGCGTAGTAACCGTGAGGCCCGGAACGTCGAAGCCCCCCACCGGCCGAAAAACGAAGTGCGTTACGTAGGGCGTGGTCCCCTTCTTTACCTGCGGTGGCATGTCTGCCGGATCTCCCAGGACCGTCCCGGGTGCAAGGGCCATGACTACCCCTGAGAAAAGTGCTGCCGTGATAAATTTGCCGTGCATTTTCTTGTCCTCCCACATTAGCTTTTGCCACTGAGTGTTATCCACACGACGGCGGACAGGTTCAGGTAACTCTCAAAAGTATCGCTCTTACGCAACGTTCCTCCCCCTTCCGCCCTGAGCATCTGCGCAACCCAAAGGAAGCGCAGGCGACCTGCGGTGTCCTAATCAATGTGCAGTGCGAGCGCGCCAAAGCCTCCCGACCCCCGCGCGATGCGCGTAATCGCTACGATACTGATTACGGTTTTTTTTTGCAATAATAATAATAATATTGTGCAGCGTGCGGCTTAATAAGCCTCTCTTTTGCATGGTTTACTTATCAAGCGAACGAACTAGTGGATTGACGCCGACGGGGATTCACAGCCGGGGCGGGCCGTGCGAATCTCGCCAGATGGCACAGGATCTCTGCGTTCTCGTTTCCGCTGACGACCGTGGCCGGCTGGAGCGGATCGTCGGTGATCGCAATACCCCGCAGAAGCACATTTGGCGCGCGCTCATTGTCCTGCACTCGGCCAGGCGCAGGGCCCCGTGGACGGAGGGGCCGGCGTCGCCGGCGGCGATCAGGCCGCGCCCGCGCGCCGTGAGCGGCGTTTAAATCCTCCCCCCGCCGCCCGCGGCCGCGAGGAACCGGTCGAGCACCTCCTTGTACACGCCGGTGAGCGCCTCCAGATCGGCCAGCGCCACGCATTCGTCCACCTTGTGCATGGTGCGGCCGGGCAGCCCGAACTCGGCCACCGGACAGTGGCGGTGGAGGAAGCGGCCGTCCGAGGTGCCGCCGGAGGTGCCGAGCTCGGGCCGGAGCCCGAGCGCGGACTCGACCGCTGCCGCGACCAGTTCCGCGAACGGTCCCGGCGGGCTGAGGAATGCCTCGCCGGAGACCTGGATGTCGAGGTCATAGCGCCCGCCCTCGCCGGCGGCCTCATCGAACGTCCGGCGCAGCCACTCGCCGAGCCCCTCGGCCGAATGGAGGTCGTTGAAGCGGATGTTGAAGCTGGCGCGGGCCGCGGCCGGGATGACGTTGGTGGCGGGGTTGGCGACGTCGATCGTCGTGATCTCGACGCTGGAGGGATCGAATCGCTCGCTGCCGCCGTCGAGCGGCTCCGCCGTGATGGCGGCGAGCATGGCGATCAGCCGCGGGATCGGATTGCTGGCCAGGTGGGGATACGCGGTGTGGCCCTGGGCGCCGTGGACGGTGAGGTGGCCGCTGAGGCTGCCGCGCCGGCCCACCTTGACCGTGTCGCCGAGGCGGCTCACGCAGGTGGGCTCGCCGACCAGGCAGGCATCCAGCGTCTCGCCGCGCTCGGCCAGCCAGCGCAGCACCCGGGCGGTGCCGTTGATGGCCGGGCCCTCCTCGTCGCCGGTGATGAGCAGGCTGATGGACCCAACAGGGCCGTCCCCGCGCTCGCCCAGGTAGCGGCCGGCGGCGGCGATGAAGCAGGCGATCGCGCCCTTCATGTCGGTGGCGCCGCGCCCGTAGAGGGTGTCCCCTCGCACCTCGGCGGAGAACGGGTCGACCGTCCAGCCGTCGCGGGAGCCCGGCGGCACCACGTCGGTGTGGCCGGCGAAGCACAGGTTGGGGGGCTCGGTGCCGATGCGGGCGTAGAGGTTGTCCACCTCCGCCGTGCCCGCCTCGGCGAAGGTCAGCCGGTGGCAGGTGAAGCCGAGCGCCTCCAGGGCCGCCTGCACCACCTGCAGCGCGCCCTCGTCCCGGGGCGTGACACTGGGGCAGCGGATCAGGTCGCTGGCGAGGGCAAGGGGGGCGATGTCCAATTTACGCGCGCAGCAGCTCGTTGATGGAGGTCTTCGACCGGGTCCTCTCGTCGACCTGCTTGACGATGACCGCGCAGTAGAGGTTCGGCCCCGGGCCGCCGTCCGCGAGCGGCTTGCCCGGCAGCGTGCCCGGTACCACCACCGAGTAGGCCGGCACCCGGCCGTAATGGATCTCGCCGCTGGCGCGGTTCACGATCTTCGTGGAGGCCCCGATGTAGACCCCCATCGCCAACACCGCGCCCTGTTCGACGACGACCCCTTCGGCCACCTCGGCGCGGGCGCCGATGAAGCAGCCGTCCTCGATGATGACCGGGCTGGCCTGCACCGGCTCGAGGACGCCGCCGATCCCGGCGCCGCCCGAGATATGGACGTTGGCGCCGACCTGGGCGCAGGAGCCGACCGTCGCCCAGGTGTCGACCATGGTGGCTTCCCCGACGCGGGCGCCGACGTTGACGAAGCACGGCATCAGCACCGCGTCCGGGGCGATGTAGGCGGAGTACCGCACCACGCAGCCCGGCACCGCGCGGAAACCGGCGGACCGGAACCGCTCCTCGTTCCAGCCGGCGAACTTGGGCGGGATCTTGTCGAACCATCCCGCTTCGCCGCGGGCCCGGTCCCGGGGGCCGCCCAGCGTCACCACCGGATCGTTGAGCCGGAACGAGAGCAGCACCGCCTTCTTCAGCCACTGGTTGACCTGCCAGGTGTCTCCGACCTTCTCGGCGACACGGACGGTGCCGGAATCCAGGAGCTCGAGCGCCCGCTCGACGGCGTCCCGGACCGCGCCCTTGGTATCGGCGTCGACTCCGTCTCGTTTGTCCCATGCGGCGTCGATGGTCGCTTGCAGATCGCTGTGAGTCATGCTGGCGCCTTGGGCGCGGGTGGAGGACAACAAGCGGTGCAGAAAATGAGGGAGGGGGCGCCCGCTGTCAACGCCGTCCCTCGGCGCGCGTCGCGACGATCCCCTGGAGCCAGCCCACGAGATCGTCGGTCACGTGGTCGATGAACGACTCCACCGGGCCGCGGCCGTGGTCGAACTCCGCCCAGATCGTGTCGTTGCGCACCCATACGGTGGTCATGCCCAGGGCGGAGGCCGGCGCCAGGTTCCGCGGCAGGTCCTCGAGGATCGCGGTGGTCCGTGGCGCGAGGCCATGATCGCGGATGAGCGCGCGATAGGCCTCGGGGTCGGGCTTGCAACGGTACCCGGCGGCGGTGATGTCGAAGACGCCGTCGAAGTGCTCCTTGATCCCGAGCCGGTCCATGACCTTGCCGGCGTGTTCCGCCGAGCCGTTGGTGAACACGATCTTGCGGCCCTCGAGCCGGGACAGCACCTCCGCCAGCGCCGGGCTCGGCTCCAGTGGCGACATGTCGATCTCGTGGACATATTCGAGGAAGGCCACGGGGTTGGTCCCGTGATTGGTCATCAGGCCCCGGAGCGTCGTGCCGTAGTCGCGGAAGTACGCCTTCTGGATGCGCCGCGCCTCGGCGCCGTCCACCTCGAGCGCGGCGGCGATGAATTCGCCCATGCGCCGGTCGATCTCCCCGAACAGGTCCGAGGAAGCCGGATACAGGGTGTTGTCGAGGTCGAACACCCAGGCCTCGACGTGATCGAGATCGGGGCCCGGCCCGGCCCCGGAACGGGTCCGTGTCATGGCCGATAGTGTGGGTTGCGCGCGGACCCGTGGCAACCCCCGAACCGCGCCGGCCCGCCGCCGCCGACCTGGGCGACCCGCAACAACTCCTTAAATTGCAACAATTTTTTAATGTGTTCGCGTTAGCCTTGCCGCGCCCGGACCCTCGGCAGTCCGCCATCTACGGTAGTGCCGAGGCTCCGCGTCATCACCAAAGGTTGCAACGGAGGGGCCGCAAGGGGATGACCCGCTCTCCCGCCCACGTCGCCCAAGGCACGCCCCCGGCCGGCACCGTGCGGGCCGAGCGGGACCGGTTCGTCGCCTTCGCCTTCTGCGCCGCCGACGTCTTGCTCGAGCTCGATTCGCGCCTCACCGTCGCCTATGCGGGGGGCGCCACCAAGGCGCTGACGGGGCGTTCGGCGGAGACACTGACCGGCGGCTCCGTCTTCGACATCGTGCCCCACTACCAGCGCGACATGCTACGGGACCTGCTGGAGCACGCCGCCGATGAGGGCGCCCGCGTCGAGCATGCCGGCATGCGGCTTTGCGGGCCCGACGGGCCGAGCGTCCCGCTGACGCTGGTGGGCTACTACCTGCCCGATCTCGGGGGACGTTACTTCCTCTCCCTGCGGATGGGCGCGCCTGCCCCCGCGGGGACCGCGGACGAGGACGTCAACCGCGATCCCGAGAGCGGGCTTTTGGACGTCGAATCCTTTGGCGAGGCAAGCGAGGCCCGGCTGAGCGAGGCGCGCGCGCGTGGCGAAAAAGTGCTCATGACCGTGATCGATCTTGACGGCATGGAGAGCCTGCGCTCCCGCCTCGACGCCGAGTCCCGGAACGCGCTTGTTTCCACCCTGGGCGATTGTCTCCGCGCGAACTCGGTGGACGGCGATTCCGCGGGACGCTTTAGCGCCGACCGGTACGGACTGCTGCACGGCCCCGACCTGGACGTCGAAGGATTGCGGAAACGAGTCGCCGACATCTCCCGCGAGGCGGACCCCGCCGGAACCGGCGTTACGGCGAAGCAGGCGACGGTCACCTTCGATCCCCGCGGGCTCAGCCCGCCCGACGCCGCGAAGGCGCTCGTCTATGCCATCAAGAAGCTCGACCGGGACGAAGACGGCTCTTTCACCATCGATCGTCTCTCCGACATGCTGAGGACGGAAATCGGGGAAACGGCGCGGCGAATCGAAGAGACCCAAGCCATCATCGAGAAAAAGTCCTTCGAGGTCGCCTTCCAGCCCATCGTCGAGCTCGACACGCGGCGCATTCACCATTTCGAGGCGCTGGCCCGGTTCACCCACAACGACCCGCCGATATCGCCTTTCGAGTTCATCCGCTTTGCCGAAGAGATTGGGGTCGTGAGTGAGTTCGACCTCGCCATGTGCGAACGGGTAATCAAGTGGCTCAAGCATGTGGGGGAAGCCGGCAAGGACTTTTGCGTTGCCGTCAATCTGTCGGCGCGGTCGGTTCGCTCGCAGGAGTTCGTGACCAAGCTTATCCAGCTCGTCAAGGAAAATCAGGAGGTGGCCGACCACCTTCTCTTTGAGTTGACGGAGTCGGCGAACATCCCGGACCTCGAGCGGATGAACCGCGTCCTCCAAAGCCTTCGCAAGCTCAGCTGCCAGGTTTGCCTCGACGATTTCGGTGCCGGCGAGTCCGCCTTCCATTACCTGCGGGTTCTCGAGGTTGACTTCGTGAAAATCGACGGCAGCTACGTGCGCGACGCGCTCACGGTGACCAAGGACAGACAGTTCCTCGTTTCGATCGCAGGGCTCTGCAGCAGTCTTGGCATCGCCACCATCGCCGAGATGATCGAGGACGAGGAAACGATCAAGCTCGTGCGCAAATGCGGGATCCAGTTCGGGCAAGGGTATTTCTTCGGCCGTCCGTCCTTCGACATTACCGTATTCGATGCCAAACGGTCGGACGACGTGTCCTCGGATCTCCGGCGAAAAGCTCAAGCCTGATGCTCGCGGGCTTCCTCCGTCTTCTTGGGCCCGAGTGGCGGGCCCGCTTCGGGCCCGATGGCCAGA
The DNA here is from genome assembly GCA_036475545.1 of Alphaproteobacteria bacterium. Lineage (GTDB taxonomy): Bacteria > Pseudomonadota > Alphaproteobacteria > DATDPM01 > DATDPM01 > JAZGAE01. The sequence goes on from JAZGAE010000004.1 coordinate 7,023, forward strand.
TCGTTCGGCTCTTCGGGCGCGGCGGGCCGTTCGCCCGTTTCCCCGGGCCGACGGTTTGCATCGAGGCTTCCGGCCGCACCGTCGCCGCCAATTCTGCGGGGGCCCATCTCGCGGGCCTCATGGACCAGGGCCGCCTCCCCCAGCTGGCCGAGATCGTTGCGCAGGCGCTCGGCCAAGGGGCCGCGAAGGTCACGTCGGTGACGTTTCCCGCCGAGGGCACCGTTCTCGAGGTCGCGGTCATACCATTCGGGCCGAGCGAGGCGGGGGCGCCCGATACGGAGGCCTCGCCCGCCGGGTTCGCCTTGCTGGTCTGCCGCGACGCCACCTTGGAGCGTAACCTGAACACAACGCTCATCGAGTCGCGCCAACGTTACCGCGACCTGGTGAACGTCTCGAGCGACTTCGCGTGGGAGACGGATAGGGACGGCGCCTTCGCGTTCGTCTCTCCGCGGGGAGCGCTGGGCTATCGCGCCGACGAACTGGTCGGCCGCGACCCGCGGGAATTCGTCCTCGATCAACGGAGCGGCGACGATCTGCCCTTCTCGACCCGCAGCCCCCTCGCGGACGCCGAAATCCTGTTCCGACGCGCCGACGGCCTGCCTGCCTGCCTGCTCGTCTCGTGCTTGCCCGTGGTCGGCGCCGACGGCCAGTGGCAAGGCGCTCGCGGCATTTGCCGGGATGTGACCGAGGCCCGCGAGCGCGACGCCGCCCTCGCCCGGGCCCGCACCCGCGAGCAGTTGCTCGCCCATATCGTCGGCCAGATCCGCGACGAGATCAAACCGGTGAACATGATGAACGCCGCCGCCGAGGCCACGGCAAAGGCGCTTGGCGCCTCGGGTTGCCGCATCTACCGTGTCGCGGCCGAGGAAGGTTTCACGGTTGCGGCGGAGTTCGGCGAGGTTCCGGTCGCTCCGCCCGCGCCTCTCGAAGGCCTCGGTTCGGGGCCGGAGCACGCCCGCGCCCAAGCGGAGGGGTGCCGGGCGCTTGCCGTCGCCACCCGATACCGCCGAGCCATCAACGGCGCGATATCGCTGTGGCGCGACGCCGGGGGGAAGGCCGGGGGGAAGGCCGGGGGGAAGGACTGGGACGAAGACGACTTCGCTCTTCTCGCCGAAGTCGCAAGCCAGTTGGGAATCGCCATCCAGCAGCTCAAGAATCACGAGGAGCTGGAACGACTGAGCCGGACCGACACGCTCACCGGGCTGCTCAACCGCCGCGTCTTCCTCGAAGAGGTGGGCCGGCGCTTGGCCCACGCCGGGCGTACCGGACGGCCCGGGGCCCTGTGTTATCTCGACCTCGACAACTTCAAGGCGGTCAACGACCTTCACGGCCACCACCGCGGCGATGCGGCGCTCAAGGCCGTAGCCGAGCTCTTGACGGGCAATAGCCGGGTCCACGACCTGCTCGCCCGGCTCGGCGGCGACGAATTCGCTATCTGGCTCGAGGAGTCCGAGAGGTCCGGAGCCGCGGTCAAGGCCCGGGCGTTGCTCTCCGGCGCCGCCGCTTTGGCCGAGTACTCGGGCGATGCAGAGCATCCGCTCGGGCTCTCGATCGGGATTGCGGTGCACGATCCGGCTTGCCCCGAGACTCTGAAGGAGCTGATGGCCCGGGCCGACCAGGCGATGTACGCTGTAAAGCGGGCTGGCAAGGGCGGCTTCCGCGTTGCGGACCCCGCCCCTCACCCGGCGGCCGGGGCCGGTGCGGCGATGGAGGCGTCCTGATGGGTGGCTTGCTAGCGAGGCTCCTTCGCGCCCTGGGGCTGCGGGGATGGCGGTTCGGCTTGGGCGATGAGCGCGTGCTCGTTCGCCACAAGGATGTGAAAGTGCGGGCACGGCTCGCCGCCCGCACCGACGTGCCGCCGCACACGCTCGAGTCCCTGGCGAGAGATCCCGAGCCCGAGGTCCGCCGCAAGATTGCCGCCAACTCCAACACCCCTCGGCACACGGATTTCCTTCTCGCCCATGACGAAGACACGCGCGTGCGCTTCGATCTGGCGCAAAAGATTGGCCAGCTCGCGCCGGGGCTGACGGCAGGTGAGCAGGACGAGGTAAGGCGGCTGACCTACCGCGTCCTTGAGATCCTCGCCCGCGACCAGATAACGAAAGTGCGCAAGGTCCTGGCGGAGACGCTGAAGGATGTCGCCGACGCGCCGCCCGAGATCGTCAAGGAGCTCGCGCGTGACGTCGAAATTGCGGTCGCCGGACCGTTGCTCCGCTACTCGCCGGTGCTCACCGACGAGGATCTCCTGGAGATCATCAAAAGCTGCACCGTCCGGGGTCCGCTCATTGCCATTTCGGGCCGCGCCGGCGTGGCGGCGAGAGTGTCCGATGCCATCGTCGCGGCCGACGACATCGAAGCGGTCACCAGCTTGCTCGCCAATCCCAGCGCCCAGATACGCGAGGAGACGCTCGATCGCATCATAGACCGGGCGCCCGACGTCGAGGCCTGGCACGAACCCCTGGTTGGGCGCCCCCAGCTGTCGGGCCGTGCGGTGGCAGGGATCACCCGGTTCGTCGCCGATTCTCTCCTGGAGGCCTTGGAGAAACGGCGCGGTCTCGACGCGGAGACGCTTCAGTCCGTGAAGACGGAAATGCGCCGCCGCCTGCGGGAGGGCCCGGTGACGTCGGCGCAGCAGAAGGAGGAGCCGGCGATGGTGCGCGCCCATCGTCTAAAGACCCAGGGCCGCTTGGGGGAAAAAGCGATGGCCCGGGCGCTCGCCGCGGGCGACAGAGCATTCGTGCGCGCGGCGCTGGCGATCCTCACGAACGAACCGCTGGCGCTCGTGAACAAGGTTCTGGAATCGAAAAGCGCCAAGGGCGTTACGGCGCTGTGCTGGAAAGCCGAGGTCGGCATGCGCTTCGCGGTGCAACTGCAGCTCCGCCTCGCCCGTGTCGCCCCTTCGGCCGTGTTGAACCCGCGCGACGGCGACCAGTATCCGCTGACGCCCGAGGAAATGGACTGGCAGATAGAGTTCTTCCGCAGCATGGTCCCGGCCGGCACGAGCGGCCCCGCCGATCCTGCGAAAGCCCGAAATACCGGATAGGAGCTAGGAGACGGACCGGAACAGCGTCCCTACGCCGTGCTCGGTGAAGACCTCGAGGAGCAGGGCGTGC
>JAZGAE010000005.1:0-7087 GCA_036475545.1 Alphaproteobacteria bacterium
AGCGCCGTGTCGCTCCCGATCTTGGCCATCCGCTGCGGCCCTTCGTGGACGCCCAGGAAGCTCCCCACGCCGTGGCCGGTGCCGTGGTCATAGTCGAGGCCCGCCTCCCACAGGTGCGTGCGCGCGAGCGTATCCAGCTGGCGCCCGGTGGTGCCCTCGGGAAACCGCGCCGTGGCGACGGCGATGTGGCCCTTGAGGACCCGGGTGAAGCGGTCGCGCACCTCCTCGCCAGGCGGCCCGTTGCCGGCGATGAACATCGTGCGGGTCACGTCGGTGGTGCCGTCGAGGTACTGGCCGCCCGAATCGATAAGGTAGAGCTCGCCGGGGGTGAGCCTCCGGCTCGTGGCCTCGCTGACGCGGTAGTGGACGATGGCGCCATGGGGCCCGGCGCCGGAGATGGTGGGGAAGCTCGGGCCGTGGAACATCGCCATCTCGCGGCGGTACGCCTCGAGCCTCCCCGCCGCGGCGATCTCGGTGAGCTCGCCCTTCGGGGCCTCGCGCGCCAGCCAGGCGAGGAAGCGCGTGAGCGCGGTGCCGTCGCGCAGGTGCGCCGCGAAGGCGCCGCGAAGCTCGACCGGGTTCTTGCGCGCCTTGGCGAGGGCGCAGGGGTCGGCGCCGGGGGCGATCGTCGCGCCCGCCGCCTTGAGGCGCTCGAAGATCCACGACGCCGCCGTCGCCGGGTCGGCCCGCACCCGCGCGGCACTTTCCCCGAGCGCGTCCAGCGCGGGCCCGAATTCGTCCGGATCGCGCACCGCGACGCCGGCGCCCAGGTGGGCCTCCACGCCCGGGGTGACCTTGCCCCGGTCGATGAACAGGTCCACCCGCCCGTCGCCCTGGAGGATCGCGAAGCAAAGCGCCACCGGCGTGTGCGGGATATCGCCGCCGCGAACGTTCAGGAGCCAGGCGATGGAATCGGGCGCGCCCAAGACCGCCGCCGCGATGCCGTCGGCCGCGAGCTCCGCCGCGAGCTCGCGGCGCTTGTCGGCCGATTCCTTGCCGGCGAACCGCACCTCGTGCGGGACCATGGGCGCCAGCGGCGCGGCGGGCTGGTCGCGCCAGACCTCGTCCAGGGGGTTTTCTTCGCACGGGACCAGCTCGGCCCCTGCCCTCTCGCAGGCCGCGCGCAGCTTGACCACCTCGTTGGGCGTGTGGAGCCACGGGTCGTAGCCGAACCTGTCGCCCGCACCGAGGTTGGCGGCGAGCCAGTCGCTCGCCGGGGTCTCCAAGGCGTGGAGCGGCGTGAAGGCGCACGTGTCCACCTGCTCGCGGGCCTGCAGGGTGTAGCGGCCGTCGACGAAGATCGCGGCCCTGTCCGCGAGAACGATCGCCAGCCCGGCGGAGCCGGTGAAGCCGGTGAGCCAGGCGAGGCGCTCGGCCCGGGGCGCCACGTACTCGCCCTGGTGCTGGTCGGCCTTGGCCACGATGAAGCCGGCGAGGCCGCGCGCCGCGAGCTCGGCCCTCAGGTCCGCGAGCCGGGCCGCGGAATCGTCCGCCGTTCGCGCTTCCGCCCTTTGGGTTTCCACAGACACGCGCCGCCCGTTCCCGTTTTGGATGCCCCTGCACAAGCTAGGCGCGCCGCGCCCCGGTGACAAGGTGTGACGCCGCCCGGCCGCCGCCCGGCCCGGCAACCACCGGCGTCCGCCACTCGCCCGGCGCGATGCGGCGGACGAGGGAGAGGCTTTGCGCCCGGTAGCTCGCGCGCACCAACGGCCCGTCGCGCGCCGTCACGCCGGCTTGACGAAGCGGTCGATGACCTTCTTGACGCCGGTCTGGAACTTGATCTCGAGCTTGTCGCCGTCGACGACGCGTACGCGCCCGTAGCCGAACTTGGTGTGGAACACCTCGTCGCCGACCTTGAACCCGCCCGAGGACTTGCCCTCGGGCGAAGGAGCCGGCCAGGCGCTTCCGTCGATGGCCCGCTGGCCGGCCCTGGCGCGCGCCTGGGCGAGCCGGCGGGACCGGCGGCCCCCTGGGGTGGCGAAGTCGAAGCCGAGGCCGTCCTCGCTCAAGTCTCCGCCTTGCCGCCGGGCGCCGGTGTAGAGGCCCTGGTCGCTCACGCGCTCGATATGGTCTTCGGGCAGCTCGTCGATGAAGCGGGACGGGATCGTGCTTTGCCACTGGTTGAAGATGCGCCGGTTGGCGGCGAACGAGATGACGGCCCGCGATCTCGCCCGCGTCAGCCCGACGTAGGCGAGGCGGCGCTCCTCCTCGAGCCCCTTGAGCCCGTCCTCGTCGAGGTGCCGCTGGTGGGGGAACAGCTGCTCCTCCCAGCCGGGCAGGAACACGGTGTCGAACTCGAGCCCCTTGGCGGAATGCAGGGTCATGATGTTGACCATGTCGCCGCCCGCGGCCGCGGTCGTCTCCATGACCAGGCTCACGTGCTCGAGGAAGGCCGCCAAAGTCTCGAACTCGGCGATCGCCACCACCAGCTCCTTGAGGTTCTCGAGCCGGCCCGGGGCGTCGGCCGCGTTGTCGTTCTGCCACATCGCCGTGTAGCCGGACTCGTCCAGCACGAGCCCGACCAGTTCGGCATGGGGCATGTCATCGAGCCGCCCGCGCCAGCGGTCGAAGTCGGACAAGAGACTCGCGAGCGCCTTGCGGGCGCGCGCCTGGATCTCGTCGGTATCCAAGAGCCGGCGCACGGCCGGGGTCAGCGGGATCTCCTCGGCCCGGGCGAGGCGGTGGACCACCTGCATGGCGGCCACCCCGATGCCGCGCCGCGGCAGGTTGACGATGCGCTCGAAGGCCAGGTCGTCGTCGGGCTGGACGATGACCCGCAGGTAGGCGATGGCGTCGCGGATCTCGCGGCGCTCGTAAAACCGGGGGCCGCCGATCACGCGGTAGGGGAGCCCCAGCGTCAGGAACCGCTCCTCGAACTCGCGGGTCTGGAAGCCGGCGCGTATCAGGATGGCGATCCCGGCGAGTGCATGGCCCTTGCGCTGCAGCGTCTCGATCTCGTCGCCAACGACGCGGGCCTCCTCGTCCCCGTCCCAGACCCCGCGGACCGCGACCCTGCCGCCGCCCTCGCGGTCGGTCCACAGCGTCTTGCCGAGCCGGCCCTCGTTGTGGGCAATGAGGCCCGAGGCCGCGCCCAGGATGTGGTTGGTCGATCGGTAGTTCTTCTCGAGCCGGATGACGGTGGCGCCCGGAAAGTCCTTCTCGAAGCGCAGGATGTTGCCGACTTCCGCCCCGCGCCAGCCGTAGATCGACTGGTCGTCGTCGCCCACGCAGCAGATGTTGTGGGAGACCTGGGCCAACAGGCGCAGCCATAAGTACTGCGCCACGTTGGTGTCCTGGTACTCGTCCACCAGGACGTAGCGGAAGCGGCGCTGATAGTCGGCCAGCACGTCCCCGTTGCCGGTGAAGAGCGTAAGGCAGTGCAGCAGCAGGTCGCCGAAGTCGACGGCATTCAGCGTCGACAGCCGCTCCTGGTAGTCGCGGTAGAGCGCGACGGCCCTGCCCGCGGCGAACTCCGAAGCATGGGCCCCGCTCACCTTGGCGGGAGTCAGCCCGCGGTCCTTCCAGCGGTCGATGACCGCCAACATCCCCCGCGCCGGCCAGCGTTTCTCGTCGACGCCGGCGGCCGCCATCACTTGCTTCACGAGCCGCAGCTGGTCGTCGACGTCGAGGATCGTGAAGTTGGGCTTGAGCCCCACCAGCTCGGCATGGCGGCGCAGAATCCGCGCGCCGACCGCGTGGAAGGTGCCGATCCACATCGATTCCGTCGGCCGCCCCAGGATGGCCTCCACCCGCTCTTTCATCTCGAGGGCAGCCTTGTTGGTGAAGGTGACGGCGAGCACCTGGCTCGGCCAGGCGCGGCCGGTGAAAAGAATATGGGCGAGCCGCGTGGTGAGCACCCGGGTCTTGCCGGTGCCGGCACCGGCCAACACCAGGACGGGGCCGTCCACCGCCTCCACCGCGCGGCGCTGCGCCTCGTTGAGGCCCGCCACATACGTGGGCTCGGCCGCACTGGGGGGTGCGGCGGGCTCCGCGTCCATCCGGCCGGGGTCCATCGAGCTGGTCATTTCGAGAGCCTTGTCGAGGGTCTTATATAGCACGCGCGGGACGCCGCTCGTATAGCACGCGCGGGACGTCGCTCGGCCGGCAAAATCGGCGGCGGCGCTCACGCGGCGGCGCGGCGCGCCACGGGCTTCACGCCGGCGGGGTCAGATCTCCCCCTTCTCCTCGGCCCTGGCCTGCAGCAGCGCGCGGTTGTGGGCGGTGATCACGTCGCGCTCGTGGAGCGCGCCCACGAGCCGCATGTTCTCCGTCGTCTCGACGACGGCGACCTGGGTCTTGCCCGACGCGGCCATCAGCTCCCTGGCCGCCTCGAGGCTGTCGCCGGCGGCGAGCACCGGCGCCTCCGGGCGCACCACGTCGGCGACGCCGATTTCGTGGTCCCGGGAGGTGTCGAAGGCAACCTCGCGCAGATCGCCCAGGACCACCCGGCCCGCCAGCCGGTCGCCGTCCTCGACCACGTAAAGCACCCCGTAGGCGGCGGTGAGCAACCGTTGCCTCACCTCGGCCATGCCCGCCGATACGGGGATCGTCTCGTAGTCGTCGCGCATCACCCCACCGACACGCTGCTCGCGGAAAAGCCGCGCCTCGCGGCCGCCCTCGAGGCTCAGCCCTGCGCGCTCCAGCTGCAAGGTGAAGAAGGAATGCCCGACGATCTGCCGGGTCATGACGGTGGCAATCACCACCGCCAGCATGACCGCGACGGTAAGCGCGTAATCGCCGGTGAGCTCGAAGATGATCAGGATCGTCGAGATCGGCGCGCCGAGCACCGCGCCCGCGACCGCGCCCATGCCGACCAGGCTGTAGGCGCCCAGGCCCGAGGAGAGCTCCGGCGCGATCGCCGTGAAGACGGCGCCGCTCGCGCCGCCCAGCATCGCCCCCATGACCAGCGACGGGCTGAACACCCCGCCGCCGAAGCCGCAGCCGAGACTGACCGCGGTGGCGACGAGCTTGGCCACCAACAGCGCCACCAGCAGCCAGAACGGGAACATCGCCTTGAGCGCCGCGTCGGTGGCCTCGTATCCCACCCCCAGCACCTGTGGGAATGAGAGCGCGATCAGTCCCACCGCGAGCCCGCCGAGGGCAGGCCGCAGCCACCGCGGCAGGCCGGTTCGTGCCACCCCCTCCTCGACCAGGAAGGTGGTGCGTATGAAGACGATGGCGACGATCCCGCTCAGCACGCCTAACCCTGCGAAGGCCGGGAACTCCAGGAACGAGACGATCACCTGCTCGGGGATGACGAAGGCGGGAAAGTCGCCGAAGTAGACGCGCGAGATGATGGTCCCGGTGACCGCGGCGATCACCACGGGGGCGAAGGTATTGAGCGCGTAGTGGCCGATCACCACTTCGAGCGCGAAGATGACTCCGGCGAGCGGCGTATTGAACGACGCCGCGATGCCCGAGGCGATGCCGCAGCCCAGCAGCGTGAGGGAGAGAGAGCGGCTGAGGTGCAGCCGCTTGGCGAGCCAGCCGCCGAGGCTGGCGCCTAGATGCACCACGGGCCCCTCGCGGCCGACCGAGGCCCCCACCCCGATGGACGCGGCGCTGACGAAGGCGGCCCCGAGACCGGTCTTGAGCGACATGCGCCCGTCGCGCAGCGCCGAGGCCTCGATCACGTCGGCGACCCCCCGCGGCCGGCGACCCGGCAAGACGTAGGCCACGAAAAGGCCGATCGCGAGGCCGCCCACGGTGGGCGCGAGCACGAGGTGCCACCAGGGAAGCGCCGCGGCCAGGCTGTAGACGCGCTCGGAGCCGAACCCGAAGAACGCGGTTTGGACGAGCGCGATGAACTCGCGGAAGGCGATGGCGCCCACACCCGCAGCCGCCCCGACCACGACGGCCAACCCCGCCCGCACCAGTTGGTCGCTGCGCGCGAAGCGGCCGAGGCCCGCGCGCAACCGGCCGGGGAAGCTTTGCTCGTTGCGGGAAGACTTTGCCATCGCGCGGCGGCGGCTCTCGAGTGGTCTGTCGCTGGTGGCGGTATTAAATGCCGAAACCGGCCACCGTGGAAGGCTCGCCCGACAAAGTCTCGGCCGCGGGCCTCAGTTGCACTGTCCGATGGAACCTTCGGCGCACACCTTCTCGCCGTCGGTCCAGGTGGCGCCGGAGAGATCCGCCTTCAGAAGATCGGCCCCGCGCATGCGCGCGCCGGTGAGGTCGGCGCCGCGCAGGTTCGCCCGGAAGAAGCGCGCGAGGCGCAGATTGGCCCCCACGAACGAGGCGCCCGAAAGGTCCGCCTTGGTGAGATCGGCCTTCTCCAGGCCGGCGCCGTCGAAGCGGATGTCGGTGAGCTTTGCGCTGATGAACTTGGCGCGAAACCCGTCCACTTCGGACAGGTTGCTCTCGGAGAGATCGGCGCGGGCGAAGGTGGCGCCACGCAACGTCGCGCCGGTGAGGTCCACCTTGCGCAGGTCCTTGCCATCCATGTAGCAGCGGCGCCAATCGACGCCCGGCCCGGCCGCGTCCGTGCAGGCGGCGAGAACCGCACCCGAGGCGAGAATGCCGCCGGCAAGCGCAAGGATGGCCACCACCGTTTTCGCGGGCGTCGGCATGGCCCCGATTAAAGCCCGCGCCCGCCGACGGGCAAAGCGATTTTCCGCACTGCCTTCCCGCCGCGGCCCTCCGCCCAAACGCGGGTCCGTCGACCGCAGGCCCGACCGAGCGGCGCGGCCTCCGGTGGCGCAAGGCGCGCCCGCCCCGATCTCCGCCCCCCCCGATCTCCGCCCGCCCCGATCTCCGCCCGCCCTACCGCTTGCACCCCGCCCTGCCGTATGCATCCCGCCCCGATCTTCGCCCGCCCTACCGCTTGCAGCCCGCCCCGATCTTCGCCCGCCCTACCGCTTGCACCCCGCCCTGCCGTATGCAGCCCGCCGGCGAACCGGCGGAAAGGCGTTCCTGCCGTAGCGCGGGGTTCGCCGCAGTGAAACTGCCGAACCCGCTGGTCCGAAGCGCGGGAGTCTCCGCAGTGAAACTACCGAACCCGCTGGTCCGAAGCGCGGGAGTCTCCGCAGTGAAACTGCCGAACCCGCTGGTCCGAAGCGCGGGAGTCTCCGCAGGAGAACTTGCAGAC
>JAZGAE010000006.1:0-4909 GCA_036475545.1 Alphaproteobacteria bacterium
GTGGGGCTACCAGCCCTTCTCCATCGCCGGCTGGGACGACGTCGTGAGCTATCACGAGATGATCTTGAGCCGCCTGGAGACGGTCGGCGACCGCGAGGGCGCGGCCGAGGCCCACAAGACCCTGGGATTGGCGCGCGCGCTCAGGGACATCGCGGCCGAGGGCTAGCCCCCCCGGGCCGCCAGCTTCTCGAGCTTGGCCAGGCACTCGGCCCGGCCGGGGCGGAAGTCGCGCTCGATCCACCAGCGCTCGACCTCCTGGAGCAGTTCCCCGACCCGCGGGCCCTTTGGGACGCCGAGGGCGACCGCGTCGCGGCCCTTGACCGGAAGTTGCACCGGCTCCCAGGCGTCCGCGGCCTCGACAAGCCCGCGGTAGGCGGCCACCTCGTCCCGCGCCAACTCGCCCACCTCGCCGCGGCGCGCGGCCCACTGCAGCATCACCAGATCGCGGTAGAGCTCGGGCCCGAGGCCGTAGAGCTCGCGGCGCCGCGTCTTGTCGTCGCCGGTGACGGTCACCGGCTTGGCCGGCGCGGCCAATGCCGCCAGCCGCGCCTTCTCCACGTTGGAAAGCCGCAGCCTTGCCGCCAGCTCTTCCGCGCCGGGGGCGTCCACTTGCAGCGCGGCCGCCAGCCGCCGCAGCGCGCCGCCTGCGTCCACCTTCGCCTGCCCGAGTTCCCGCTCGAGCGCGACCAGGCCCCCGAGCCGGGCAATGGTCCCGGCCTCGGGCAGGATATCGGCGAGCACGCCCTCGTCGGCCATCAGCGCCAGCACCGGCGCCGGGTCGGGCGCGGCCATGAGCCTGAGCACCTCGCCGGCCACCCGCTCGCCGGAGAGCGTCGGCAGCAAATGGGCGAGCTCGCGGCAGGCGGCGAGCGCCGCCCCGTCCGGGGGCGGGCGGCCATAGTGCGCGTAGAAGCGGAAGAACCGCAGCAGCCGCAGCACGTCCTCGCGGATGCGGTCCTCCGCCTGGCCGACGAAGCGCACGCGCCTCGCGCGCAGGTCCTCGATCCCGCCGAAGGGGTCGAAGAGCTCGCCGTCGGGCGAGCAAAAGAGCGCGTTGATGGTGAAGTCGCGGCGCGCGGCATCGAGCGCCCAGTCGTTGGTGAACGCCACCCTGGCGCGGCGCCCGAAGGTCTCGACGTCGAGCCTCAAGGTCGTGATCTCGAAATGGGCCTTGCCCACCACCGCGGTCACGGTGCCGTGGGCGATGCCGGTTGGGACGACGCGGATGGCGGCCGCCTCCAACAGCGCGATCACCTTCTCGGGCTCGTCGTGGGTGGCGATGTCGACGTCGGTCACCGGGCGCTCGAGCAAGGCGTCGCGCACGCACCCCCCGACGAAGCGGACCGTGGCGCCCTCGGCGGTGAGCGCGGCGATGACGGCGCGGGTCTCGGGCGCGGTCATCCACGGCTGGGGCTCGAGTCTTGCCGTCGATTCCAAGGGGTGCCCTCTAGTCGACGATGTGGCCGGGAACGACCCGGCCGTCCTCCACGTGCGCCGGCTCGTAGACGCCTCCCGGCGGCGACCCGCCGGTGAGCGCGACCGCGAACAGCGCCGCGCCCACAAGCACGAGGCCGGCGAGCGCGACCCAGGTCCACAGCGCTTGCCGCCGCCGGGACCGGAGCGTCTCGGGGGTGCCGGCGCTTGCCCGCGCGCGGCGGCGCGCGCTCCATAGCCAGGCCGTGTAAAGCACATAGGCCACCAGCAGCGCGGCGAGGAAGAAAAGCAGCGTGCGTATCATGGCTGGCGGAGGACCTCGTAAAGGTTGATCAGCATGCCGGCGGTCGCCCCCCAGATGAAGTAATCCCCGTACGGAATCGCGTAGAAGGTGCGGCTCAGCCCGCCGGCGCCGGCCTCGTGGCGCGCGTGGTTCACGGGGTCGAGCAGATAGCCGAGCGGGACCTCGAAGACCTCCGCCACCTCGACCGGATCGGGGCTAACGTGAACGGGCGGGCGCACCAGCCCGACTATCGGCGAGACCCTGAACCCGGTGCGCGTCTCGTAGGGGTCGAGCCGGCCCAGGACTTCGATGCGCTCGCGCGTGAGACCCAGCTCCTCCTCCGTCTCGCGCAACGCCGCGTCCTCGGGACTCCGGTCGGTCGCCTCCAGCCGGCCGCCCGGAAAGCTGATCTCGCCGGGGTGGTCGGGAAGGTCCCGCGCGCGGCGGGTAAACAGCACGGTGAGGCCGGCGTCGCGCTCCACAAGCGGGATGAGCACCGCCGCCGGCGTGAGCGGGCCCTGGAGGCGCGTTCCCGGGTTGAGGTCATGGTCGCCGCGCGTGGCCGCGGCTTGCGAACCGCCCCTGGATCGGTTCCGGGCGAGGCGCTCGACGATCGCGTCAGGGCGCATCATCGCGTTGCCCCCCGGGAAGCGCCCGCGCCCCGCGGTCCCGCCCCGTGGCCCGCCCCGTGGCCCGGCCCGTCTGCCACGGCCCGATGACGGCCCTCATCCGTTTGTTCGCGCCGATCGCGCATCGCCAAGCCCTCTCGGTCCGGCCCGCAGCGGAGCGTCTTCCCGAACCGCGCCCCGCGCGGACCGCGCGCCCCACGATTCTTATCATGGCCCGTAAGGCCGGTCACCACGCCTGCTCGTGCGGGCGCGCCGTGGCGCCGCAACGGGCCTGCGGAAACGGGAGCGGCTTTCCCCGCGCCGGCGGCCGCCCCACCACTCGTCAAGAGAATGCGGACCGTGAGCGCTGTCCGACGCTTCCACGGGTCGATGCCGAGAAATGTGCTTCCGGCCGGGTAAGAAAGTAAAACGGACGAGTCGCAGGCAAGATCTTGAACAAAGAGCAATAATACATAGGCCGTGGGCACGTTCTAGCTTGATGAACCTGCTATCTGGATGAACCTGGCTTCATGTCGCCAATGTTCCGACGATAGAGGCCAAGCTCGTTTGGAATTCCAGCATCGAAGTAATCACGCGTGCGATCGTAGTCATATGGGATAGCAGGCCAATATGCGCGTAAGCTTATTTGTAAGCAAGCTGGGTCGGCGAACTAATACGATAGGGTCGCCACGACTACTTCGAATGGATAGGGTGGAATTCGTACGTTTTAGTATGGATTTTAACTACATTTTAATCGAACTTGTCCCAAAAGGTATGTGTACGGGACTCACTGAGCCCAATTGCGCCCGGGCGCGGCGCCGACGAGACGCCACACCCGGGCGCCTCGAAATTACGGACGGTGACACGATCGTTGTCGGCAAATGACTGGCGGGCGGAGCAGTTGAACCGCGGTACGGGCCAGACCGCGCGATCGGCGAACCTATTCCAAGGAGAGAAGTCCATGTCGCACGAAACTCATGAGGTGACGCAAGTTCCCGAGACCGCCGGGGGCATGGCCCAGCAAATGTCCTTCGGCCAGCGGTTCACGCTGATCAGCCGCCTTTCGGTCAAGATGCGGATCGCGCTGTTGGGGGCCGTGCCCCTTCTCGCGCTCCTGATCGGCTCGCTGACGATCCTGTCGGAGAAGAACACGCTTCTCGACGAGATGGCCGACATCCGCGTTCTGAGCTTGGTGGCCCAGGACTCCGGCGGGCTCGTGCACGAGCTGCAGAAGGAACGCGGCGCCTCGGCCGGCTTCCTCGGCAGCAAGGGAACCAAGTTCGGCGCCGAACTCGGGGCCCAGCGCAACCAGACAGACAACAAGCTCCAGGTCTTCACGGAAACGGTGGAGACGTCCGACCTGGGCGCCATCAGCGCCGTCCTGGCGGACAAGGCGCGGCAGGCCCAAACCCTTCTATCCGGACTTTCCGACATGCGCCGCCGGGTGAGCGACCAACAGGTTGCGGTCAAGGAGGCACTCGGCTTCTACACCTCGGCCATCTCCGGCCTCCTCGACGTGGTCGCCGGGATGAGCGCGGTCAGCAGCAACGCGGCGGTGAACAACCGCGTCGTCGCCTATTACAACTTCTCCCAGATGAAGGAGCGCAACGGCATCGAACGCGCGGTGGGATCGAACGGGTTCGCCACCGGCGCATTCGAAGGATCCCTGTACCGCCGTCTGGTGTCGCTCATCGCCGAGCAAAAGGCCTTCCTCACCACCTTCGACCGCTGGGCGACCGAGGACCAGCGGGCCTTCTACGGACGCACCGTCGCCGGCGAGGCCGTGAACGAGGTGGAGCGCATGCGCGCCATCGCTCTCAACAGCACCGAGACAGGCAACACCGGCGGCGTCGACGCGACCTACTGGTTCGCCACCATCACCAAGAAGATCAACATGCTGAAGAAGGTGGAGGACCGTCTCGCCGCGGACGTCATCGCCACGGCGGACCAGGTGTCCGGGGAGCTTCGGACGACGTTCTTTACCGTCCTGACGGTGGTGTGCGTGCTGCTGGTGGTGATGGGCGTGGCCGTCTTCTTCACGGTCCGCGGTATCACGAGACCGCTGATGTTGATAAGCGGCACGATGTCGCAGCTTGCGCAGGGCAACAAGGCCATCGAGGTTCCGGAGACCCACCGGAGGGATGAAATCGGCGAAATGGCGCGCACGGTCCAGGTGTTCAAGGAGAATGCCGTCAAGATGGACCAGATGGCGGCGGAACAGGAGGAACAGGAGCGCAGGGCCGAGGAAGAGAAGCGCCAGGCGATGATGAAGATGGCGGACGACCTCGAGACCAGCGTCAAGGGCGTGGTCGAGAGCGTATCCTCGACTTCCACCGAGGTTCAGAGCAGTGCCGAATCGATGTCCACGACCGCGGAGGAGGCCAGCCGCCAGTCCGCCGCCGTGTCGGCGGCCTCGGAGCAGGCGTCCACCAACGTCCAGACCGCCGCCTCGGCGGCCGAGGAACTGTCGACGTCGATCGAGGAAATCGGTCGCCAGGTCGCCGACTCGGCGAAAATCGCCGAGAAGGCCGTCGCCGAGGCCGAGTCCGCCGACGGCAGCGTCCAGGGCCTGGCCGAGGCCGCC
>JAZGAE010000007.1:0-7319 GCA_036475545.1 Alphaproteobacteria bacterium
GCGCGACTGGCCGCTGCGACTCGTTCGGGTCAGGAGACCGAAGCGCGCCTCGTGGACGGGTTCGCGTTGCCGGGCTTGCCCGCTTCGGCGTTGCGATCGCCGCCGAAGTTCTTGTCGACATACTCGAGCATCATGCCCACGCATTCGGCAACGTCGTTCTGGTTGGTGTCGACGACGAGCTCGGGTTCCTCGGGGGACTCGTAAGGCGCGGAAATTCCGGTGAAGACGGGGATCTCGCCCTGCCTCGCCTTCTTGTAAAGGCCCTTGGGATCGCGTCGCTCGCACACCTCCAGGTCCGCCTTGACGTAGACCTCGTGGAACAGGTCGGGGCAGATCGCGCGGGCGCGCTCGCGGTCCGAGCGGTAGGGCGAGATGAAAGCCGTGATCACGACGAAGCCAGCTTCGGCGAACAGGGCGGCCACCTCGCCGACGCGGCGGATGTTCTCGGCGCGGTCTTCCGGCGCAAAGGCGAGGTCCGCGCTCAGCCCATGGCGGATGTTGTCGCCATCGAGCACGTAGACCTGGTAGCCCTTCAGGAACAACTGCCGTTCCAGCTCCAGGGCAAGGGTGGTCTTGCCCGCGCCGGAAAGGCCCGTGAGCCAGACGACGCCGCTGGCGTGGCCGTTGCTCTGCCATCGCGCGTCCGCGGTCACCCGGTGGTCGACGTTGAAGATGTTCGTCGCCTTGACGGTCAGGCTGTGGCGCTGGTCGGGATAGCCCTCCATGTTGACGATCCCGCCGCCGACGGCATCGAAGTCCTCGATCAGCACGAACCGGCCGGTGCGCGGATTGTGGCCGAACTCGTCCAACGCCAGCATGGAGCGCGAGCGCAGCACGACCTCGGCGACCGCGTTGCGCTCGACCTGGTCGGCGGCGTTGGACGAGAGGTCGGTCGTGTCGATCACCTTCTCGATCTGTTGCACCTCGACGGTGTGCCGCCCCGTGGCCAGCTTCAACAGGTACTGGGCCCCGACGGTCAACGGCTTCCTGCCCAGCCAGAAAATGCGCGCGCGGAAGACGTTGGTCTCGATCGGCGGATTTTCGAGCGCGCTCGCCACCTCGCCGCGTTCCACGAACAACTGCTCGTCGAGGGTGATGCCGATGGACTGACCGGGGACCGCCGCCAAGATCGGCGCCGGGACGTTCCAGGCCTCGATACTGGCGACCCGCGCGGCCTTATTGGAAGGGGAGAACAGCAGCGTGTCGCCGACATTCAATCGACCGCTCTCGATGCGGCCGGCGATTATGCGCCGGTCGTCGAACTTGTAGACGTCCTGTACCGGGAATCTCAGCGGCAAATCCGTCGGCGCGACGGGGGGCTCGAACCGGTCCAGCGCCTCGCTGATCGTGGGGCCATCGTACCAGGTCATGACCCGCGACCTTTCCGCCACCTGTTCGCCGTTGCGAGCGGAGACGGGGATGACGTATGTGGGCGTGACCCCGATGTCCGCGAGGTACTTCTGGATTTCCCCCTCCACCTCGGCGAAGCGGGCCTGGGAGTATTCGACGAGATCCATCTTGTTGATCACCACCGCGACCTGCTTCACGCCCATGAGGTGGAGCAAATACCCGTGGCGGCGCGACTGCTCGCGCACGCCCTCGGCGGCGTCGATGACCAAGAGCGCGGCGTCGGCGCTGGCGGCGCCGGTCACCATGTTCTTGAGGAACTCCTTGTGGCCCGGCGCGTCGATGAGGACGTACTTGCGCTTGTCGGTGCGAAACCAGATCTGCGCGGTGTCGATGGTCACGCCCTGGTCCTTCTCGGCCTTCAGCGCATCCATCAGGAACGCCCACTCGAAGGGCATGCCGCGCCTCTCGCACATCTCCTTGATGGCCTCGAGCTTGCCTTCGGGCAGCGAACCGGTGTCGTGGAACAGGCGTCCCACGAGCGTCGACTTGCCGTGATCGACGTGGCCGACGATGACGATCTTGAGCGGCTGGGAAACGACGTCCCTTTTGGAGTCGGCGTTCATTTACATGTATCCATCGGCGCGAAGGCGCTCGAAGGCGTCCTCCGCCTCCTGGTCCTGCGCCCGGCCGGAGCGCTCCGACACGCGCGTGGTCTCGAGCTCGGTGATGATCTCCTCCACCGTGGCGGCGCCGCTCTCGATGGGCGCCGTACAGGGCGCGCAGCCGAGCGAACGGTACCGCTTTCCGTTCTTGGAGAAATAGAGATCCATCACGGGGATGTTCTCGCGCTGGATGTAGCGCCAGACGTCGACCTCGGTCCAGTGCAGGAGCGGGTGGATGCGCACGTGCGTTCCCGGCGCGAATTCGGTCTTGAACTGGTCCCAGAATTCGGGTGGCTGGTCGTGGGCGTCCCACGTCGCGTTCTCGGCCCTCGGGCTGAACACGCGCTCCTTGGACCGGGTCCCCTCCTCGTCGCGGCGGATACCCGCGATGATTCCGGTGAATCCGTGTTTCTCGATCACGGCCCGCAGCCCGTCAGTCTTGAGAGACGTACAGCATACCACGCGCCCCTTCGTATGGTTCATACCGGCCGCCAAGGCTTGCGAGTTCTGACCGACGATGAGGTTCAGTTCCCATTCCTTGGCGAGGCGATCCCGGAACTCGATCATCTCGGGAATCTTGTAGGAGGTGTCGATATGCACGGCGGGGAACGGCACGCGGCCGAAAAAGGCCTTGCGCACCATCCACAACAGTGCGTTCGAATCCTTGCCGACGGACCAAAGCATGGCCAGCTTGTCGAAGGAGCGGAAGGCCTCGCGGAGGATGTAAACGCTCTGGCTCTCCAGAGCATCGAGATGGTTCATTGCGCTACCCGCAACGGGACGTGAATTCCGCACTCGCTCTTGTCCGACCCGCGCCAGCGGCCGGCGCGCGAATGCTCTCCCGGTTTAACAGCGGCGGTGCACGTGGTGCAACCGATTGAGAGGTACCCCTGCTCCACCAGGGGATGGCGCGGGAGGTTGCGCTCCTCCAAGGCATCCTCGATCCACGCCTGCTGCCAGGTCGCCAGCGGGTTGATCTTGATGCGTCCGTTGACCCCTTCGATGGTCTCGAGGCTCCCCCGCGAGGCGCCGTGGAAGCGCTTGCGCCCCGTGACCCACGCGTCGAACGCGCGCAGCGCATCGGCGAGCGGCTTGGTCTTGCGCATGTGGCAGCACGAGTCGGGATCCGTCTGATACAGCGTCCCGTCGGCATCCTTGGCGACGACCTCCTCGTCGCTGGGGCGTTGGAGGCGCAGGTCCTTAAGACCGAGATGGGCCCTGAGCCGATCGATGTATTCGTACGTCTCCGGGAACAGCCTGCCGGTATCCAGCACGATCACGGGCGTGGCGGGATCCACCCGTGCGACAAGGTCCAGGAGCACCGCCGCTTCCGCTCCGAACGACGAGGTAATCGCGATCCGCCCGGGGAACTCGTCCTTGATCATGACCCGGAGCAGGTCGATGCCGTCGAGGGCCCCATAGGCCTCGCGGAGGGCCTCCGCCCGTTTCTCGGCCCAGCGGAGTCTCTGGGGCGTTGGGTCAAACGTCATTACGCGGCCCCCTGGGAGCGAAACATCGCCGCGACCGACCCGCTGGAGTCGCCGAGCGCCGCGGGATCGAAGGCGGCTTCCTCGATGGACTTTGGCACGACCTCCGAGACGGTGTCGAGCCACACGGCGAGCGCCTCGCGATAGGCGTCGACGCGGCCGCCGTTGGTCATTCCGGCCTCGGCGGCGAGCACGTTGTCGAGGGCACCGGTGACGGCCGTGTCGTCGCCGTAGGAGGCGCGAACCCGCAGGATCATGTCGTCGAAGGAAAGCTCCTCGGTCAGGTCGCCGAACCGCACCAGCAGCCGACGCGCGGCGTGATAGACGCCGTCGTGTCCGAAGGACGGTGCCTCTCGCGGGTACTCGCCCAGGATGGTGCGGTCGACCGCGATCAGCGCGTCGTCGGCCAGGTCGTGTAGCAGGTCGTCGACGGCGACGGGCACCGCGCACTCGGCCGTCGCCGCCGCCGGCGTCACGAATTTCTCCGTCTCGCCCCAGTCGGTGAAAAGCCGCCGGTCGCCCGCGTCGACCTTTCGGGTGACCGGTTCGACGAGCTCCCTGAGCCCCTCCTTGCCGAGCCGGAGCGCCCAATCGCGCACGCTCTCGCCGTCCTCGCGGTCCGCAGCGTAAGCATCCATCATGAGCCTCAGCACCTCGCGCGCGTAACGAGCAGGCACGATCGGACCGGAGACCCCGATGGCTCCGTTGAGCCGCGGGTTCCCGCCGACGTATATCTGATAGTGCGGCGCGTTCTGGCCGTCGATCTTCTTGCCCATGCCCCGGAAGCCGAAGTCGGCGACGTGGTGCAGGCCGCAGCCGTTCTGGCACCCGGAAATCTTGACCGTCACCCCCGGAAGGGGCCCGTAGTTCCGTACCTCGTCGGTAAGCTCCTTGCCGAAGTTCTGGGAGTTGGTGATGCCGAGCCGGCAGGTCGTGGTCCCGGGGCAGGACACCACGTCCGGCACGTCGCCTTCCGTCTCCTGCACCTCGAGGCCGAGCGCGCGGACCTCGGCCACTACTTCCTCCTCCGAGCCCGTGGGCAGCCCGAAAAGGATGATGTTCTGGTCGCGGGTGACGCGGAAGCCGCTTGCACCGTGGCGCTCGCCGATGTCGGCCAAGCCCTCCAACTGTTCGGAGGTCAGCAACCCGAGCCGCGGGTTCACCACCACGGCGACCTTGCCGTCGTGACCGTGGACCACCCCGCCCGGAGAGGTGGGCGCCGGGGCCTCCTGCGGCTCGCGCCACTCCAAGGATTTCCAGGGGCGCTGCGGCATGTCCTTGAGCCTCTCGAACTCCTCCAGGAACAGGGCGCGGAACTTCTCCTCGCCGAAGCGGCGCACCAGGAACTTGATCCGCGCCTGGTTGCGGTTGACGCGATTGGAGTAGCGCTGGTGGAGACGCACGAGTGCCTCGAGCGCCGTCGAGAGCTCTTCCTCGACGGCGAAGTCGAGGAGCTTCACGGCCGCCACCGGAACGCCGCCGGTGCCGCCGCCTCCGTAAACGACGAAGCCCTTCTCTCCGTCCTTCTCGGTCGCCACGAGACCCATGTCATGGATGCCGGTGCCGCTGCAGTCGGTCACGCAGCCGGAAACCGCAACCTTGAACTTGCGGGGCATGTGCTGCACCAGGGGATGGCGCAACCAGGTAAGGGCAAGCCGATCCGCGACGACGCCCGCATCGACGTGCTCGCGCGGGCAGACGCCGGCGAGCTGGCACCCGTTCATGTTGCGGAGCGTGTTCCCGCACGCCTCGCGCGTCGTCAGGTCGGCCTCGTCCAACTCCTGGAGCAAGGCAGGCGTGTCGTCGAGCGGCACGAAATAGATCTGAATATCCTGGCGCGTGGTCACATGGATGTCCCCGTGACCGGCGCCGCAGAACTTGCGGTTGACGTGGGCGACCGCGCGCGCCCAATGCAGCGGAAGGATGCCGCCCGGAATCTTGATGCGGATCATCTGCACGCCCGGCTGCAACTGACCGTAAACGCCGAAGCGCAGGCGGAACGCGGTCCAGCGCCCCTCGTCCCACTCGCCGGACTTGAAGCGGGCGAGCGCATCGCGGTACTCGTCCACATCGGAACTCCGGCTTAACGGCTCGAACTCGACCGCGCCCGAAAGCGCCGCCTCATCGGGCCCGCCCTTGGACCGCCCGCTGCGGGATTTCCCGTCAGTCTTGCCGTTGCCCCTGTTCCTCGCGGCGCCGTTCCCGCGAACCTCCCCGGCGGACGTCATGGACATGACCGCGCTCCATATCACAGAGGAAGAAGTGTGGAACCTCTTATATATGCAAAAATAGGATGTATAAAGGCACTAAGTCAAGCACGTATTGTGTGGAATAATCTATATCACAAACATTTTTCGTATAATTTTTCCCCGGGCCAGGACGGCCGTATCGAGGCCCCCGCCTGGGGCAGCGACAGCTTGCGTCACGGGCCGCCCGTGGGCTAGGACTCCGGCCCGCGCCCGGCGGCCCGGCCCGTGGCAACGGCGGCAACGGTCGAAAGCCGGCGGACGGCTTGGCTGGGCGTGGCCGTCATCGTGAAGAGCCAAGGAGCAGAGCCGTGCGCACCACCGCCCTTTCCGAGGCGAGGACACCAGCCCCCCGGTCCAGCAGGGCGATTGCGATCTGGCTGCTGGTGTGCTGCGCCATGATCTTCGTCATGGTCGTTCTCGGCGGGGTGACGCGGCTCACCCACTCGGGACTCTCCATGGTGGAATGGCGGCCCTTGCTCAGCTGGCTTCCGCCGCTCAGCGACGCTGCCTGGGAGCAAGCCTTCTCCAAATACAGGGCGTTTCCGGAATATCAGAAGTTGACCTACGGCATGACGCTCGCCGACTTCAAGTCCATCTACTGGTTGGAATACGCCCACCGCCTTTGGGGCCGCTCCATCGGCATCGTGTTCCTGGCTCCATTCCTTTACTTCCTGGCGGCGGGACGCATCTCCAAGCGCCTGCGCCCCCACCTGGCCGCCATGTTCGTCCTCGGCGGCGTCCAGGGGGTGCTCGGCTGGTACATGGTGAAGAGCGGGCTTATCGACCGCCCCGACGTGAGCCAGTACCGACTGACCGCGCACCTGGGCGCGGCGTTCTTCATCTACGGGTACATATTTTGGGTGGCGCTGGGGGTGCTTTCGCTGCCGGCGGCGTCCCAGGGACCGGCCGCATTGCGGCGGTCGTCCAAGCTGCTCGTCGGGCTGGTGTTCGTCACCGTCCTTTCGGGCGGGGTCGTGGCGGGGCTCGATGCCGGCTTCACTTACAACACGTTTCCGCTCATGGGCGGACGGTTGGTGCCCGAGGGTTTGTTTGCAGAGACTCCGTCCTACCTCAACTTCTTCGAGAACGTCGCCACCGTGCAGTTCGTGCACCGGGTTCTGGCGATCCTCACCTTGCTCTGCGTCCTGCTCTTCTGGCTGGCGGCAAGGAAGGTCGGCCTGCCCAGAGACGCCCGCCTCCCGGTTGACGCGCTGTTGGGCCTGGCGGCGCTCCAGGTCGCGCTCGGGATTTCGACCCTCCTCCTGGTCGTTCCGGTGCCGTTGGCGGCGGCGCATCAGGCGGGCGCGCTTCTGTTGTTCACGGCCGCCGTGTGGGCCGCCCACGCGCTGCGGCGGACCGCTCCCACAGGCACGCCGCCGGAGACGGCGCCCGCAACCGAATCCCCGTCGCGATAGCCATTTACCGGCCCGGCGCGAGGGACCAGAGCATAATCCGGTCAGGTGGAATCGGCTGCGTTGCGCCGTGGCGAGGCGATCCGCCAGGCGCGGCGCGAAGGGCGATGCGGGGGCATCGGCCGAGCGGCGCAACGCCGCGGGCGCCCGCCCCGGCGC
>JAZGAE010000008.1:0-30615 GCA_036475545.1 Alphaproteobacteria bacterium
GGGCGGCATTCCCTCAAGTTGGTTCCCGCGCCGGGCCGGCGCAAGGGGCGGCTCAATACGGGTTCCACCAGAAATAAACGAAGGTGAACAGGAACAGCCACACGACGTCGACGAAGTGCCAGTACCACGCCGCCGCCTCGAACCCGAAGTGATGGTCGGGCTTGAAGTGGCCGGCAACGGCGCGGAAGAAGCACACGCTCAGGAAAATCGTGCCGATGATGACGTGCGCGCCGTGGAAGCCCGTCGCCATGAAGAAGGTCGTGGGATAGATGCCGCCGGCCGCGACTTCGCCTTCGACGAACGCGAAGCTGAACGCCGCGTGGCCGTACTCGTTGGCTTGCAGCGACGTAAAGGTGATGCCCAAGAGGATGGTGACCCCGAGATACCACAGCAGCTGCTTGCGCAGGCCTTGTCTGAGGGCTTGGTGGGCCTTGGTCACCGTCCAGCCGGAAGAGAGCAGCACCAGCGTGTTGAGGAAGGGCACGTCCCACGGATCGAAGACCCTGTCCGACAACGCCATGGGCGGCCACTGGCCGCCGGTGTAGGCGGCGCGGCCGATGAGCTCCTCGCTGCCGACCCCGCCGGGGAAGAAGCTGGCGTCGAAATAGGCCCAGAACCAAGCCGCGAAGAACATCACCTCCGAGGCGATGAAGAGCGCCATGCCGTATCTGAGCCCGATCTGGACCACCGGGGTGTGGTGGCCCTCGTACTCGGCCTCGCGGATCACGTCCCGCCACCAGCCGGCCATGGTGAACACCATCAGGGCGACGCCGACGAGCAGCAGCCAAGTGATGTCCGCGTGCAGGAACAGGATGAGCCCGAAGGCGAGGCAGGCGGCGGCCAGCGCCCCGACCGCAGGCCACGGGCTCGGATCGACGAGGTGATAGGGATGTTTGGCGGCGACGTCCGTCATCTTATGGTCTCTCTTTTTTCAATCGGGTCAACTCATCCGTTCGCGTCAAATGAAGCCGCCGCGCCGGCGATCAATTCACCGTCACCGCGGCGGCGGTCTCGTGGCCCGCCTGGCCCCGGGGCTCGCCTTCCTCGCCAGAGGGGGCCGGAAAGCCAGAGGGGGCCGGAAAGCCAGAGGGGGCCAGAAAGAAGGTGTAGGAAAGCGTGATGGTGTTCACCTCGTCGAGGCCGGGATCGTCCGCGATCGCGGGGTCGACGAAGAAGGTCACCGCCAGCTCGGCGTGCTCGCCGGGCTCCAGCCGTTGCTCGGTGAAGCAGAAACAGTCGATCTTGTTGAAGTAGCGCCCGGCCTTCTGGGGCGTGACGTTGAACGTGGCGGTCCCCGTGAGCGGCGTGTCCGCGTTGTTCCTGGCCTCGTAGAACGCGAGCACCGTCTCTCCCACCTTGAGCGTCATTTGCCCCTGGGCCGGACGAAAGGTCCAGGGAAGCGCCGAATTCACGTCCGCGTTGAACCGCACCGTGATGACGCGCTCCAGCACCTGCGCCGGCGCCGTCGTCGCCACTCTGGTGGTGCCGCCGTAGCCCGTGACCTGGCAGAAGAGCCGGTAGAGGGGCACCGCCGCGACGGTCAGCCCCGCCATGGCGAGGAGGATCGCGGACAAGGCGATCACGGTACGGCGATTGCGGCCCTGCGCCGGCCGGGCCACGGTCACTGGCCTCCCATCCGGACGATGGTGACGAGGTAGAAGAGAACCGCCATCGTGGCCAGCACCGCCAGCAGCGCCAGGTTCTTGGCCCGCTGGCGCCTGTGCTGTTCGGTGAGGCCCGGTCTTCCCGCCATGTCAGGCCGCCCCTCCCAGCGCCTTGTCCGCGATCAGCAGGACGAAGAGCAGGAACAGGTGGACGATGGAGAATCCGAACATCCGCCGCGGGCCCTGGCTCGTCTCGTCGAACCAGACGCGCACCGCGAGGCCCAAGAACGCGAGCCCGAGCAGCCCCGCCGCCACCCCGTAAAGCGCGCCCGCCATGCCGAGCCACCAGGGCGCCAGCGTGACGGGCAAGAGCAGGCCGGTGTACAGGAGAATCTGTTTCTTGGTCTCGCGGGCGCCGGCCACCACGGGCAGCATCGGCACGCCGACCTTGGCGTAGTCGCCGCTGTTGAACAGCGAGAGCGCCCAGAAGTGCGGCGGCGTCCACATGAAGATGATGGCGAACAGCACCAGCGACTCGACGGCGACCGACCCGGTGACCGCGGCCCAGCCGATCATCGGCGGGAGGGCGCCCGCGACGCCGCCGATGACGATGTTCTGGGGCGTGCGGCGCTTGAGCCAGATGGTGTAGACGAAGACGTAGAAGGCGATGGTCAGCGCCAGCAGCACGGCGGCCACGTAGTTCACCGCCACGCCCATCATGACCACGGAGCCAACTGCGAGAACCCCGCCGAAGCCCAGCGCTTCGCCCGGCGCCATCCGGCCCGCCGGCAACGGGCGCCCGCGGGTGCGGCGCATCAACGCGTCGATGTCGCGCTCGTACCACATGTTGATGGCCCCCGATGCCCCGGCGCCGGCGGCGATGCACAGCATCGCGACCAGGGCCAGGACGGGATGGAGCGCGCCCGGCGCCAGGAAGAGCCCCGCGAAGCCGGTGAACACCACCAGCGACATCACCCTGGGCTTCAAGAGCGCGACGAAGTCAGCGATGTCGGCGCCGCCCGCGAGGCAGGCCCCGCCCGCCCGCTCGGGGAGATCCATCGAGATGTCGGACACGTGTTATCTCCAGCCGCCCGTTTGCCGGTTCTTATGCGGTCGCGGCTACTTTATCCGCGGTATCTCCTCGTAGGAATGCCACGGCGGCGGCGAGGTCACCGTCCACTCCAGCGTCGTCGCCCCCTCGCCCCACGGGTTCTCGGCGACGCGCTCGCCGGCCGTGAAGGTCCGGAAGAGGATGTACAGGAACAAGACCGCGCCGACCGCCGCGAGGTAGGAGCCCAGGCTCGAGACCATGTTCCAGCCGGCGAAGGCGTCCGGATAGTCCGGAATGCGCCGCGGCATGCCGGCAAGCCCCAGGAAGTGCTGGGGAAAGAAGGTGAGATTCACGCCTATGAACATGATCCAGAAGTGGATCCTGCCCAGGGTCTCGGGATACTGGCGCCCGCTCATCTTGCCGAGCCAGTAATAGAATCCGGCGAAGATCGAGAACAGCGCCCCCATCGACATGGTGTAGTGGAAGTGCGCCACCACGTAATAGGTGTCGTGCAGCGCGATGTCGACGCCGGCATTGGCCAGCACCACGCCGGTCACGCCCCCGAGCACGAACAGGAAGATCATGCCGATGGCGAACAGCATCGGCGTCCGGAACTCGATCGAGCCGCCCCACATGGTCGCGATCCAGCTGAAGATCTTGATGCCCGTGGGCACCGCGATGACCAGGGTGGCCGCGATGAAGTAGGCCCGCGTGTCGACGTCGAGGCCGGCCGTGTACATGTGGTGCGCCCAAACGACGAAGCCGATCCCGCCGATCGCGACCATGGCGTAGGCCATGCCGAGATAGCCGAAGATCGGCTTCTTCGAGAAGGTCGAGACCACCTGGCTGACCATGCCGAAGCCGGGCACGATCAGGACGTACACCTCCGGGTGCCCGAAGAACCAGAACAGGTGCTGGTAAAGAATCGGATCGCCGCCGCCCGCGGGGTCGAAGAAGGTGGTGCCGAAGTTGCGGTCGGTGAGCAGCATGGTGACCGCCCCGGCGAGGACCGGCAGCGAAAGCAGAAGCAGGAACGCCGTCACCAGCACCGACCACACGAACAGCGGCATCTTGTGCAGCGTCATGCCCGGGGCGCGCATGTTGAAGATGGTGGTGATGAAGTTAATGGCGCCCAGGATCGACGACGCGCCCGCCAGGTGCAGGCTCAGGATCACCATGTCCACCGCCGCCCCGGGATGGCCGTAGGTGCTCAAGGGCGCATAGACGGTCCACCCCACCCCCGGGCCGCCGTCGACGAAGACCGAGCCGGCCAACAGCGTTATCGAGGGAACCAGCAGCCAGAAGCTGATGTTGTTGAGGCGCGGGAAGGCCATGTCCGGCGCCCCGATCATGAGCGGCACCATCCAGTTGCCGAGCCCCCCCATCATGGCCGGCATGACCATGAAGAAGACCATGAGCAGGCCGTGGGCCGAGATAGCCACGTTGAAGAACTGGCTGTCGGCGAAAACCTGCATGCCGGGTTCCGCCAGCTCCATGCGCACCATCAGCGAGAATAAGCCCCCCACCAGTCCGCCGATGACGGCGAGGGTGAGGTACATGGTGCCGATGTCTTTGTGGTTGGTGGACAAGAGCCAGCGCTTCCACCCGGTCGGGTGGGCGTGGGCAGCGTGAGCCTCTGCGGGTGTGTCGTAACTCATGACCGATACTCTCGCTCTCGCTTTCTATCTCTGCTCGGAGCGCGCGACCCGGAGCGACGGCGTGCGCCCCTCGTCGCGCGCGAACTGGGTCTGGGCCTCGACCACCCACTGGTCGAAGGCCTCCTTCGAGACCGCCTCGACGGCGATCGGCATGAAGCCGTGGTCCATGCCGCAAAGTTCCGAGCACTGGCCGTAGTACGTGCCCTCCTCCTCGATCCGCACCCAGGTCTCGTTGAGGCGGCCCGGGACCGTGTCCCACTTGATGCCCAGCGACGGGATGGCCCAGCTGTGGATCACGTCGCCCGCGGTCAGCAGGAGGCGGACGTTGGTGTCCACGGGCAGCACCACGCGGTTGTCGGTGTCCAAGAGCCGGAGCGGCGCCTCGGCCTCGCCGCCCTCGGCCATCTCGTCGCATTCCTCCTGGGTGCGGCAGGCGACAAAGCTATCGAAGGTGAAGTTGCCGTGGTCCGGATACTCGTACGACCAGTACCACTGGTGGCCGATCACCTTGAGCGTCATGTCGGCGTCGACGACGCGGTCCTCGAAGTACAACAGCTTGAAGGAAGGGACCGCGATGACGACGAGGATCATGACGGGGATCACCGTCCACACCACTTCGAGTAACGTGTTGTGCGCCGTGCGCGTGGGCGTCGGGTTGCGCGACGACCGGAAGCGGACCATGACGTAAATCATCAGGCCCAGGACGAAGAGCGCGATGGCGGTGATGATCCAAAGCAGCATCTCGTGGAAACCGACGATCCGCGCCATCACCGGCGACGCCGGATCCTGAAAGCCGACCTGCCACGGTTCCGGCTGCCCCGTCGCAAAGGCGCCGGCGGCGAAGCCCGCGCAAACGGCAAGCGCCGCCAAGGCGGCAAACACACTTTTACGAAACATCTCCCGACCTCGGTTATTGTTTGGAGCGATTCCAAGATCGTCGGCTTCGTTTACCCCATCCCGGCGGCGGTGACAATTCCCTTGTCGCGAAAATCCCCTCCCTTGTCGCGAAAACCCCCGCCTAGAGGCACCGCCCGGGTCCTTGACGCAGGGCGAACACACACGGAGTGGCCCCCCACCTCAACCGAAACGACCGGGGGTTGAGGGGGCCGCGGCGGCGACCCGGGAACCGCGGCGCGGCCCGATGTTTCCTCGCGCCATCCCGGCGATTCGGCGCCCCGAAACGGGGCGCCGGCGGGGCGCCGCCGCCGGGGCCGCCCTCCCCGGCCACTGCGACGAATTGTCGCAGGGAAGGCACGAGGCGGCCGCGGTCGCAGGCGTGCGGGCGGGTGAGGGAACCGGGGCCGGCTTCGGCTTAAAATCGTGGCGCCCCTTCCCATCTTGAGGTGGACATCGACGGCGGCGGCGGTGATCGCCCCGGGTCGGCGCCGCGGCACCGACCCGGGAGCCGAGGCCCCGGGCGAGGAAAACCAACGGGGCGAGCGGAAGGGAGACAGGCATGGCGGACCTCACCGTCACCGACGAGCTGTTCTTCGAGCGGGCGGGACTCGACCGCGAGAACGTCGAGCGGTTGGTGCGCGAATCGATCGGCGGCACCGACGACGGCGAGCTGTTTCTCGAGTACCGGCAGTCGGAAAGCCTCAGCTTCGACGACGGCCATCTCAGGAACGCGAGCTTCGACACCAGCCAGGGCTTCGGCCTGCGCGCGGTGGCCGGAGAGGTGACCGGCTATGCCCACGCTTCCGATCTGAGCGAGGAGGCCATCGCGCGCGCCGCCGAGACCGTGAGGGCCGTCCAGTCGGGGCACGGCGGCACCGTGGGCCTGCCGCCCAAAAGCACCAACCGCAGCTTCTATACCGACCTCAACCCCCTGGGCGACCTCGGCTTCGAGGCGAAGGTCAAGCTGCTCTCGGAGATCGACGCCTATGCCCGCGCCCTCGACTCCCGCGTCAGCCAGGTGACGGCCAACATCTCGGGTTCGTGGCAGGCCATCCAGATCCTGCGCCCCGAAGGCCAGCGCAGCGGCGACATCCGGCCGCTGGTGCGGCTCAACGTGTCGGTCGTGGTGAGCGACGGCGAGCGCATGGAGACCGGCACCTTCGGCAGCGGCGGGCGGGTGACCTACGAGGGCCTCGTCGACCCCGAAAGCTGGAAGGGGGTGGCCGACGAGGCCCTGCGCCAGGCGCTGGTCAACCTCGAGGCGGTGCCGGCGCCGGCGGGCGAGATGCCGGTGGTGCTGGGGCCGGGCTGGCCCGGCATCCTGCTGCACGAGGCGATCGGCCACGGCCTCGAGGGCGACTTCAACCGCAAGCGGACCTCGGTCTTCTCGGGCCTCATGGGCGAACGCATCGCCGCCAAGGGCGTCAACGTGGTCGACAACGGCACGATTCGCGACCGGCGCGGCTCGATCACGATCGACGACGAGGGGACGCCGAGCGAGGCCACCACCCTCATCGAGGACGGGGTGCTCACCGGCTACATGCAGGACCGCATGAACGCCCGCCTCATGGGCATGCGCCCCACCGGCAACGGCCGCCGCGAGAGCTTCGCCCATCCGCCCATGCCGCGCATGACGAACACCTACATGCTGGCCGGCGAGCGCGAGCGGGAGGAGATCATCCGCTCCGTCGGCAAGGGGCTGTATGCCGTCAACTTCGGCGGCGGCAGCGTCGACATCACCTCGGGCAAGTTCGTGTTCTCGGCGTCCGAGGCCTACCTCATCGAGGACGGCAAGGTCGGCGCCGCGGTCAAGGGGGCGACGCTGGTCGGCTCCGGCCACGAGGTGCTGAAGAGGATCGAGATGGTGGGCAACGACGTGGCGCTCGATTCCGGAATCGGCACCTGCGGCAAGGAGGGGCAATTTATCCCCGTCGGCGTCGGCCAGCCCACCGTGCTGGTGGGAAGCCTCACCGTCGGCGGCACCGAGGCCTGAGGCGCCCCCCTCGGGGATGCGGAGAACGACAGGCGATGACGGCGAGTCTGGCGGCCAAGACCTGCATTCCGTGCAAGGGCGGCGTCCCTCCCCTGACGTCGCCGCAGGCCAGGGAGTTGCTTGCGCAAGCCGCAGGCTGGCAGCTCGCCGGCGACGACACCAGGATCGAGAAGGCGTTCGGGTTCGCCAACTTCAAGGACTCGCTGGATTTCGCCGGGCAAGTGGGGGACTTGGCCGAATCCGAGTTTCACCACCCGGTCTCGATCACTTTCGGCTGGGGCTTCTGCGCCATCGTGCTGCAGACCAAGAAGATCAGGGGCCTGCACGAGAACGACTTCATCATGGCGGCCAAGATCAACGCGCTGGCCGGCGCCTGACCGGCGGCGGGGCGGAGGAGTCCGGCACCCCGATTTCAAATTCCCTCAGGCGATCGTGTTCCGGTTCGATGATTGGACCGGTCCCGCTCACTCGGCGTCGCCGGAGGCCGCCGGCGCGCCGTGGATGCGGTCGAACTCGCGGAACTCGAAGGCGACGAAGCGGTCGATCATGGCGCGGAAGACCTGCTCGACGAGGTCGGGCTCGAGGCCCAGCTCGGCCGCGAGCGACCTGGCGGCGGCGACCACCTTCTCGATGCGCTCGCGGTCGACCACCTCCTCGCGCCGCGACTTGAAGCGGGCGGCCAGGCTCACGTAGCCGCTCCGCTCCGCTATCAGCTTCACCATCTGGCCGTCGATTCGGTCGATCTGGGCCCGCACGTCGGCGAGGCTGTTGCACGTCTCGTTGTCCATGATCCTGCCTTGTCCTTCCCCCTCTCGGACGTCGTCCGGCCGCTAGTACACGTGTTCCGTGAATACCGGGTCGACGCTGCGTTGCCAGCGGGTCTCGTAGGCCTCGATCATCTGCTCGGCCGGCGTCTTGCCCGAGTGCGCGATCTCCAGCAGCGGCTTGAGGAAACGGGCCTCGTCCTCGCCCTTGTCGTTGAGGCGCGCGCGGCGCCCGAGCCCGTAGGAGGCGATCTCGAGCAGCTCGAGCGCCAGCTCGCGCATCGTGCGTCCCCGGAACGGCGTCTTCAGCGCAAGATGCGGCACCTCGCGGCGCAGATAGACGTGATCGTCCTCGGTCCAGTCCTTGACCAGGTCCCAGGCCGCCTCGCTGGCGTCCCGGTCATAGAGGATGCCGACCCACAGCGCAGGCAACGCGCACAGCGGCGCCCACGGCCCGCCATCGGCCCCGCGCATCTCCAGGTACCGCTTCAGGCGCACCTCGGGAAAGACGATGGTGAGGTGGTCCTCCCAGTCGCCGAGGTGCGGCGCCTCGCCGGGGAGCGCGGGCAGGCGGCCGTCGAGAAAGTCGCGGAAGGACTGGCCGCTGGCGTCGATGTAGCGGCCGTCGCGGTAGACGAAGTACATCGGCACGTCGAGCAGGTAGTCCACGTACCGCTCGAATCCCATGCCGTCCTCGAACACGAAGGGCAGGATCCCGCAGCGGTCCGGGTCGGTGTGTGTCCACACGTAGCTGCGGTAGCTCAAGAACCCGGTCGGCTCGCCGTCGGCGAAGGGCGAGTTCGCCAGGAGGGCGGTGGCCACCGGTTGAAGCGCGAGGCCGAGGCGGAGCTTGCGCACCATGCAAGCTTCCGATTCGAAGTCGAGGTTCACCTGCACCGTGCAGGTCCTTAGCATCATGTCGATGCCGAGGCGCCCCACCTTCGGCATGTAGGCCCGCATGACGTCGTAACGTCCCTTCGGCATCCACGGCATTTCCTCGCGCCTCGCCTTGGGCTGAAAGCCCAGCCCGAGAAGCCCCACGCCGAGCTCGGCGCCCACCTCCTTGACTTGGCGCAGGTGCTCCTGCACCTCCGCGCAGGTATCGTGGATGGTGGGCACCTTCTCGCCGGAAAGCTCGACCTGGCCGCCCGGCTCGAGGGTCACGGAAGACTGGTCCTGGGCGAGCGCTACGACCTTGCCCGCCTCGGTGACGGGCCGCCAGCCGAAGCGCATGAGGCCCGCCAGCAGGGCGCCGATCCCCTGGGGGCCGCCGTAGGGGAGCGGGCTCAAGTCGTCGAGCCGGAACGCGAACTTCTCGTGCTCGGTGCCGATGCGCCACTCGGCCTTGGGCTTGCACCCGGCCTCGAGGTAGGCCACGAGCTGGTCCCGGGAGGTGATCGGCTCGGGGCTTCCCTTGCGGGGTGAGGTCGTCGGGCGCATGCGGCTTGGGTTCACGCTCAAGACTCGGTGGCTCGGGAGCGCCGCTCAACCCGCCAGTCGCCGAGCAACGCCTGCCAACAGGCGAGCGCCGCCACGGCCGCGGTATCGGCGCGCAGGACGCGGGGGCCCAGTCCCACCCGCGTAACAAAGGGTAATCGACCTAGTGCGTCAAGCTCGGACCGGGTGAGCCCGCCTTCGGGCCCGGTGAGGAGCGCCCACTCGGCCCCGGCCTCGGCGCGGGCGTCCGCGAGGGCCTCGGCGATAGGCGCGCCCCCGCCGCTCTCGTCGCACACGACCAGGCGCCTGTCCGGCGGCCAGCGTTCAACGAGCTCGGCGAATGTCGCCGGCTCGAACACCTCGGGCACGGTGAGGCGCTCCGACTGTTCCGCCGCCTCGACGGCGTTGGCGCGGAGCCGGTCGGTGTTGACCCGGGTTATCACGCTGCGGCGGGTGAACACCGGCCACAGGGCGCGCACGCCCAGCTCGGTCGCCTTTTCGGCCAGGAAGTCTATGCGCGCCCGCTTGATCGGCGCGAACACCAGCCACAGATCCGGCTCGCGGGTTTGCTCGCGGCGAAGGGAAACCAGGCCGAGCGAGGCCCAGCCCCGGCCCAGCCCGTCGATCCGCGCCAGCCATTCCCCGTCGCGGCCGTTGAAGACCGCGACCACGCCGCCCGGGTCCATGCGCATCACGTGCTTGAGATAGTGCGCCTGGCTGGGGGCGAGCCCGACGCTCGCGCCGGGGGCGAGGTCGGCGTCGACGAAGAGCCTGACCCTTGGCTCGCGCGCCTCGCCGTCGGTCATCCTGACACCCGCTTGTCTGCCTCGATCCGCAGGGGCAAGATTAGCGCATGGAGGAACCAGCCAAAACCTCCGTCGCGGGCGGCGCCCAAGGGGCGGGCGCGGAGGCCAGCGACACGGCCGCGATGGGGTGGATCGAACGGCTCGCGCCGGGCCCCGCCGTGCCCTATCTCAAGCTGGTGCGGCTCGACAGGCCGATCGGGAGCTGGCTCCTCCTGTTTCCCTGCTGGTGGGGGCTGGGGCTGGCCTCGAGCACGTTCCCCGACCTTCGGCTCATGGCCCTGTTCGCGCTCGGCGCCGTGATCATGCGCGGGGCGGGGTGCACCGTGAACGACATCGCGGACCGCGACTTCGACAGACAAGTCGCCCGCACCCGCACCCGCCCGATCGCGTCCGGCGCCGTGAGCGTGCCCCGGGCCTTCGCCTTCTTGGGCCTTTTGCTGCTGGCCGGATTCGGCGTGCTCGTCACGTTCAACCCGTTCACGGTGGGCCTCGGGATCGCGGCGCTGCCGCTGATCGCCGCCTATCCCTTCATGAAGCGGATCACCTATTGGCCGCAGGCGTTCCTGGGGCTCACCTTCAACTGGGGCGCGCTGATGGGATGGGCGGCGATTACCGGCGGACTGGCGGCGCCTGCCCTTGCGCTTTACGCCGGCGCTCTCTTCTGGACGCTGGGCTACGACACCATCTACGCCCACCAGGACAAGCAGGACGACCTCGTCGTGGGCGTCAAGTCCACGGCCTTGAGACTGGGCGAGGCCACGCGGGCGTGGCTGTTCGTCTTCTACGGCCTCGCCGTCGGGCTCTTCGGCCTCGCGGGCTGGCTCGCGGGAATGCCATGGCCGTTCTACGCGCTCCTTGCAGGGGCCGCCTTGCAGCTCGGCTGGCAGGCCGGCACGGTGCGGACCGGCGAGCCCGCCGACTGCCTCGCCAAGTTCAAGTCCAACAAGTGGTTCGGCTGGATGCTCTTGGCCGCCATCGTCGCCGGGCGCATGGCGGGCTAGCGGGCTTCGCCACATCGAACATTCACCGCTTCGAGGCGCGGCCATGCAGCTGCGCGCCGATGCAAACGGACCAGACCGCGCGCCGGCTCGGCTGCGCGATCGCCAGCGCTACCCCGGACCGGCGGGGTGTGCTATGGAAGTGGGCCCCGGAGGCCGTTGGACGAACGTTGGCTGTTTGCACACGGCCGGGCGCTTTGCTTCGGCGCCACCCGGGGAACACTGTCGACGACAAGAAAGCGGGACCGAGAAGTTGCTGAAGCATTTAGCGCGAGCGGCCGAGCGAGCGGCGCAGGCGGCGCGGAAGATGATGCGGGCACCGCCCGGCCCACCCCCATCGCAGACGAAGGAAAGAGGCGAGCCCATGAGCGAGAAGACCGACGCCCCGGATCTGGCTAACGACCCGTTGATCCAGCAAATATCCCGTACCACGAATCTTCAGGCGGTCCATTTAATGGCGCTGGCCGGCATCGTCGCGTCGATCGTGGAAAAATCCGACATCGATCGCCAACGGGTCCACCAGTTCATCGCCGGGTTTGCTCAAGCCACCGGAATGCCCGCCGAGCGCCGCGCAATAGAGATGGCGGACGCCCTCCTTCGAGCGGCCAAGTCCGGCCAGTAAATCCGGTCAGCAAACCGGGGCGGCGATCCGTCCCGGACGATCTCGGCACTTGCCGCCGCGCCGCCGGGAGCAAGGCGGTTACGCTTGGGCGCGAAAGGGGCGCGCGGCAGCCCTGGATCTTGGACGTCATCCGGTGAATGTCGGAGCGGACGCCCCGGCCTATCCAGGGACGACCCGTTGCGGCGCCACGACTCGTGACGCCCTCACGGGCCCAAACAAAGCCACTAGCGCTATTCGACATTTCGCAGCTAATTTGGAAATGTTATAAGGCTACCGAAAAAGTCCTTTGGAACATCGCCGAGGTGAATTGCCATGTTCCTCGGTAAGGAAGCGTTTCAGGCCATAGGCGATCCCGCCTTGGCCAAGGCAGTATTCAAGAAATCCGTCGGTCGGGTCGAGATCGAGACCCATTCCTACTGCAACAGGCGTTGTTCGTACTGTCCCAACGTCGTCGGGGACAGGCTCGGACCCAATCTCCGAATGGATGAGCGGCTCTATTCCTTGATTATGGAGAATCTAAGGGAAATCGATTACGGCAATTTTTTCGTCCTGAGCGGATACAACGAGCCGTTATACGACCGGGCCATTCTCGATCGGATCGCGCAAGCCCGCACCGCAATGCCGACCGCGAGAATAATGACCTACACGAACGGAGATTACCTGTCCCCGGGTTATATCGAGGAACTGGCGGACGCGGGCCTCAGTTACATGCATATTTCCATTCATCTCAAGAAGGGCGACGAATTCAGCGACATCTACATGCTGAACCGGCTCTCGGAAATCAGCCAGAGAATCGGGATCGCGGCGAAATTCCTTCAAGTCAGACCGAATGAGTACATCATCGCGGAATTCCCGCACGACAAGATCGAGATCGAGACGCGCGCCATCAATTTTTGGAAGCATGGCAACAATCGGGGAAAACTGATCGAGGAAATGGCGGCGCCGGCCGTCAGAACAAGCCCCTGTTTCTTCCCCTTCTCGCATTTCTATGTCGGGTTTTCGGGCAACATCATTCCGTGCTGCCATATCCGCAGCGACCGGCCGGAACATGAGCCCTATCTGATCGGCAACATGAAGGACTTCGACACCATCTATCAGGCCTACACCAGCGAAGCCGCCGTCGGATGGCGGCGCGAGCTGGTTCACACCAAGCCCAAGAAGACGCCCTGCGACACCTGCACGGCGCCAACGATAAACGATCCGAACGCTCGCAAGAAATTCGAGCAGGCCTACGAGAGCTTCGTGTTGGAGAAGGACCCGGCTCAGCTGCCTGGATGACCGGGCCGGCGCGGGTCGATGGCCGGCACCCGCATCGCCCTTCGCGCCGCGCCTGGCGAATCGCCTCGCCACGGCGCAACGCAGCCGATTCCACCTGACCGGATTATGCTCTAGAACTCGAACGCCAGGTCCTCGGCCGTCAGCGAGGCGAACACGTCGGGCATGACGATCTGCGCGGGGATCGGCCCGGCGCCCGTCAAGGGCAGCGTGGCTACCGCGTTCAGGATGAGGAAATTGAACGGAATATTCGTCAGCCGGAGCGTGATCAGCGGGATCGCCCCGTTCGGGCGGCCGGCGAAACCGAGGCGGACGTCGCTGTACGCGATGACGATGTTCTGGTCTTGAAGGAACGGGTAGGCGCGCACCATGCGGTCGCGGATCGCGTCATAGGCGGCGGCGTCGAAGGTGCCGTCCGTGCAGCTCATCGTCGCCCCCGAACAGGTGATCGTCGCGAAGGTGGCCGCCCCGGGGTCGGAGCAGGACCGCCCCAAGGGAATGGCGTCGGTCTTGCAGTTGAAGGCCCTGAGGGTGGTGGCCACGGGATCGGCGACCGCGGCGAGCCGGACGCCGGCCTGGGCGGCCTTCTCCACCGCGTTCCACTGCCACGCCGCCAGGCTCCCCTCGATGACGGCGAAGGTGACGAAGAACAGCAGCGTCGCAACAAGTGCGAACTCGACCGCCGCGCCGCCGCGGTCATCCAGGATGTTCATGCGCCGCCACATGGTTTCCTCCCTACTCCCCAATGAAACGTTCTTCGTGGGTGACCGAAAACGTGATGGCGTTTATTCCCAGAGCCCCGAGGAACGACGCCGGCGGCGTGTAGGGGACGGTCGCCACCGCACGAATGACCGCGCAGGTGGCGGCGCAGCGGTAGTCCCCGGCCGCGTTGTCGTAGTCGGCCGCGAGGAACTGGACCGTGTTGGCGTCGTTCCAGTAGCTCAGCAGCAGCGGAGCGGTGGGGTCGATCGAGCCCCGCATGGCGAGGTTTCGAGCGTTCGCCTGAAAGGCCGGGTCGTTGCGGTCCTCGACCCTCGCCAGGTAACGGGAGGCGTCGCGGACCGAGTTCGTGATGAGGCGGTGGTGGTAGAAGGCGCGGCCGAACTCCATCGCGCCGACCATGAGAATGATCAGCAGCCACACGGAGATCGCGAACTCGACCACCACGGCGCCGTCCGTGCACCGCCGGAGCCTCTCCACACCTCGCATGATCGACCGCAAGACCATCACCGCCTCACTCGATGTCCTGCAGGCCCCGGTAGATGACGATCTCCCTGTGCAGGAAATCGTCGCTCGCACCCAAGGGCCCGATCGTCTCGAGAATCATGTCGGTGTCCGGGCCTCCGCCCGGCCCGGCGTCGCCGAGGGGCTCGGTGAGGAACATCTTCTTCCACTCGACGACCCTGACGTTGTCTTCGTTGCCCTTGATTCCCTCGGCCTGGCAGTTGATCACCGCCAATACGAACTCGCGGCGATCGAGCAGCGCGCCCTCGCATCCCGGCTGATAGGGGCTGAAGCAGGCGTCGGGACCGTCGTAGCAGCTCGGCCCCGCGCCGGTGACGTTCACCTTTCCGTCCTCGATCGTGCCCGGCGGATCGCCGTAGTGGGTGGACCCGTCGGGGACGCGGCCGTTCTCGGTCTCGTAGACATAGACCTGGTGGCGGGTGGGATTGGCCGGCCCGGGCCAGACGTCGTTGGGATGATTGACCAGCCAGTAGGTGGCGAAGTCCCAATCCCCGTTGCCGAAGCGGTCCTCGGTCCCGATGAGGTTTTTGTCGCGCGGGAAGCCCATCGCCTCCGGCAACTCGCCCGGGGCGGGCGCGTCCGCATTTTCGTAGTCACACGGCCCCGGGGTCACCAGCTCGCCGGTATCCGGGTCGATATAGGACTTCGGATGCTTGAGGCCCTTGATCGTGTCCCTGCCCGGTCGGAAGTTGGCGTCCTTCCTGTACCTCCCGGCCTTCATCGGCCCGAGGTACATGTCGAAACGGACGTTGATGCCCTGGCGAACCGCGTCCGCCACCCCGGGGCGGATGTCGACGTTGGAATTGAAGCACAGGGGATTGATTTCCTGCTGGACCTGGGCGAGGTATTCGCGGATGCAGTCGGTCCCCGTGCATCCGTCGGGTGTATCCAGGAGCCCGAAATCGCCCGGCGCCCAGAAATTGCTGCCGCCGGCCTTGCGCTTGGCGACGATCTGCCGGCCGGGCGTGTCGAGGTCGAAGCTCTCGTCCGCTCCCAACGCGCCGGGTTCGGCCGGGTTGCAGATCATCATGCCCGGCACCTCGCAGACCACTTCCTCCACCCCGGCCACCGACATGGCGAAGAGATCCGTGCTGGGCGGCCCGCCCACGGCCAGAATGAGCGTGTTGTTGAGCGTCTTGGTCTCGACGGTGACCTCGATGAAGTTGGCCTCGGCGGGGTCCGTGGTGACGAATTTGTCCACCGCCGGGTCGTCGAGGCGGAGGTTGTCCGGAGGGAGCTGGAAGAAGAAACGGACGTTGGTGGTCTCGACCTGGCGACCGCCTTCCGCGAAGGTCTGCTCGTTCTCGACCAAGCCTCCCGCGTCTCTCCTCTCCGCGGCGGCGGTCGCCCGGGTTATGGCGTCCAGCGATCCATCGAGTTCCGCCGCGCCCGCCAGCGCCCTGGAGTCGGCGACCGCCTGCAGTTCCGTGTCCAGGGTATAGAGCCGCCCGAAGTCGATGGCGAACGCCCCGACGCCGATCAGGAACAGGCTGGTCACGGCGACGTAGGCGGCGACGGCGCCCCGCTGGTCGTCCAGCAACGCGCGGAGCAACGACGCAAATCTTTTTTCGTTCCCGTTACGTGTCATCGGTCCAATCCCTCGTCATCATCGCTCGCGCCCCACGTGAGTTCCGGGGTGCGGAGCCGCTGCGGCTCAAACGCCGTTCGGGTTTCGCTGCGGCCATGGCGCCGACCGTCGGCGCCGGTGGAAGTGGGGGACGGCCGGGGCATCCGAGCCGTCGCGCCGTCCGCCGGCGAACCAGGGCTACTCTCAGCCCGGGTCCGCCGGCGCGATCGGCGTGCCGCGTATCGCGATTACGAGGTCGGTGTCGGTACCGTGAGATTCTTGAACCAGGTGCCCAGCGTGGTGA
The DNA here is from genome assembly GCA_036475545.1 of Alphaproteobacteria bacterium. Classification (GTDB taxonomy): domain Bacteria; phylum Pseudomonadota; class Alphaproteobacteria; order DATDPM01; family DATDPM01; genus JAZGAE01. The sequence goes on from JAZGAE010000008.1 coordinate 16,222, forward strand.
AGAAGTCGCTGATGCCCTGGCCTAGGACCAGTGCGCCGGCCACGATCAGCAGCGAGACTGCGCCGATGATCAAGGCGTACTCGGCAGCGGCCGCGCCGCTCTCATCCTTCGCGAAAACCGCGATCATGTGTCTGACCTTTTCCATGGTTCGTTCCTCCTGTGTGAACGGTGCTCGTTTCTCTTACGCTTACTTCGCTTCCATCCGGGTGATCGAAAGCTTCGACCCCGGATGCCTGCCCTGTTTCGTGTTTTCGCCGTGCTTCGCGATTACTAGGGCAGTGGCGAGGGAGCCGTGAGAGCGGTGAACCAGTTGCCCAGCATGGTGAAGAAGTTGCCGATGCCCTGGCCCAGAACCAGCGCGCCGGCCACGATCAGCAGCGAGACTGCGCCGATGATCAAGGCGTACTCGGCCGCGGCCGCGCCGCTGTCGTCCTTCGCGAAAACCGCGATCATGTGTCTGACCTTTTCCATGGTTCGTTCCTCCTGTCTGAACGGTTGTGTGAACGGTGCTCGTTTCTCTTACGCTTACTTCGCTTCCATCCGAGTGATCGGAAATATTCGACCACGGATGCCAACCCCGTTCTATGTTCTCGCCGCCTATTTATTCTTGGCTGCGTTTTGTTGTTACCACGCAAATTGTCGAACGCCATGGAAACCCGGACAAACGCCAATCACGCGGACAGAAAATTTTCGGAAACTTTCCCGAAAACTTCCGTTAACTTCTCGTTAATCTTAGCGATCCGGTTCGAACGTGCAACACCATATGGGCGAAGACCTATACCGCAGAGTGTGAGCCCATTTCGATTCCACCCCATATTCGCCCGTAGCCAACCCCCCTCGCCGAGTGCCGAGGGAGGGGCGCGCCCGCTCAAGCCGCCATCGAGACGGCGCCTAGGGCGAGGCCGGGGACGTTTAGGGAAGGGTCGTCGGGACCGGGATCGGAAGCGGACGGATTGGCCGCCGGTGCCCCGACGCTCTCACGCGTCCGGCGGTGCGTCGACGCTCTCGCGCGTCCGGCGGTGCGGGGCCCTCCGCCTTGACGAGGCGGTAGCGGGCGTGCGCGTCGTCCACGGTGGTCCAGGCGAGCCGCGACCATTCGCCTTGGGCCTCCTCGTAGGTGTCGAAGGGGCCGAAGCATTCCTCCTCGGCCCCGCCGGCGATCTCCTTGAAGCCGGTGTCCGCGTAGCGCCCGCCGACGACCCAATACTGTTTCACAGCCTTCGCCCCGCCTTTGCGACCCCGCGAGCGGCCCGCCGGACCATGGCCCGGCGTCGGCCAAGGGCGATCGCGCGGCCGCGGCCGGGTGGGGCGGGGCGGGACGGGGCCGTGCGCGAAGCGGAACGCCGGTCTGGAAATGGGGTGCCCGCCACCTATAATATCAGCGGAGGCTTCACGGCCTCGGCGGGCGGGCGAGCCCGTGCAACCAGTACAAGGCGAGCGTTGATGCCAGAGCAAAGCGACGCCCTGAACCTGCTCGACGACCTCATCGCCAGAGCGCGCAAGTCGGGCGCGGACGCCGCCGACGCGATCCTGTTCGAGAGCGTGTCGGTGGACGTCGCCCAGCGCCTCGGCGAGCCGGAGCGCCTCGAGCGCGCCGAAAGCAAGGACGTGGGGCTGCGCGTGCTGCTGGGCAAGCGCCAGGCGGTGGTCTCCTCCACCGACCAGTCGGCGCGCGCCATCGGCGAGCTGGTGGAGCGGGTGCTCGCCATGGTGAAGTCCGTGCCCGAGGACCCTTACCTGGGCCTCGCGGAGAGTGAGGACCTCGCCCGCGACATTCCCGATCTCGATACCTTCGACGCCCGCGAGCCCGAGGTGAGCGAGCTCGTCGAACGCGCGAGGCGGGCCGAATCGGCGGCACTGGCGGTTGCCGGCGTGACCAACTCGGAGGGCGCGGAGGCGAGCTGGAGCCGCACCCACGTCGCGATCGCCGCGAGCAACGGGTTTAACGGCTCCTATACCATTACGCGCCACGGTGTGATCGTGTCCGTGCTGGCAGGCCAAGGCACCGCCATGGAGCGGGACTACGATTACATGAGCGCCGTCTACGCGAGCGACCTGGACCGGCCGGAAGAGATCGGGCGGCGGGCCGGCGAGCGCGCGGTGGCGCGCCTGAACCCCCGCAAGGTGAAGTCGGCCAAGGTGCCGGTGGTCTACGACCCACGGGTGTCCAATACCCTGCTGCGCCACCTGGCCGGGGCGGTGAACGGCTCGGCCGTCGCCCGCGGCACCAGCTTCCTCAAGGACAAGATGGAGAAGCCCGTCTTCGCGCGCGGCGTCAACGTCGTCGACGATCCCCTGCGCAAGCGGGGCTTGCGCTCGCGCCCCTTCGACGGCGAAGGGGTGGAAACGAGACGCCGCCACATCGTCGAGGACGGAACGCTCGAGAGCTGGCTCTTGGATTTGCGCTCGGCGCGCAAGCTCGGCCTCGCCACCACCGGGCATGCGGCGCGCGGCCCCTCCTCGCCGCCCTCGCCGGCCGCCACCAACCTCTACCTCGAGCCCGGCGAGACGACCCCGGCCGAGCTCACGGAGGACATCCCTTACGGCTTCTACGTGAACGAGCTCATGGGCTTTGGACTCAACCCCGTGACCGGCGACTACAGCAGGGGCGCGAGCGGCTTCTGGATCGAGAGCGGCGAGATCGCCTACCCGGTGAGCGAGGTGACGATCGCCAGCAACGCCAAGGACATGTTCCTGGCGCTGACCCCCGCCAACGACCTGGTGTTTCGTTACGGAACCGACGCGCCCACGCTGCGCGTGGACGGCATGACCGTGGCGGGGCGCTAGCATGGCACCATCGAGGGTCCCCTGACGGCAACGGCCACAGCCTTGGCAGGCCGGCCCGCGCCCTGGCTGAGCCGGGACCACGAGCTGTTGTGCCGGGCGGTGCGCGAGGCCGGCAAGATCGCCGCGAGCTTCTTCGGCAAGCGCTTGGCCGGCTGGGACAAGCGGCCCGGCGAGCCGGTGAGCGAAGCGGACCTTGCCGTGGACGATTATCTCAGGCGCGCGTTGCTGGCCGAGCGGCCGGGCTACGGCTGGCTCTCGGAGGAAAGCGAGGAGTCCGCGAACCGCTTGACGGCCGAGCGCCTGTGGGTCGTGGACCCCATCGACGGCACCCGCGGGTTCCTCAAGGGGTGGCCCGAGTACGCCGTCGCCGTCGCGCTCATCGCCGAGGGCCGCCCGGTGGCCGCCGTCGTCTTCAACCCCGCGACGGACGAGTTCTTCGAGGCCGTGATAGGCGGCGGCGCGCGGCTCAATGGCGCGCCGCTCGCCATCGGGGAACGGACCGAGCTCGCCGGCATGAAGCTGCTGGTCAGCCGCCGCGAGCGTCAGCGCATCGTCGAGGGCTCGGGGCTGAGCGGCTGCGTGGTCGAGGCGATCAGCTCGGTGGCCTACAAGATCGCGCTGGTCGCGGCGGCGCGGGCGGACGCCGTCGTGTCGCTCTCGGAGAAGAGCGACTGGGACCTCGCCGCGGCGCATCTCGTGCTCGCCGAGTCGGGCGGCCGCATGACCGGCGCCGACGGCGGCGAGCTGCGCTACAACGCGCCGCGCCCGCGCCACGACAGCCTGGTGGCCGCCAACCCGACACTCCACCGGCTCCTTCTCGAACGCCTCGGGCGCCGATAGGCCGGCCCCCGGCCGCCGGCCGCCGGCCCCCGCCATCCACTCCGGTTTCCGCCCGTTCCCGGCCGCGGTCCGGCCGCCGGCGGCGGGCGCCATCGTTGGCCCCGTCGGCGCCGACGTGCTATCTTGCGGCGGTCCGGGGGAGCCGCCGGACTCCATGCGCAGAACCAGGCGAGAAGCGCGCAGAACCAAGCGAGAAGCGGTGACCGTCAGTCTAGACTCCACGCTGTCCGCGGATCACACCACCGGCGCGCTGATCGGCCGCCTGCTGCGGCGCCACGTGCGCCCCTACTATGGCCGGCTCGCGCTCGCCATGACCTGCATGGGGCTGGTGGCGGCGGGGACGGCGATCAACGCCTGGCTGATAAAGCCGGTCCTCGACGAGGTGTTCCTGAACAGAAACGAGACCATGCTGGTGATCGTGCCGTTGGCGTTCTTGATCGTGGCGATCGTCAAGGGCGCCGCCGACTACGGCCAGGCGGTCCTCTCCACCAACGTCGGCTTGCGCATCATCGCCGACATGCAGGGGGAGCTGTTCGCCCACCTCATGCGCTCCGACCTCGCCTTCTTCCATGACACCCCCACCGGCAAGCTGATCTCGCGCTTCACCAACGACGTGAACCTGTTGAGGGCCGCGCTCTCCAACTCGCTGGCCGGGATCGCAAAGGACTCGCTCACGGTGGTGTTCCTGGTCGCGCTCATGTTCTACCAGGACTGGCGCCTGGCGCTCGCCGCCGCCTTCGTGTTCCCCATCGCGGTGCTGCCCATCGTGCGCATCGGACGGCGCATGCGCGGGGTCTCCGCCAACACCCAGGTGCGGATGGGCCAATTCGCCACGCTCTTGACCCAGACCTTCCAGGGCGCGCGCCACGTCAAGGCCTACGGCATGGAGGAGTACGAGACCGGCCGCGCCCGCGGGATCATCGAAGGGGTCTTCGCCATGACTTACAAGGCGGCGCGGGTGCGCTCGGTCGCGCGGCCGATCATGGAGGTCCTGGGCGCCATCGCCATCGCCTCGGTGATCCTCTACGGCGGCAGCCAGGTGATCGCGGGCAAGACCACGCCGGGCACGTTCTTCTCCTTCATGGCGGCGTTCCTGTTCGCCTACCAGCCGGTGAAGAGCCTCGCCAACCTGAACGCCCATCTCCAGGAGGGGCTGGCGGCGGCCCAGCGGGTCTTTGCCATGCTGGACCTGGAACCCCACATCCGCGACCGGGCCGATGCCCGCGCCCTTTCGATCACGGGCGGCGCCATCGGCTTCGATCGGGTCTCGTTTTCCTACGTGCCGGGGGTGCCCACCCTCAAACAGGTGAGCCTCGAGGTGCCGGCGGGCAAGACCGTGGCCCTGGTGGGTCCGTCGGGGAGCGGCAAGTCCACGATCCTGAACCTGATCCCGCGCTTCTACGACGTCGATTCGGGCGCGGTGACGATAGACGGCGCCGACGTCCGCGAGGTGACGCTGGCCAGCCTTCGCGGCAACATCGCGTTGGTGAGCCAGGAGGTCAGCCTGTTCGACGACACGGTGCGCGCCAACATCGCATACGGGCGGTTCGGCGCCGGCGACGACGAGATCGTCGCGGCAGCGAAGAGGGCCGCCGCGCACGAGTTCGTCGCCAGCTTGCCCGAGGGCTACGACACGCTGGTGGGCGAGCACGGGATCAAGCTGTCGGGCGGGCAGCGCCAGCGCATTACCATCGCCCGCGCCATGCTCAAGAACGCCCCCATCCTGCTTCTCGACGAGGCGACCTCGGCGCTGGACACCGAGGCCGAACGCCAGGTGCAGGCGGCGCTCAACGAGCTGATGCAGGGCCGCACCACGCTCGTCATCGCCCACCGACTCTCCACCGTGATCGGAGCCGACATCATATACGTGGTCGACGACGGCCGGGTCGTCGAGGCAGGCAGCCACGAGGACCTGCTGGCCAAGGGCGGCACCTACGCCCGGCTTTACGCCCTGCAGTTCGCCGACCAGACGGCGCGCGCCAATGACGCCGGCGGGCCGAGGCAAGAACGGGCCCGGGCCGCGCGCCGATGAAACTGGCAAGGCGGATATTGCGGAGCGACACCTTGCGCCGTTTCCTGTGCGCGATCGCGGCGTCCCACATCCGGCTGGTGCGCGCCACCGGGCGCTGGCGCGTGGTCGGGGCCGAGATCCCGCGCCGGTTCTGGGACCAAGGCAAGCCCTTCATCCTTTGCTTCTGGCACGGCCGGCTTCTGATGATGCCCTATGGCTGGCGCCGCTCGGTCCCCATCCGCATGTTGATCTCGAGCCACCGCGACGGCCAGATCATCGCCCGCACCGTGGCCCACTTCGGCATCGACACCATCGCCGGCTCTTCCTCGCGCGGGGGCGGGGCCGCGCTTCGGGCCATGGTCCGCGCGCTCGAGCGGGGCGAATGCATCGGCATCACGCCGGACGGCCCCCAGGGACCGCGCATGCGGGCGAGCCGCGGGATCGTCAACGTGGCTCGCCTGGCGCAAGTGCCGATCGTGCCGGCGACATATTCGGCCTCGCGCCGGTCGCTGCTCTCGAGTTGGGACCGGTTCGTGCTGGCGTGGCCTTTGGCGAGCAGCGTCTTCATCTGGGGCGAGCCGATCACCGTGCCGGCCAACGCCGACGAGGCCGCCCTGGAGAGGGCGCGCGAGCAAGTGGAGGACCGCCTCAACGACATCACCCGAAAGGCGGATCTGCTGTGCCGGCAGCCCGCCGTCGAGCCCGCCGGTCGCGACACCCCCGGCACCTTGCCGCAGGCGTCCCTGGAGAGCACGAGCGGCGCGCGCTGATGCTGGCGATCTACCGCGGCCTGTCCAATGTCGCCGCCCCTCTGATCGGCGCCTATCTCGCCCGCCGCATGGCCGCCGGAAAAGAGGATGCGGCCCGCTTCGGCGAACGCCTCGGTAAGCCTTCGAAGGCGCGCCCACCCGGGCCGCTGGCGTGGGTGCACGGCGCCAGCGTGGGCGAGTCCCTCTCCGCTCTGCCGCTCATCGAGCGGCTGCTGCAAGAGCGCCCGGATCTGCACGTGCTGGTCACCACCGGCACCGTGACCTCGGCGGCGGTCATGGCCGAGCGCCTGCCGGCCCGCGCCTTTCACCAATACGTGCCGGTGGACCGCGTCCCCTTCGTCGCGCGTTTCCTCGACCACTGGCGGCCGGAGCTGGCCTTGTGGATCGAGTCCGATCTGTGGCCCAACCTGCTCGTCGAGACGCGGCGCCGGGGAACGCCGGCGCTGCTCTTGAACGCGCGGATGTCGCCCAGGTCGTTCGCCAGATGGCGGCGGATGGCTCCGCTGATCAGGCCGCTGGTCGCGGGATTCGCCTTGTGCCTAGCACAGAACGCGGGCGAGGCGGAGCGCCTGACCCGGCTCGGGGCGGCGAGGGTCAAGACCGTCGGCAATCTCAAGTACGCGGCCGCGCCGCTGCCGGCCGACGGGCGGGAACTGCGCCGCCTGGAGGAGGCCATGGGCGAACGCCCGCGCTGGCTCGCGGCCAGCACCCACCCGGGCGAGGAGGACATCGCCGCCGACGTGCACCGCCGCATCGCCTCCGCCCATCCCGGGCTCTTGAGCCTCATCGTCCCGCGCCACCCCGGCCGCGGAGCCCGGATCGCGGCCGCGCTCGCCGCAAAGGGGTTCTCCGTCGCCTTGCGTTCGGCCGGCGAGGCGCCGGGGCGCGGGAGCGAGATCTACGTCGCCGACACCATGGGCGAGCTGGGCCTCTTCTACCGGCTGTGCGCGGTGACCTTCGTGGGCGGATCGCTGGTCCCCCACGGCGGCCATAACCTGTTGGAGCCCGGGAAGCTGGGCTGCGCCGTCGTCCACGGCCCCCACATGACCAATTTCCGCGGCATCGCCGACGAAATGGACGCGGCCGGCGCGGCCCTCGAGGTGCGCGACGAGGCGGCGCTCGCGGCCGCCGTGAGCGCATTGCTTCGCGACCCTGAGCGAAGCGCCGGCCTCGCCGCCGCCGCCGCCGGCATCGCCAGGTCCAAGGCGGTCATCCTGGACAACGTCATGGCCGAGATCGAACCCTTCCTGGGCCCGGCGCCGGCGCCGGAGGCTCGCCATGCGTGCGCCTGAATTCTGGAGAAGCGGCTTCGGGATCGCTCCGGCGCTGTTAGCCCCCCTGGGCGCAGGGTACCGGGCGGCCGGGCTGATGCGGCGCGCGTTCACCAGGGCCTGGCGGGCGCCGGTGCCGGTGATCTGCGTCGGCGGGCTGGTGGCGGGCGGATCGGGCAAGACGCCGACGGCGCTGGCCTTGGCCGCCTGGCTTCAACGGACGGGCAAGATCGTGCACTTCCTCGGACGCGGCTACGGCGGGCGGCTGGCGGAGCGGCGCGCGGAACCCGTGCTGGTGGACGCCCTCCAGCACGCGGCGGCGGACGTCGGCGACGAGGCCCTGCTGCTCGCGGCCCAGGCTCCGACCTGGGTCGCCCGCGACCGCCGCGCGGCGGCGCGCGCCGCCATCGCCGCCGGCGCCGAGGTGCTGGTGATGGACGACGGCCACCAGAACCCGGCGCTGCACAAGGACCTGTCGTTGGTGGTGGTGGACGGGGCCTATGGATTCGGCAACCGCCGCGTCATCCCCTCCGGGCCGCTGCGCGAGCCGATCCGCAGCGGGCTCGCCCGCGCCGACGCGGTGGTGCTGGTGGGCGAGAACGTCTCCGGGGTGACCGCCAGCATAGCCAGGGGCATGCCGCTGCTGCGGGTGCGGCAGGTGCCGGGGCCGGAGGCGGAGGCGCTGAGGGACAAGCCGGTGATCGCCTTCGCCGGGCTGGGGCACCCGGAGAAGTTCTTCGCCACGCTGACGGAGATCGGCTGTCAGATCCGCGCACGGCACGTCTTCTCCGATCACCACCCGTATAGCGCCGACGACATCGAGGCCATCTGCGAAGAGGCCCGGGGGCAGGATGCGGTCGCGGTCACCACGGCCAAGGACGCGGTGCGGCTGCCGGAGGGCATGGCGGAGAAGGTGCGCGTGCTCACCATCGCGATTGAGTGGGCCGACGAGCGGGAACTCGCCCGCCTCGTCGATCCGGTACTGAGGCATGCCTAGTCACGAGGGCCGCGCGACGACGCCCGAGGGTCACCCAGGGCCGCCACACATGCCGTCCTATTATGATAGAGGGTACTAGGCGCAGGGGCTGGCGCCGGTCCTTACGGCGCCGGGTCTTCTACCCCTTCGAGGCCCTGGCGGCGCGCTCGGCGTTTGCCGTCTTTCGCGCGCTTGGCGTCGAGGCCGCATCGAACCTCGGCGGCCGGATCGCCCGCCTGGCCGGACCCCGGCTCGCCCCCTCGCGGCAGGCGGCGCGGAACCTGAGACGCGCCTTTCCCGACAAATCGGACGCCGAGATCGACCGCATCGTGCGCGACATGTGGGACAACCTCGGGCGCGTGATCGGCGAATACCCGCACACTCGGGACATCGACGCCTATGGGGACGGCCGCATCGAGGTAATCGGCGCCGAGAACATCGACGAACTGCGCGACGACGGCAGGCCCGGCCTGTTCTTCACCGCCCATTTCGGCAACTGGGAGATCACGCCGCCCATCATCACCCAGCGCGGCCTGCCGATCACCATCGTCTACCGCGCCGCCAACAACCCGGCCGTGGACGAGGTGGTGCGGAAGGCGCGCGATTGCGAGGGCGTCGAGCAGGTGCCGAAGGGCCCGGTCGGCGCGCGCCGGGCGATCGAGCTGCTCGGCAACGGCGGGCACCTCGGCTTGCTCGTGGACCAGAAGATGAACGACGGCATCCCGATTCCCTTCTTCGGCCGCGACGCCATGACCGCGCCGGCGCTGGCCCAGCTCGCGCTGCGCTACCACTGCCCGGTGGTGCCGGTCCGCTCCGAGCGGACCCGAGGCACCCGCTTCCGCGTGACCTTTTTCCCGCCGCTGGAAGCCGTCGATACCGGCGACCGCGACGCCGACATGGCCGCCTTCATGACGCGGGTGAACGCGATGATCGAGGGGTGGGTCCGCGAGCGGCCGGAGCAGTGGTTCTGGCTGCACCGGCGCTGGGAGGACTGAGGGCCCGGGAAGAGCCTCCGGGCTCGGCCCGATCACGGCCGCGGGGCCGAGACCCGACCGCGCGCCTCGTCGCCCGCCTGCTCCGGCGCCGGCATGGCGCCCGCCAGAAGCGCCGGATCGAGGCCGACGCCTTTGAGGTGGACGCCCCAGTGAAGGTGCGGCCCGGTGGCGCGACCGCTGGCGCCGACGGCGCCGATCGGCGCGCCCCGCTCCACCGCGTCGCTCTCCTCGACCAGGATCTCGCTCATGTGGGCGTAGACCGAGGTGAGCCCGTGGCCGTGGTCGATGATCACCGTCTTTCCGGTGAAGAACATGTCGTCATGGACGAGCGCGACGACGCCTTCCGTGGGCGCCCTCACCGGCGCGCCCGAGTCGGCGGCGATGTCCAGCCCGAGGTGGGGCGCGCGCGGCTCGCCGTTGAGGATGCGCCGGCTCCCGTAGACGCCCGTGATCACCCCGACCACCGGCCACTCGAAGGGGCTCTCGAACAGCGGCGTCTCGCTTCGGCGGGCTCGCGCCGCCTTGATGAGCGCCGCCTCGCGCCGGATGCGCGCCAACGCCTCGGGCCCGGGGCTGACCTGGGCCTCCGGCAGTTCGTCGATACGCTGGACCTGGTATTGGCGCTGGGCCACCTCCAAGGGGATCTCGAGGCTGCGTCCCTCGGGCAACGTGACCGCGAGCCGCGAGCGCGGGCCGGCGCGGCGGGCGAAGCCCACTATGAAGCGCCCGTCGGCGGCCACCTCGACCGGCTTGCCGTCGTGAAGGACGACGGCGCCGGGCACCGTCCGGCCCAGCATGAGGCCCCCCTGCACCGCCTCGCCTTGCAAGGCGACGGGCGAGTCCTGCGCCTGGGCGGGGCCTGAAAGAGCGGCGAGCACGGCCGCGGCCGCCGCGAGCCGCAGCACCCCCGCCCGTACCTTAGTCCAAGGCGCGGTCACAGCAGCTTCCGCTGGCGCGTGTCGGCGGCCTTGGCCGTCTTGGCCTTGGTCCGTTTGGCCTTCGGCTCGGCGCCGGCGGGACCGGTGATCCGCGCCCCCACCTCGCCGTCGTGGAAGCGGACGAACACGTCCTCGCCGGCGCGGGTCTCGGCGGCCGCGGTCACCGGCTCGTGGACCGCGTCGTAAACGAGCGCGAAGCCGCGCTCCAGCACCTGCTCGTAGGAGTAGCTGTCGAGCAACTTGGCGAGGCCGTCGAGGCGCAGCCGAAGCTCGCGCAGGAAAGGCCGGATCGCGACCCCGAGCGCGCGGGCCGTCGAGTCCAGGGCCGCCGCCTTCTCTTCGATCTGAACCCTGGGGTGCCTCAGGACCAGACGGGCCGCGAGGTTCGCGGTCCTGTCCCAGAGGCGTTCGCGCAAGTTGTCGATGGCGTTCCTCAGCCGCTCGACCTTGTCGTCGAGGCGCTGGGTCCCGGCCTCGAGGAGCGCGCGCGGGTCGGGGAGCCCGCGCGCGAGACCTATGACCCGCTGGCGGCGCTCCTCGAGCATGCGCGCCATGGCGGCCACCAGCCGGCGCGAATCGTCGAGGAGCCGGGCCAACAGCTCCGCCCGCACCGGCACCGCCATCTCGGCGGCCGCGGTCGGCGTCGGCGCGCGCAGATCGGCCGCGAAGTCGACGAGCGTGGTGTCGGTCTCGTGCCCCACGCCGGTAACCAGCGGGATCTCGGAGGCGGCCGCCGCGCGCACCACCACCTCCTCGTTGAAGGCCCAGAGGTCCTCGAGGCTGCCGCCGCCGCGGGCGACGATGACGAGGTCCGGCCGCGGCACCGGACCTCCGGGGGCCAGGCGGTTGAAGCCCGCGATCGCGGCGGCGATCTGCTCCGCCGCCCCTTCGCCCTGGACCAGCACCGGCCACAGCAGCACGCGCCGCGGGAAACGGTCGGCGAGCCGGTGCAGGATGTCGCGGATGACCGCGCCGGTGGGCGAGGTCACCACGCCGATCACCTCGGGCAGGAACGGCAGCGGCTTCTTCCTCTCCGGCGCGAACAGGCCTTCCGCTTCGAGCTTGCGCTTGCGGTCCTGCAGCAGCTTGAGCAGCGCCCCCTCGCCCGCCAGCTCCATCGACTCCACCACGATCTGGTACTTGGAGCGGCCGGGATAGGTGGTGATGCGGCCCGTGCAGATCACCTCCATCCCGTCCTCGGGCGCCAGCTTCAGCGGCGTGCCGCGCCAGCACACCGAGTCCAGCACCGCGGATTCGTCCTTGAGCGAGAAGTAGAGGTGGCCCGAGGCCGCCCGCTTGAAGCCGGAGATCTCCCCGCGCACGCGCACATTCGCGAAGGCGCTCTCGAGCGTGCGCTTGAGGGCGAGCGAGATGTCGCCCACCGAATAGATCGGCAGGTTGGCGAGGGAGTCCTGCTCCGCGGCGGTGGAGGGCGGTTTACTCATGGCGCCAACTTCTTATGATACTGCCGCGCCAACGGCAACCCAAGGAGCGGGCGCGGCGCGGCAAGGGTCCGGGAACGGATACCGGGGGAGCGAAGCGATAGCCATGAAGGTCTTGGTGGTGGGAGCGGGCGGGCGCGAGCACGCGCTGTGCTGGGCGATCTGGGCCTCGCCGTTGTGCGAGCGTCTCTACTGTGCGCCGGGAAACGCCGGCATCGCGGAGGTTGCCGCGTGCCTGCCGATCGAGGCCGATAACATCGACGGCCTCGTCGCGTTCGCGGCGGACGAGGCGATCGACTTCGTCGTCATCGGCCCCGAGGCACCCCTGGTCGCAGGCCTCGTCGACCGGCTCGAGGACGCGGGCGTCAAGGCCTTCGGGCCGACCAAGGACGCCGCGCTGATCGAGGGCTCCAAGGGGTTCATGAAGGACCTGTGCCGGAAATACGGGGTGCCGACCGCCGACTATCGCCGCTTCCGCGACGCGGGCGAGGCCCGCGCGCATATCCGCGAGCACGGCGCGCCCCTGGTGGTCAAGGCCGACGGGCTCGCCGCCGGCAAGGGGGTGGTGGTGGCGGAGAGCGAGCAGGAGGCGCTCGACGCGGTCGACAACATGATGGTGAAGCGGGCGTTCGGGGCCGCCGGCGAGGAGGTGGTGATCGAGGACTGCCTCGAAGGCGAGGAGGCGAGCTTCATCGCGCTGGTGGACGGCGAGCACGTGCTGCCGCTCGCCTCCACCCAGGACCACAAGCGCCTCGGCGAGGGCGACGTCGGCCCCAACACCGGCGGCATGGGGGCCTACTCGCCGGCCCCGGTGATCAGCGACGAGATGGTCGAGACCATCATGGAGCGCATCATCACGCCCACGATCCACGGCATCGCCGCCGAGGGCAGGCCGTATGCGGGCGTGCTCTACGCCGGGCTCATGATCACCGACGAAGGCCCCAAGGTGCTGGAGTACAACGTCCGCTTCGGCGACCCCGAGTCGCAGCCGCTGGTGGTGAGGCTCAAGTCCGACATCCTGCCGGCGCTGGTGGCGGCGCGCGACGGGCTCCTGAACCACGTGGACCTGCGCTGGCGCGAGGAGGCGGCGCTGTGCGTGGTCATGGCCACCAAGGGCTATCCCGGGGCCTACGACAAGGGGAGCGAGATCAAGGGGCTCGCGGAGGCCTCGGCGCTCGACGGCGTCACCATCTTCCACGCCGGGACCAGGGCCGAGGACGCCAGGATCCTGGCCAACGGCGGGCGGGTGCTGGGGATCACCGCCCTGGGCGGGACCATCGCCGAGGCGCAGGCGCAGGCGTATAGGGCGGTGGACCTGATCGACTGGCCGGAGGGGTATTGTCGCCGCGACATCGGCTGGCGGGCGGTGGCCAGAGAAGGCTGAGCCCTTAAGGCGGGCCGGGGCCGGCCGCCGGTTCGCGCGGATAAGCTAAAGGCCGCCCGATCGGGCGGCCTTCGCCGGGAGTATCCTATTCTTAGCGGCGCGTCAGCTGGTGGAGGTGGGCCGCGAGACGATGGTCTTGACCTCGTCGAGGCCGGCCGCGACGCGCTTGTTGATGACGCCGAGGGTCTTGCTGTTGGCCTTGGTCGCCAGCTCGCCCAGCTCCCAGAGGTTGGCGAGGGTCTTCTGGTAGTTGCTCTTGGCGAGCTCCGCCATCGTCACCGCCGCGGTCTCGAAGGACCCCGCGGCCACGAGTGCGCGCACCGCCTCGGAGAACTCCTCGGTGGACTCGCTGACCATCTCGCTCTGGCGCTTGGCGATGGCCCGCGCGCCGTCGAGCGCCAGCTCGCCGGACTTGGTGATCGCATCCACGTTCTTGCGCTGGCTCGCCGCCACCGCGTCCAGGTTGACGCCGGGAACGTCGAGCCCCTCCAGGAGCCTGCCCGCGTCGAAGTATGCCGTACTGCCGTTCGCCATCTCGTTATCTCCTTAACAAGAAATTGCTGCACTGCACAATTGACCGCTAACATGAGGTCTCGCGCGGCCCGTGTCAAGAAGAAATTTGTGCAGTGCAACAAAACCCCAATGGTCAAAGTATTGATGGTATCGATCTAAACGCCACTACATATTGTGGTACCCAGGCCCCGCATATGGGGTCCCGGCCACGGGGGACGGCGTATATTGCGTTGCGCAATGACACGGCCCGCGCGCGCCCCGGGGAACGCAGCCGATTCCACCTGACCGGATTATGCTCTAGCGGCGCTCCTCGAAGAAGGCGCGCAAGAGCGCGCCGCAGCGGCGCTCGTCGATGCCGCCGAACACCTCGGGCTTGTGGTGGCAGGAGGGGGACTCGAACACGCGGGGGCCGTGGTCGACGCCGCCCGACTTGGGATCGTACGCGCCGAAATAGAGGCGCCGGATGC
>JAZGAE010000009.1:0-19609 GCA_036475545.1 Alphaproteobacteria bacterium
GACATCAGTGGAGGAATGTCCAGGTTCGGCGTCTGCACTCTTTGATCTGTGCCCTTTCTGAGCACAGGCTCCACGCCGGAGCCCAGGCCCGGCGCCCCCTCCCCTCACCCCTTCTTGCGCAACAGGCGCCCCTTTTCCCGCTGCCACTCGCGCTCCTTCTCCGCCGCCCGCTTCTCGTGCTTCTTCTTGCCGCGGGCGAGGCCCAGGCGCAGCTTCGCCCGCCCGCGCGCGTTGAAGTAGAGCGACAGCGGCACCAGCGTGTAGCCCTGGCGGGTGACGGCGCCGATGAGCCGCGCCATCTCGCGCCGGTGCAGCAGCAGCTTGCGGGGCCGCTTGGGCTCGTGGTTGAAGGCGCCGGCGGGCGGGTATTCCGGAATGTGGGCGTTGAGAAGATGGATCTCGCCGTCGCGCTCGGCGGCATAAGCCTCCTTGATGCTGGCCCGCCCCAGCCTCAAGCTTTTGACCTCGGTGCCCGCCAGCACGATCCCGGCCTCCAGGGTCTCTTCGATGAGGTAGTCTCGCCGGGCCTTGCGATTCTCGGCGATGACCCGGTCCGGGGAACCGAGCGCCATGGCGGGAGCCGCGCCGGCCTAGGACAACAGCCCGGCCGAAACCAATGCCGCCCGCACCCGCTCCTTGGTGGTCTCGGAAACCTCGCAGAGGGGCAGGCGCGTCTCGGCCGAGCAGAGCCCGAGGAGAGAGGCCGCGTATTTGACCGGACCCGGGCTGGTCTCGACGAACAAGGAGTCGTGGACCGGCAGCAGGTACTCGTTGATCTCGATGACCTTGGCCAGTTTTCCGGCCGCCCAGGCGTTGTGCATCTCGGCGCAAGGCTTGGGCGCGATGTTGGCGGTGACCGAGATGCAGCCCACCCCGCCCTGGATCAGGAAGGGAACCGCGGTCGCGTCCTCGCCCGAGAGCTGGCAGAAATCGGCACCGACGGCGAGCCGCGTCCTCAAGGGCCGCGCAAGATCGCCGGTGGCGTCCTTGACGCCTACGATGTTCGCCAGCTCGGCCAATCGGGCCATGGTTGCGACCGACATGTCCACGACGCTGCGGCCGGGGATGTTGTAAATGACGATGGGGATGTCGGCGGCGTCGTGGACGGCCTTGAAGTGCTGATAAAGGCCCTCCTGGGTCGGCTTGTTGTAGTAAGGCGTCACCACCAGCGCGGCGGCGGCCCCGGCTTGCCGGGCGTGACGGGTGAGCATCACCGCCTCCTCGGTCGAGTTCGACCCGGTCCCCGCGATCACCGGGACGCGGCCCGCGGACGCCTCGACGCAAAGCTCGACGACCCGCATGTGCTCGTCGTGCGACAGCGTCGGCGACTCGCCGGTCGTGCCACAGGGAACCAGGCCGTGGGTGCCCTCGGCGATCTGCCGGTCCACCAGGGACTGGAAGGCCTTGTCGTCCACCTTGCCGTCCCGGAAAGGGGTGATCAGGGCGACGAAGGAACCCTTGAACATGGCAAGCTCCGGTGCGCGCGAGGTCTCGAGATGCGGCGAACATAGCCGCTGAGCCTGACTGCGACAAGGACGGACGCTTGCCGAACCCCGGGGCATCACATCTGCTTGAACCCATCTGGCGGGAGCGCGCCCCGATGCTTACAATGCGGTTACCGAACCGGTGCCGCCATCGGCGGCGGTCGCCGTCAACCGTCCGCGGAGGATCCCTCGGTCCGTGCTGAACCCGGCGTCGCGCATTGCCGCCTTCGCGGCGGTTCTCGTGATTGCGCTCGCAAGTATCGCGGACGCCCGGCCGGCGGCGGCTCAGGAGCTTTCCGAAAAGGACGTGCGCATCTACCGGGACGCCTTCCACGCCGTCAAATCCCGGAAATGGAGCCACGCCGCCCGCCTCGCCGCCAAGGCCCAGGACCCAGTGCTGGCCAAGGCCATCCTTTGGGCCGAACTTTCCCGGACCAGTTCCCGGCCAGGCTTCGAGAAGCGCGCCAAGTTCATCGACGAAAACCCGCAGTGGCCGGAGCTCGACCGCCTCCAACGCCTGGCCGAGGAGTCGATCACCGCCAAGGTCACGGACGAGATGGTGCTCGCCTGGTTCGCCAAGCACGAGCCGCTCATCGGCCTCGGGCTCATGCGCCATGGCGAGGCGCTGAAACGGGCGGGCGAGACGGCGAGGGCCGAATCGCTGTTGCGCCGCGCCTGGGTGGAGGGAAACTTCACGCGGCGGCAGGAACGCACTTTCCTGGCCCGCCACCGAAAGATGCTGCGCCCGCAGGACCACATCGCGCGGCTCGACCGCCTGTTGTGGGGGGGACGCTACCATCCCGCCCGGCGCATGATGCGCCGAGTCGACAGGGGCCACGCGGCGCTGGCCGAGGCGCGCCTCAGGCTCAGGCGCATGGAGGGCGGCGTCGACTGGGCGATCCGGCAGGTCCCGGACCAGCTCAAGCGCGACCCGGGGCTGATGTACGAGCGGCTGCGGTGGCGCCGGCGCCGGGGCCGCGATGACTCGGCGCGCGAGATACTCGCCGATCCTCCGCCCGATCTCGTGCGCCCGGAAATGTGGTGGAACGAGCGGGCCACGATCGCGCGCCGGGCGCTCGCCGCGGGCGACATCTCGGTCGCCTACCGCCTGACCCGCGGCCACGGGCTTTCCGGCGGGGCAGGCTACGTCGAGGCGGAATGGCTGTCCGGTTGGATCGCGCTCAGGTTCCTCTTGGAGCACGACTCGTCGCTCGCGCACTTCACCAACGTCTACGACACGGCCCGCTACCCGATCAGCCGCGCCCGCGGGGCCTATTGGGCGGGCCGGGCCGCCGAGGCGAACAACGATCCGGACCTCGCCGAGGACTGGTACCGCCGCGCCGTCGAGCATTCCACCACCTATTACGGCCAGCTCGCCGCCGCCAAGCTGGAGGACAAGCGCGACCTTGCGCTGCCGCCGGGGCCCAGGCCGAGCAGGGAGGAAAGCCAAGCCTTCGCCGAGCGCGAGCTGGTCAAGGTCGTGCGCGGGCTCGGGCAGATCGGGGAGAAACGCCGCTTGAAGCCCTTCATCCTGCGCCTGCAGGAACTCGCCGAAACGCCGGGCGAAGCGGCCCTGGTGGGAAACCTTGCCATCGAACAGGGCCGCCACGACTTCGCCATCCAGGTGGCCAAGCGGGCCATCCGCTCCGGGGTGGTCCTGGTCGAACAGGCCTACCCGATCCCCTACAAGCTCGACGGCGACAACCCCGAGCCGGCCCTGCTGCTCGCGGTCTCCCGGCAGGAAAGCGAGTTCGACACCTACGCCCACAGCGGAGCCGGCGCCCGCGGGGTGATGCAGCTCATGCCGGCGACCGCGCGGAAGGTGGCGAAGCAGATCCGGGTCAAGTACTCGAAGTCGAAGCTCAAGAGCGACCCGCTGTATAACCTGAAGCTGGGCCGCGCCTATCTGTCCGGGCTGATCAAGGGCTACGGCGGCTCTTACGTGCTGGCGCTCGCCGCGTATAACGCCGGGCCGTCGCGGGCGCGCCGCTGGCTCCGCGAACTCGGCGACCCCCGCGACTCGGACGTGGACGCCATCGACTGGATCGAGATGGTCCCCTTTTCCGAGACCCGCAATTACATCCAGCGGGTGCTCGAGAATCTCCAGGTCTACCGCCTGCGCCTGGGCACCACCACGGTGGCGCTTTCGCTCGAGAACGACCTCCACTTCCGGGACTGACGACCGGTTCGGATCGAGATCTCCGTGACGCCGAGCGACGGCCCAGATCGAGCACGTTTCCGCGAACGCTTCTTCACCTCCCAGGATGGCCTTCGTCTCTACTTCCGCGATTACGGCGGCGGTGGCGCGGGTGGGCGCGATCGGCCGGCGGTCCTTTGCCTTCCCGGACTCGCCCGCAACTCGAAGGACT
The DNA here is from genome assembly GCA_036475545.1 of Alphaproteobacteria bacterium. GTDB lineage: Bacteria > Pseudomonadota > Alphaproteobacteria > DATDPM01 > DATDPM01 > JAZGAE01. Next base: position 3,854 of record JAZGAE010000009.1, read on the forward strand.
TTCACCACGTCGCCCAGCGGCTGGCGTTCGAGCGCCGGGTCGTTTGCCCCGACTACCGGGGACGCGGGCGCTCGGACTACGACCCGAACTGGCGCAACTACGAGGCGCGCACCTATGTCGGCGACCTGCGCCACCTCCTTGCCGCGCTCAACCTCCACCGCGTGGTCGTCATCGGGACCTCGCTGGGCGGGATGCTGGCGATGGCCCTCGCCGTGGCTGCGCCCCAGGCGCTCGAGGGGGCCGTGATCAACGACATGGGGCCGGAGGTGGACGCGGCGGGCCTCGGCCGAATCGTCCGCTACATCCGGGGATGCCGGCCCCAGCCCGACTGGGAGGCGGCGGCGCGGTATTTGCGCCAAAGCATGCCCAACCTCTCGATCGAGACGAATGAGGATTGGATCAAGCTGGCCCGCAACACCTACCGCGAGCGCGACGACGGCCTCCTTCACCCCGACTGGGACGCGAACCTGGCGAAGCCCTTGCTCCGGAAGCGCGAGCCGCCGCCCGATCTGTGGCCGCTGTTTCGCGCGCTCCGCCCGGTGCCTACGCTGGCGCTGCGCGGCGGCGCGTCCGACGTGCTGAGCGCGGAGACGTTTGCCCGCATGAAGGCCGAGAAGCCGGACCTCGTCCAGGTCACGCTTGCGGGCGTCGGCCACCCGCCGTTCCTTGGAGAGCCGGAGGCGGTGGCCGCGATCGACGCGTTCCTCGCTTCGCTCCCCGCCGAATCGTAATTCACAAGCCTACGACATGAAGCCGCGTCGTCTCGCGGCCGTTCCTTTCGCGCCGTCGGTCACCGCCTCCCGGCACCGCCGCTCAACCGCCCGCACACGCCGGCGGCGATGAGGCGGGCGACCACGGCGTGGCCTTGGGCGTTGTAGTGGCCGTCGCCCAAGACCGAGGTCTCGAATCCGTGAAAGAAGACCCCGTCCCTGTCCGCGATCTCCTGCATCGGTGGGCCGAGCGCGATCACGGGAATGCCGGCGCGCTCCCCGAAGGAGGCCAAGCGCTCCTCCACGTAGAAGAGCGACTCGATCCCGAGGCGGGCCATGAACTCGCGGCGCGCCTCCTTATCCGGGGTGACCTGAACCGGGACCGAGAGCACCGCGATCATGAAGCGCCCGCCCGCGGCCGCCGCCCGGGCACCCATCTCTTCCAAGAGCCGCTCCGTCACCCACCAGGCCTCGCGCCAGGCCTCGTCCGACGGTGGCTCGAAGATCATGTCCTCCATTGAGGGCGCGCGGAAGCGGGGCTCGTGGCGCGCCTTTCCCCGCACCCCGGTGCGGGCCTTGTTGACCGTGTCGCGGACGAACTGGAAAAGGCGGACCCGGTTGACGATGCCGTTCCAGATGTTCCGCCGGTAGTACTTGGCGGCGAACCGGGCCCCCTCCAGCGTCTCGCGGTCCGCCACCAGCGCGCCCTCGGAGAGCACGAAATAGGGCCGGTCGAGGTGGCCGTCGAGCCGCCGCGAATTGTTTGAAATGTCGTTGCCCGCATAGAAGGCGAGCAGCACCAGGTCGGGCCCGTACCCGAGCACGTGTCTCTCGAGGGTGATGAGCTGCTGCGCCGTGCCGTACCCGGAGACGCCGAAATTGAGCGTCTCGACCCGCTTGCCCTCGAGCGCCCCGCACCCGGAAAGCGAGGTGCCGACCCGGGCGACGAAGGTGTCCGCCTCCTCCACCTCGCGCGCTTCCGTCATCGAATCGCCCAACACGGCGATGCGGTATACATCTTCACCCTTCCCGGGGCCGACCGCGGGACCGCGGATGCCGTCCTGGTTGAAGCGCACGCGGGCGCGGCCCTCGGTCGTGTAGACGCCGTCGATTCCGGGCCAGGGCGCCCATCCCCTTTCGCGCTCCAGGCGGTGGAGGATCGGATAGGATATCCCGGCGGCGCGCAGGTACGCCTCGAAGGCGAGGCACGACACCAGGATCGCGGCGAGGACCAGCAGGGCGTTCTTCATCTCTGCGGGACGGCGGCGGTTTAACCCGTGGCTTCTTGCGGCCGACCAGCGGCCAGCGCCCGATCGATGGGCGAGGCGGCCGGCCAAAGCGGCTCAAGCTACCACTGCCGGTTGGCGGCGGCCAAGCGAGCGCTTGCCTCGCCGGCCCTTTGTCCGCGAGGCCGCTCGCCGTCGTGGCGTGGTCGTGGCGCGGCCAACGCCGCCCCGCCTCGGGCTCGAGCGGGCGCTCGGCGCCCCTGGGGCGGTCCGCCCGGCCCGGCAAAAAGGTGGAAAGATCGGCAGGCTACTTCTAATGTATGCCGCTTGTAGCCGGCGGAATGCCTAGGTTACTGGAATGCAACAATAATTACGCAAAAGAGTGTTCCGTTCGGTGACTCACGGCATCACCATTTTCCGGAGCGTCATTCCCGCGGCCTTGCTGGGAGTGCCGCTCATGGCCTGCGCCATCCAGGTCTACGAGCCGCAGCCGCTGGATCCCCAGGGAATCGCCGCCGAGTTGCAGGCCCGCGGCGGCGCCGACGAAGGCCTGCGCGCCTTTCTAGCGCGCCACGGCCGCAGCACCCAGGAATGGCCGCTGCCGGACTGGGATCTCGGCTCTCTCACGCTGATGGCGATCTATTACCATCCCGACATGGAGGTGGCCCGGGCACAGCTCCGGCTGCGGCGCGCCGCGGAGGTCACCGCGGGCCAGCGGTCGAACCCCTCCATAAATCCCCGCGTCGAACATCACAGCGAGGAAGAGGATTTCTCGGACTCGCCTTGGAGCCTCGGCTTCGCCCTCGAGCTTCCCATCGAGGCCGCCGACCGGCGCGCAGCGCGCAGCGCCAGAGCCGAGGCGCTGAGCGAGGATGCGCGCCTGAACGTCGCGGCAACCGCCTGGCGGATCAGGAGCCGCCTGCGCACGCGGTTCGTCGACGGCTTCACGGCGGAGCGCATGGCCGAGCTGTTGCGCCGCGAGCTCGACGCCAGGGAACGGTCGCTCGCGCTCTTGGAGAAGCGCCAGGCCCTCGGCGAGGCGAGCCCCACCGAGGTCAGCATCTTCCGCATTCAAGCCCAGGAGACGCGGCTCGCGTTTAACACCGCCGAGGGCAACATCCAGGCCACTCGCGCGGCGCTGGCCGAGGCCTTGGGCATGCCGCATGACGCAGTGCGGCGGCTCGTGATCCGTTTCGACGGGCTGGAAAGGCAAGCCCCCCGGACCCCGCCGACCGCGGAGCTTCAAGAGGCGGCGCTGGTGAACCGGTTGGACATCCGCCGGGCCCGGGCCCGCTACGCGGCGGTCGAGGCCAGGCTGAGGGAGGAGATCGCCAAACAATACCCGAGCTTCAGCCTTTCGCCCGGCTTCGTGTGGGACCAGGGCGACGCGTTGAAGAGCCTGGGCGCCGCGGTCCTGCTCCCCCTCCTCAACCTCAACGAAGGGCCCATCGCCGAGGCGCGGGCGGCCCGCAATCTGGAGAACGCCCGCTTCACCGCTCTTGAAGCGCGGGTCATGGGCGAGATCAGCCTGGCCGTGACGCGTTCCGAGGCCGCGATCCAGGCGTGGACGACGGCCAAGGGCCTGGTCACCGGGCAACGGGCCCGTCTCGATCAGGTCCGAAAGCTGTTCGCCTTCGGCGAGGCGGACCGCCTGACTCTGGTGGCGGCGGAAATCGAGCTGGTCGCGGCGGAGCGGGCCCGGCTTCGCACCCGCATCGACGCCCTTCTCGCACTCGGCGCCGTCGAGGACGCGGTGCAGCGGCCCCTCGACGGCGGAGCGATCCCTGAAGATCTGGAGGCGCTGTCCGGCCGGCCCGCCGCCGCGGGCCACGCCGGGGCGAAAACATGAAGAGGCGCGGCACGAAAAAGCGCCGAGTGCTTCTGTGGCTGCTCGCGCTTGCGGCCGTGGCCGGGGCGGCCGCGGTCTGGACCATGCCCGAGTCCCGGCGCGAGGCCTTGCTCACCGAGGCCGGGCGGCGCGTCGCTCCGTGGCGGGACGCGGTCGAAAAAAGGGTCGCGGAGATGGATATCAGGCTGCCCCGGTTGGCCGAGGTGCGCCGACGCATCGGCGTGGACGGCGACGGCGGTGGCGACGGCAATCCTGACGACGGGCGCAGGGGCGCCGTGGCCGGTGACGGCGACGCCCGCCCGGCCGTTCGCGGAGACGGCGCCGACGGCGAGGATATCTCGCGGGTCGAGATCGTCGACGGCGTCCCCACCGTGCGCCTCGATCAGGCCACCCAGGCGCAAAGCGGCGTCGCGACGCAGGTGCTCGGGCAGGCCACGTTCGCCCCCGAGATCGCCGCCTTCGGCCGGGTGATGGACCTCCAGCCGTTCGTGGAACTCAGGGCGCGCTTCGATGCGGCCAAATACACGGCGGAGACCATTCGCCCGGGCCTGGTGGCCTCGGAGCAGGAGGTCGAGCGCCTGCGGGCACTGCACAAGGACGAGCACATCATCGCGACCAAACGGCTGCAGGAGGCGGAGGCCAGGTGGAAGCGCGAACGGGCGGAGCTCAGGCGGATCGAGGCCGAGAGGCGCGCGGTGCGCGACGAGGCCCGGCAGGAATGGGGCCCGGAGCTTTCCGGCTCCGTTCTCGGCGACTCCGAGACTTTCGAGCGCCTGCTCGCGCGCAAGGACGTCCTGCTGTTGGTCACCTTGCCGGTCGGCAAAACGCTGCCCGAGAATACGCGGACGGTGCTCGTCTCCGCCGACGGCAACCGCGACCACGCCCGCCCGGCCCATTACGTCTCTGCCGCCCCCTACACGGACCCGGTCATCCAGGGCGAGACCTATTTCTTCCGAACCGGAACCGGGAGGTTGCGCTCGGACATGCGGGTCGACGTATGGGTGGAGCAATCCGAGCTTAGCGCCGTCGGCGTAATCGTGCCCCAGCCCGCGGTGATCTGGGCCACGGGCCAGGCCTGGGCCTACGTCAAGGTCGACGACGAACACTTCGCCCGGCGCCCCGTCCCCACCGAGGTGGAGGCGCCAGGCGGGTGGTTCGTGAAGGACTCCATCCGCCCCGGCGAGCACCTCGTGATCTCCGGCGCCCAGATGCTGTACGCGGAGGAATTCCGCTGGCAGATCCGGAACGAGGACGAAGACTAGTGAGTTCCTGAGCGGCTCCCGACATGCTCGCCTCCATCGTCCAATTTTCGGTCCGATTCCACGGCGTGGTGGTGGTCCTGGCCTGCTTGCTGCTGGCCTACGGCGCCTACAGGCTGACGAACACCAGCCTGGACATCTTCCCGGAATTCTCGCCCAAGCTGGTCATCATCCAGACCGAATCGCCGGGGCTATCCGCGGAGCAGGTCGAGGTCCTGGTGACCCAGCAGATCGAGAACGGCCTCGGCGGTCTGGTCGGGCTGGAGTTCATCCGCTCCCAATCCATTCAAGGGCTCTCCGTCGTGACGTTGACCTTCGAGGAGTCCACGGACCTCTACCGCAATCGCCAGCTGGTCGCGGAACGCCTCACCAACGTCGCCACGCAGTTGCCTCGGGGCGCCGGCCCACCCGTGATCGTGCCGCTCACCTCGTCGTCCAGCACCATCATGACCCTCGGGCTGACGTCTGAGACGCGGTCGCTGATGGAGCTCCGCACCCTGGTGGACTGGACCATCACGCCGCGCCTGCTCGCCGTGCCCGGGGTCGCCGACCTCAACGTCTTCGGCGGCGATCTGCGCCAGCTTCAGGTGCAGGTGCGCCCCGACAGGCTGCGGCGCTTCGGCCTGTCGCTCCAGGACGTGGTGGCGGCGGCCGGAGAGGCCACCGGGATCGTCGGCGCCGGCTTCATCGAGAACGTGAACCAGCGCATCGCGCTGAGGACCCAGGGGCAACCGCGCACGCCCGAGGAGCTGGCCAAGGTGGTGGTGCTGTACCGCGACGGCAGCAGCATCCGCTTGGGCGACGTGGCCGACGTGGCCATCGCTCCGGCGCCCGCCATCAGCGGCGCGCAGATCAACGGCACGCCCGGGGTCGTGGTGATGGTGATCGGCCAGTTCGGGGCCAACACCATGGCCGTGACCCGCCGGGTGGAGGCGGCGCTCGCGGAGTTCGAGGCGACCTTCGCCGACCAGGGCATCACCCTGCACGGGGACCTGTTCCGCCCGGCCAACTACATCGAGGCCTCGCTCGCCAACATCACCGGCCACCTCATGGTCGGCGCCATCCTCGTCGTCTCGGTGCTGTTTCTGTTCCTGTTCAACCTGCGCAGCGCCCTCATCTCGGCGACCGCCATCCCGCTTTCGCTCCTCGCCGGCGCGCTGGTGCTGATCGAGATGGGGATCAACATCAACATCATGATCCTGGGGGGCCTCGCCATCGCGCTGGGCGAGGTCGTGGACGACGCCATCATCGACACCGAGAACATCTACCGCCGCCTTCGGGAAAACCGGCGGCGGGACAAGCCGTTGCCCGCCGGCGAGGTGGTGTTCAACGCCTCGATGGAGGTGCGCGGCTCCGTCGTCTACGCCAGTTTCATCGTGGCGCTCGTCTTCGTACCGCTCTTGACTCTGGGGGGCGTGGCGGGGCGCATGTTCGCGCCCTTAGGGATCGCCTACATCCTCGCCATCCTCGCCTCTCTCATTGTGGCGCTGACCGTGACGCCGGCGCTCTGCACCATGCTGCTCGGCCGCGGCCGCCTGACCACCAAGGACCCGCCGCTGGTCCGCCTGCTCAAGCCCTCCTACGGCCGGGTGTTGTCTGTCATCGGAAAGCGGCCGCGGTTCGCGATCGCGAGCGTGCTCGTGTTCTGCGGGGTCGGCATCTCGGTGCTGCCGAGTCTCGGCGGCGGGTTCCTCCCCGATCTGCGCGAGGGCCACTACATGATCCACACCTCGGGCGTGCCCGGCACCTCGATTCCCGAGACGCTGCGGATCGGCAGCGAGATCACCCGGGCGGTGCTGGAGATCCCGGGCGTGAGATCGGTGTCGCAGTGGGCCGGCCGGGCCGAGCGCGGGGCCGACACCTTTGGGTCCCATTACGCCGAGTACGAGGTCGACCTCGAGCCCCTTCCGGGGCCCGAGCAGCAGAGGGTGATGGACTCCATGCGCGAGATCCTCGCCGGCTTTCCCGGCATCGTGTTCGAGGCCAACACCTTTCTCATCGAGCGGGTGGACGAGACCATCTCGGGCTACACCGCGCCGGTCGTGGTCAACATCTTCGGCAACGACCTCGACCTTCTCGACCGCATGGCGTTGCGCGTGGCCGACGTCATGCGATCGACCGCCGGCGCCACCGACATCCAGCTCCGCGCCCCGCCGGGGGAGCCTTTACTCGACGTGCGCGTCAACCTCGACCGGCTCGCGCGGCGCGGGTTGACGCCGATCGAGGTGTTCGAGGCGGTCCAGATCGCCTACGAGGGCAAAGAGGTCGGGCAGATCTACGACGGCAACCGGGTGTTCCCGGTCTCCGTCGTGCTGGCGCCGGAGTTGCGCACCCAGCCCGGCTCCGTGGCGCGGCTGCCGCTCCGCACCCCCGACGGCACCATCGTGCCCCTCGAGGAGGTGGCCGAGGTGCGCCAGGTCTCGGGCCGCTACGTGATCCTGCATTCGGGCGCGCAACGGCTGCAGACGGTGACCTGCAACGTCACGGGCCGTGACCTCAACTCCTTCTTCGCCGAGCTGAGGGACCGGATCCACGACGAGATCGACCTCCCCGCCGACGTCAATCTCGAGTTCACCGGCGCGGCGGTCGCCCAGGCCCGCTCGCGCGAGGAGCTGTTGGTCCACTCGTTGATCGCGGGCGTCGGCATCATGGTGCTCTTGTATGTGGCGCTCAGGCGAGTCCGCAACTTGGCTCTGGTGCTGGTGAACCTGCCGTTCTCGCTGGTGGGCGGCGTGCTCGCCGCGCTCTATACCGGCGGCTGGCTGTCGCTGGGCTCGCTGGTGGGCTTCGTCACGCTCTTCGGCATTACGCTCAGGAACTCCATCATGCTGGTCTCCCACTATCAGCATCTGGTGGACCACGAGGGATTGGCGTGGAACCTTCAGACCGCCATCCGCGGCGCCCAGGAGCGGCTGCCGTCCATTCTGATCACGGCGCTGGTGACCGCGCTGGCGATGCTGCCCATCGCCATCGACAGCGACAATCCGGGGCGCGAGATCATGGGCCCGATGGCCGCCATCATCATCGGCGGGCTGTTCTCGTCGACCGTGCTCAACCTCTTGATCCTGCCCTCCATCATGCTCCGCTACGGCCGCTTCGAGCGGCAGGCGGAGTGAGGGCCGCGCACTTATCCGGAGCTCTCACCCGGGATCGAATCGGGCGCGCCACGGTCGGCGGTCCGGCGGCATTCGGTATCCCGCCGCGAGCGGGGCGGATAAAATCCGTCCATGACCCAAGGAGACCCGCGCCCGCGAATCGTGTCGCTGATCGCGAGCGCCACCTCGATCGTGGCGGCAATCGGGAATTATCGCGGCGGCGCTCGGCTTCGAGGACAGCCTCGTGGGCCGCTGCCACGAGCGCCATTCCCCACCCGCCCGTGCGCGCCGCATCCCGGTTCGGGAGGGGTGTGAGTCCAGCGCGGCAACCCCTTGCCCGCCGATGGCGCTCATGCGAGGCGGGTGTCGTGCCTCGGCGCCTTGGGACCCCGGCCGAGGGCGTGGCGTGCGGCCGGCTCAGCCTACCGGTTGATCAGGGTAGGCCAGCTCGTGCCGGGCTCTCCATTCGTCCTTGACGTAATTGACGATTATCAGTTTCCGCACGCCGTCGATGGGCCGCTTGCGGAAACCGTGCCAGGTGTTCGCTCCCGGGATGAAGATGAGCCCGCGATTGAACGCAGATGGGCCGGTGCCGACGAAATTCATGTCTTCATCATAGATATCGGTGCCCCAGTTTTCCGAGCCCGGGTCCGTGGACAGGTAAACCAGCATGGTGAACAGCTTCACGCTTATGTCCGTATGGGGCTCGAGCCAGAAACCACCCGTGTCCTGGCAATACTCGATGCGCAGGAAGCTTGCCCCTAAATCCGTGCCGCAGGTCTGTTCCAATTTCCTGACGGTCGCGTCGCTCTGAAGCACCCCTGCCAAATCCCGGCAAACGTCAAACCGGCCTTGGTTCTCCACCGAAAAGAAGATCCGGCTTTCGTTATGCGTCTCCCGCTTTCCCTTGGTGTCGCCGATGCGAGGTGGATCGAAGGGAAGAGCGGTTATCGCGTTCCCTACGTCCGGCGGAAGCACGTCCTCGAGCAACCAGTGCCTGAATGGCTCCGTCTCGACCCGACCGTTTTCCAGACACCGAAAGAATTTCTTCGTTATTGCGGCGACATCGCTCATGTCTCACCTCGCCTCATGGTCAATCCTCGGGTCTCTTGTTCAAGAAAGCCCGGAGGGCCCGATTCGCTCGACCTGGACCTGGGCCCGACGGCTCCGGTCTTCAGCGCCATCGAGACGCTCTCCACGACAAACGCCCCCAAACAGTCCCGACCGCGCGACCTCTATCGCAGCCACGGAACGAAGCCCTTCAGCCGCGCCGACATGCGGTGGCGGGCCAGTTCCCGCGCCATGGCCTTCGCATCGGTCATCCAGTTGAACATGACGTAGCGCCGCACCCCGACATAAGGCTTATGGCCGTGATAGGACCGGTCGGAGCGTCGAAACGCTATCAGCGTGCCGCCATTGGGGGAAACCTCGCCGACGGCATCGTCGAGATCGTCCGGACCGCGCAGAAACCGCAGCCGTCCGCCCTCGGCTTCCCATTCTTCGTTGAGGTAAAGAAGCACGGTCACGATCTTGCTTCCCGTATCGGTGTGAATGCGCCCGTCCTTTCGTTGGCATCGCCCGCGCACCGTGATCATCAACGGGTGCCCTGAGAGATCGACGCCGAACTTGTCCGAGAACGCCGCCTCGACATCCCTGCCCCGGATCTCGTCGATCAGTGCCGCGAAGCTTGGCCCGAACGAAAGCTCGGACAACGGAAACAGGCCGGCATGCGAAATGTCCGGGAAATCCTTGCGGACCGCCGCCACCGTCCCGGACTTGAGGAATCCCGGCACGACCACGAACTCGAACGGCTCGCGCGTCAGCGGTGCGTCGCCGAAGGCGTCCAGGTCAAGAAGGCTCATCGCGATAGACCCTGGTCCGTGTCGCAGCAATGCCGTCATCGCCGCGCCGACGCACGCGTGGATCGAACATGCTTACGTCAAAAAAGCGGGACTTGGATTGATTCAGATCAATTTCTCGCGATCCCGCCCGGGGGGCTGCCGGCGCCGTGATGCGCCAGCGCCAGAGCGCGTCCTCGTGCCTCATTGCCTCGTGCTCGGCGTCGGCGAAGGTGCGCCCCGGTCGCCTCCACGAAGGTAACGGTCGGCCCGAGAGCGAGGTCGAGCATGCCCCTTCGTGGGCCTTCGTCGAGCGCCGGTGGGCGTAATGGTCGACGAGGGCGTGACGGGTCGCGGCCAGGGAGCGAGCCCTCGCACGCCCCCTCGATGTCGATGTTGTTGCTGCGGGCGATCTCGAGGACGGTCAGGCCGACCGGGGCCATCCAAGACGTGGCGGGTCCCGTCGGTGTTGCTGCGTAAGGACCTCCAGCTCACGCTCTCTCTCGAACTTGGCGCCCAATGTGACAACGCCAGCGCATCTGACGGCACCGGACCAGTGTCGTCATACTCGATACGAGGCTGGCGCCCGTGGATGCTCGGCGTCGTTAGGGGGATAGCTGGCCCACTTGTCCCTGTAATACGTGGCCCTCATGTCTCCATCAGACTGCTTGTTGAAGGTCAGGAAGATGTTGCGTCGGCTCCGGTCGCTCGTGTTAGCCGGAGAGCCGTGGGGCACGTAGGCATCGAAGAAAATAACGTCGCCGGGATCGGCTTCGAGCAGAACATACTCCTCCTCGGGCGCATAGGGCGGATCATCTTCGGTCAGGGGGCACCATTCCTCCGACATGAGCTTTTTTTCGTAATTCCCGGACATCATGAAGCTGAGCGCCGCGTTCTCCTTTCTGTTCTCGTCCACCACGATGCCCATCGATATGAAGCAATCGCAGTACGCGTTCCAGCCGGCCGCCTGATCCTGATGCAGCTTATCCGGACGGCAACCAGGAAGCTTATAGTTGACCTTCTCCTTAAAGAGAGTGGGAGGTTCGCCAAAGAGTTGCGTCAAACACTCGATGGTGTTCGGGGGAAGAAGTAGCTTGGTGATTTCTGGGTTATTGTCGCCGAGGACATTCTCGACACGCACCAGAATGGTCTCATCGGTAATGGGGCTCTTCTCATAGTACTTCATCTCTTGATTCTTCTCCGGCCGCATGTCCCGCAACTCGTCCAGCCACGCGGAGACCTGGTCCATAACTTCACTGTCGAAGAACCCTTTCAATACGACGAATCCTTTATCATTGAACTCTTTGATCTGTGCTTCTGTGAGTCCCATTTCGTGCACCCTCCAGTGTTCTCTCCCTTGTACAGCGCGATGTTCTCGATGCGGCGGATCAGGCCCTCGCCGGGATCACGCTGACTCTTCTCGTGGTAGACCCAGTGCTTGCCCGACTCCTCGGGGCGCTCGGTGCTTGCCCGACTCCTCGGGCCGCTCGGCCAGTTCCCGCGTCCAGGCCTCGATCCGCTGCATTTCCGCCGCGTTGAGCCCGCCGCGGACGACGACGTAGCCGTCCCTGTGAAAATCCCTGACCTGTTGATCGTTGAGAATCGGAATTCTGAGCGTGTGCCGCCTCCCGTTATGGCAATTCGCCGGTAAAATCCGACCCCCTCGCGGCAGCGCTCAGGGCCGAGCCACGGCGAAAATTCCCGCGGGAGCCTAACAAGGTTCCCCCCTCCGCCCTTTGATCTCGATCAAGTGGACCTTCTTTTCCCGGCTTCGGCCACGAAGGCGCCCACGAGGCCGGCCCGCGCCGCCGCGGCCGCCCGCTTCATGCCGGCGGGACGGAACGGGTCTCGGGAAAATCCGGGCTAAGGCGAGCCCTCGCGGCTCGGTCCGCGGATCTTCTTCCACCACCGGCGCGAGCGCCGCCACAGCTCGCGTATCCAGGGCACGTCGAAGAGCACGACGATGATGCCGAGCGGGATCATCCAATAGCCGAGCACGGGCAGGAAGCCGAAGAAGCCGGCGACGACGAGGACGAGGCCGACGGCGATCCGGGTGAGCCTGGGGGCGGTGAGTACCGCCTTGTAAACCTGGTTGGGCCTTTTCATCAGCGGACCTTGCGCGCCTTGCCGGCTTCCCGGCCCATCCATTAACGGAAACCGGCCGCGCCGTCCATCCCGCCTCGAAGCGAACGAATCCCACTTCATTCGCAGGCGCGATCGCCTCCGCGCCCGGCAACATGGACATGCCTCGGTGGGGACTCCTGGTCGCCGTCCTGTCACCCGCGGCCGCAACCGCCCTTGAGCGAAGGGGCCTCAAGGGGTATCGGTTCAACGGGCGCAAGACACAAGGGGGGGATCGGCCATGAAAGCGCTGTTGCAGCGCGTCAGCGAAGCGAGCGTGGCCGTCGATGATCGGGTGATCGGCGAGATCGGGCCGGGGCTGATGGTGCTCTTGTGCGTCGAGGAGGGCGACGGCGAGGCGGAGGCCGAATACCTGGCCCGCAAGATCGCGAACCTGCGCATCTTCGAGGACGAGGCCGGCAAGATGAACCGCTCGGTCCTGGACGTGGCCGGCGGCGTGCTCGCCGTGAGCCAGTTCACCCTTTGCGCCGACCTGAGCAAGGGCAACCGCCCGGGCTTTTCCGGCGCCGCAGACCCCGACGCGGCCAGGGACCTCTACGCGCGTTTCTGCGCCCTCATGGCGGGCCACGGCGTGCCCGTGCAAACGGGTGAGTTCGCCGCCCACATGGCGGTGAAGCTCGTCAACGACGGGCCCGTCACCATCTGGATGGACACGCGGGGCTGACCCGGGGGCGCGTCATGGACTGCCTGCGCCGGATCGCAAACGCCCCTTAGGATCACGCGCCCCGGCGCAGGACGGCGCGCGGGGCGAAGTCCGGTATCGCGGTCAACAGGTCGAGTGGAAGAGGCCGCCGACGCGCTCCTTCTCGGCCAGCTCGTTGTAGAGACGAACCGCCTCCTCGGTCTGGAGCACGTGCGCGCGGACGCCCCGCGCCTTCAGCATCCGCAAGGTCTCGGGACAGACCTGAAGGCGCTCCAGGACCCCCTTCGAGAGCACCACTGCCGTGGCTCCGTGCTCCACGAGCTCCTCCACGTCGGCGGGCTGGATGCCCGGCACGTGGGCCGTGCCGGTCTCGCGCCAATCCCACTCCCGTGCGCCTCCGGGAAACAGCTTGGCGTCCTTGAACCTGCCGCCCCCTTCCACTTCCAGGCTTCCCCACGACAACCGCGTGATGCGTGGGGACCGGGCTTGGTCTTGCATGGCGCATGCCTCCGCGTTGGCGGGACCTCGTGGGCCGGCGTGGCGGGCGGCCGCCGCGCCGCGGCGGCGATGACGAGCCGCCGAGCACCGCCGGTTGCCGACTCCCGCTGGCTGCACGACCGGGTTTACGCGACCCAGACCCATCCGGCGAGCCATAAGGTTCCGGCCCCATGGATGGCCAGCGTAATCTTTATGCTGCGGGTCAAGGCCAGCCGCCGGTCGTCGGTTCGGCCAATGCCCCGCGCCGCGGGAATCGAAGCCAGCCCAAGCGCCAGTGGAGCTGCGATAGCGGCGACAGGAAGGAGGCCCGCGGCTATCGAGAGCATGACGCAACCCACGGCAAGGCCGTTGAGGGCCAGGTACACTCTCCCCGTCCCTCGTGGGCCCAAGCGTACCACGAGGGTTCGTCTGCCTGTTGCGCCATCGGCCTCGGCATCCGGGACCTCGTTGACGAGCAAGATGTTGGCCACCCAGAGGCTGACCGGGAGCGAGAGAAGCAAGGCCCCGGCTCCGAGAGAGCCGCTCTGTAGCCAGGCAGCGCCGGTCACCGGCAAAATCCCAAACCCGAGGCCCACCGCGGCTTCGCCGAGCCCGCGAGCGCTCAGCCGCATGGGGGGCATGGAATACAGGACTCCGAGGGTGGCTCCCGTCAGTCCGAACAAGACGACTCCAACCCCTTTGGCCGCGAAAAGAATGGCCCCGATTACGACCGCAATTGCGAACAGTATGACGGCCCAGCCCGTCATCTGGCTCGTCGTCATAGTGCCGTTCTGAATGAAACGGGAGCCGCCGGTATAGGGAGAGATGCGCTCGGGATTCACCCGATCGGTTCCGCAGATGTCGTCGTAGACGTCATTGATGACGTTCACCCCGGCATGCACGCAAACCATGGCCGCAAGCGCCAGGCCGAAGGACCCGAGGTCAAGCTGCCCGCTTACCCGGTAGCCCCAGCCGGTGCCAAGAAGCACTGGCAAGACCGACGCCGGAAAGAACATCGGTCGCGTGGCCAGAAACAGAAGTCTTGCCGTCCGCAGGGCTGATCCGCCGTCACGGGCTGTACCGGATGGTTCCATGCCGGAGGTCGTCCTCATCACCGCTCACGAAGCTCGGCGGCTTCGCCCGCCGGAACGGGTCGGGCGGCCTATATGCCGACATTTCTCGGGCCCTGTCGATCACCGCAACGGTAGGCAAGCACTTCAAATCGAGCCCTTGTCACGTTTAGCAACTTTGGACGGAAGAGTCGTATAAGCCTGATTCGCTAATCGTTCGTTTCTTCGATGTTTTCTGGTTAGCCGTTCGCAGTCAGTGATTGCAGACTAAGATCGGTGTGACAGAGACTCCGGGTTGACGGTCATGCCGAGCGCTTGCGGAGAGCCCGCCTGCGGGCCGACCTGCCCACCGCACGGCTTCGGCAGGCGGGAGCCTCTTGCCTTCGGCGAAGCCAGGTCGGCGGAGAGCCCGTTAGGAGGGACATGGCTACGTCTCACGGTCGCCAACCCAAGCCGCACGTGCTGCTGCTCACGGGCGCGCCTGGCATCGGCAAGACCACGGTGATTCGGCGCGTCGCCGGGCAGCTCGAGGCGAAGGAGCTCCGAGGCTTTTACACGGAGGAAATCCGCGAGGGCGGCGAGCGTCGAGGCTTTCGGCTGGCGAGTTTCGAGGGGAAGGAGCGTGTCATCGCCCACGTGGCCTTTTCCAAGAGCCACCGGGTGGGCAAGTACGGCGTGGACGTGGCAACCCTGGACGCGGCGGCGTCGCTGCTTGCGCCCGACCCGGCCGCGAAAACCTACCTTGTGGATGAGATCGGCAAGATGGAGTGCCTCTCCGAGCGCTTCGTCGGCGCCATGCGCGCGTTGCTGGCGGGCCAAGCGCCCGTTGTGGCGACGGTCGGGCTGCGCGGCCGCGGCTTCATCGCCGAGGTCAAACGGTCGAAGGAGTGCCTTCTCTGGGAGGTGACGCACGCCAACCGGGACGAGCTTCCGGCCCGCATCGTGGCGTGGCTTGCGGAAGCCGGGTCTTCTGGACAACTTGGCCCGGCGACGACAGCGAAGCGAGGATCCCCCAAGCGGGTCCGCGTCTCGCTTACGGGGAGTTGCGGGATCTCCCCGCCGGAAAGGAAAGCGAAAACCGCCCGGGTATCGTTGTGGCGAGAGGGAGGCTACGGGTTGTCGAACTCGCGTTTCGGACCGAGGTAATACCACCAGTTCAGGACCAGGCAGACGACGTAATAGATGGCGAACCCGAAAAGCGCGTATTGCGGTGTCGCCGCGGTGATCTGCTCGCCGAACACCTGAGGGATGATGAAGGCACCGTAGGCGGCCACCGCCGACGTCCAGCCGAGGGCTGGCCCCGCCTGTTCCTTGGGGAAGATCATGGCGATGGTGCGGAAGGTGGAGCCGTTGCCGATGCCGGTGCCGGCGAACAGCAACAGGAAGAGCACGAAGAACGGAACGAAGTATTCCTCCGGCGTCGCCGAAACGTAGGCGGCCTTCATGA
>JAZGAE010000010.1:0-3631 GCA_036475545.1 Alphaproteobacteria bacterium
CGGCGCGCGCGCGCCGCATTGGGCCCCAGGTCGTCGATCACGATGGCGATCATGGGCCGGCCCTCGGCCGCGGGCGCGACCGCCGCGTAGCGCCGCCAAGCCGGGCCCGGTTTCTTCCGAGCGCCGAGGCCCGGCGGGAGCAGCGCCGTTCGTTCGCCGCGGGCGGCGCCAGCACGTTCTTGCGGGTTCGGTGCGGCCGGCTCGCGGGAGGCGACGGTTATCGTCGCCGGGGTACCGAGGCCCGGCGGGAGCAACGCCGTTCGTTCGCCGCGGGCGGCGCCAGCACGTTCTTGCGGGTAAGGCGCGGCCGGCTCGCGGGAGGCGACGGTTATCGTCGCCGGGACACCGATGCCGGCGGGAGCAGCCTCGGGCCCCCCCTCGGCGACCACCTGCGCCGGTCCCGCTTCGAGCCCTTCGGGGACCACGAGCGCCGCCGGCCCCGGGGCCGGCCCGACGGGCTGGATGCTCGCGGGGGGCTCGCTTCGCCCGTTCGACCAGACGCCTACGAAAGCACCAAGGTCGAATCCGAGAACGACCGCGACGAGCGCCATTAGCGCGCCCCGCCACAGCGCCGCGCGCGGCGCTCGAAACGCACTTCCCCCCTGCCCACCGCGAAGCCTTGCCGGCGGCAAACCCCCACCGCCTGGCTTCGTCATGGAGCGCCCGAAGCCATCGGGATAAACGCCTCCCTCGGGACTCGATTAGCCCCATCTCAGTATGACTTACCGGGGGCAGGCGATTCAATCAAAAGGCGGGGGGCAAAAGCCGGGGGGCGCGGGCGGCGAGCGCGCCGGCGCTCCCCGCACGCGGGCCGTCATCCGCGGCGGGCGGGTTGTGCCATTTCCTCTCCCACGGCGAGGTCGTCGAGGATGGGGCAATCTGGGCGGTGGTCGCCGTAGCAGCGCTCGATCAGGTCCACGAGCGTGCGGCGCATGGACTCGAGCTCCGCCATCTTGCGATCGATGCGGTCGACATGATGGCGGGCCAGCGCCTTGACGTCGGAACTGGCCCGGCGCGTGTCCTGCCACAGGGCCATGAGCCTCGCCACGTCCTTGACCGAGAACCCGAGCGAGCGGGCGCGGGAAACGAATCGCAAGGTCTGGACATCCGTCTTGCCATAGGTGCGGTAGCCGTTGGCCGAGCGCACCGCAGGTTCGATCAAGCCGATGTCCTCGTAGTACCGGATGGTCTTGGCGGGCACGCCCGATCTCTCGGCGGCGGTTCCGATGTTCATCTCGCACACCTCATTCGTTGCCGTGCAGGGCAGGTCTCACTCGCCGGCGGGGCGCGCCCCTCATGCCCACTCCCTAAAGCTCCGCCCGGCGCAGCCTCAGCGCGTTGGTGATCACCGAGACCGAGCTCAAGCTCATCGTCGCGGCCGCGATCATCGGACTGAGCAGCAGGCCGAACACCGGATACAGCACGCCGGCGGCGATAGGCACGCCGATCGAGTTGTAGACGAAGGCGAAGAAAAGGTTCTGGCGTATGTTGCGCATCGTGCCCCGGCTGAGCCGCCGCGCCCGGGCGATGCCGCGGAGATCGCCCTTCACCAGGGTGATGCCGGCGCTTTCCATGGCCACGTCGGTCCCCGTCCCCATGGCGATCCCGACATCGGCCTGGGCGAGCGCCGGGGCGTCGTTGATGCCGTCGCCGGCCATCGCCACCACGTGGCCTTCACGTGCAAGCCGTTTGACGATTTCGCCCTTGCGCTCGGGCAGGACCTCGGCCTCGACCCGGTCCAATCCAAGCTGCCGCGCCACCGCCTGCGCCGTGGTAAGGCTGTCTCCCGTGACCATGACGACATCGACGCCGTCCGCCTGCAAGAGACGGATGGCCTCGGGCGTCGACTCCTTGACCGGATCGGCGACACCGACGAGCCCCGCCACTTTGCCGTCGACGACGACGTACATGACGGTCTGGCCCTCGCGGCGGAGCTCCTCGGCGCGCCCTTTCAGTCCGCCGGGCTCCGCGCCGAGTCTCTCCAGCAGCTTCAGGTTGCCGAGAGCTACGGTCCGCCCGTCCACGCTGCCGGTGACGCCCATGCCCGAGAGCGACCCGAAATCCTTCGTGCTTGCGAGCTCGAGCCCCCGCTCGGTGGCGCCGGCGACGATCGCGCCCGCAAGGGGATGCTCGCTTCCCCGCTCCAGGCTTGCCGCCAGCCGGAGAAGCTCCGGCTCGGCGATCCCGGGCGCGGCGACCAGGGAGGTGAGCCGCGGCTTGCCTAAGGTCAAGGTGCCGGTCTTGTCGACGACGAGCGTGTCGACTTTCTCCATGGTCTCGAGGGCTTCGGCGTTCTTGATCAGCACCCCCGCCATCGCCCCGCGCCCGGTGCCGACCATGATGGACATCGGGGTCGCGAGCCCGAGGGCACAGGGGCAGGCGAGGATCAGCACCGCCACGGCGTTGACCAGGCCAAAGGCCATCGCCGGGGCCGGCCCGATCAGGGACCACACGATGAACGTGACAACCGCGACGGCCAACACCGCGGGCACGAAGTAGCTCGAGACGACGTCGGCCAGGCGCTGTATCGGAGCGCGGCTGCGCTGGGCCTCGGCGACCATGGCGACGATCTGCGCCAGCAGCGTCTCGGCGCCGACGCGCTCGGCCCGCATGACGAAGCCGCCGGTGCCGTTGATCGTGGCGCCGGTGACGCGGTCGCCCGGGTGCTTCTCGACGGGCAAGGGCTCGCCCGTGATCATCGATTCATCGATGGAGCTCGCCCCTTCCAGGACGACGCCGTCGACGGGGATCTTTTCGCCCGGCCGCACGCGCAAATGGTCGCCCGGGTGGACGCGGTCGAGCGGCACGTCCTGTTCCGTGCCGTCCGCGCGCAGGCGGCGCGCCGTCTTGGGCGCGAGCCCCAGGAGCGCCTTGATGGCTTGGCTGGCGCGGCCCCGGGCGCGGAGCTCCAAGACCTGGCCCAGCAGCACCAGCGTCACGATCACCGCCGCCGCCTCGAAATAAACCGCGACGGTGCCGTCCTCGCGGCGGAACGCCTGCGGGAAGATATCGGGGAACACGGCCGCGATCACGCTATAGGCATAGGCCACGCCCGTGCCGATGCCGATGAGGCTGAACATGTTGAGCCTGCGGCGCACGAACGACGCCCAGCACCGCTCGAAGAAGGGCCAGCCACCCCACAGCAAGACCGGCGTGGCGAGCACCAGCTCGATCCATATCGCCAAGGGCTGCGGCACGAGAGCGGGCAACGCCTGGAATGCCTCCGCCGTCTCCACGGCCACGATCGGCACCGTCAGCGCAAGGCTGACCCAGAATCGCCGCGTCATGGAGACGAGCTCCGGGCTGACTTCCTCTTCCACGACAGCGGCGCGCGGCTCCAGCGCCATGCCGCAAATCGAGCAATCGCCGGGCTCGGAACTGACTATTTCCGGGTGCATCGGGCAGACGTACTCGATCGCCGCGGACACGGCCGCGGGCTCCAGCGCCATGCCGCAGTCCGGGCACGCGCCCGGCTCCGAGGCCCGCACCTCCGGGTGCATCGGGCAGGTGTACTCGACCGGGGCGGGTCCGGCGGGCGGCGTTGCCGGCTCCAGCGTCATGCCGCAGTCCGGGCACGCGCCCGGCTCCGAGGCCCGCACTTCCGGGTGCATCGGGCAGGTGTACTCGACCG
>JAZGAE010000011.1:0-2177 GCA_036475545.1 Alphaproteobacteria bacterium
TGACCGGGCGGGCCTATGAAGTTTCTTCGAAGTTTCTTCATCGGCCATCGGAACGGACGAGGTGCAGTATAGCCCGGCTAGGGACGCACCGCTCGGACGCCCGCCACGGCGCAACGCAGCCGATTCCACCTGACCGGATTATGCTCTAGCCGAGCTCGGCCCGGAGCTTGCGGCGCAGCAGGTCGATGGACACCAGCCGCCCCTCGGACTCGATGTGCCAGAAGGTCCAGCCGTTGCAGGCCGGCGCGCCCTGGACCCGGGCGGCGACCTGGTGGATCGATCCCTGGGCCTCCTCCGAGACGACGGTGCCGTCGGCGCGCACCTTGGCGCGCCAGCGCCGGCGCTCGTCGGTGAGCACGGTCCCGGGCGATAGCAGCCCCCGCTCGACCAGCCAGCCGAAGGGGATGCGGGGCTCGGCCCGCTTGGAGGGCGTGGCGACGAGGCTCAAGTCCTCGGGCCCGGGCACGCTTGCGAGGCGCTTGCGGGCGAGTTCGGCGTAATCCGGGTCGCGCTCGATCCCGATGTAGCTGCGCCCCAGCTTCTTGGCCACCGCGCCGGTGGTGCCGGTGCCGAGGAAGGGATCGAGGACCAGCTCGCCCACCTCGGTGGAGGCCAGAATCACCCGATGCAGAAGCGCCTCCGGCTTCTGGGTGGGATGGGACTTGCGCCCCTGGCCGTCGCGCAGGCGCTCGCCGCCGCCGCAAATGGGGAGCAGCCAGTCGCTGCGCATCTGCACCTCGTCGTTGAGCGCCTTCATGGCGTCGTAGTTGAAGGTGTAGCGGGCCGCCCGATCCTTGGCGCACCAGATCAGCGTCTCGTGGGCGTTGGTGAACCGCGTGCCGCGGAAGTTCGGCATCGGGTTGGTCTTGCGCCAGATCACGTCGTTCATGATCCAGAAGCCGAGGTCCTGGAGGATGGCGCCGATGCGGTAGATGTTGTGATAGGTGCCGATCACCCACAGCGCGCCCGTATCCTTCAGCACCCGGCGGGCGGCTTCGAGCCAACCCCTCGTGAACTCGTCGTAGTCCTTGAATCCGGAGAACCTGTCCCACGCCTCGTCCACCCCGTCGACGCGGCTGTTGTTCGGGCGCAGGAGCTCGCCGCCGAGCTGAAGGTTGTACGGCGGGTCGGCGAACACCATGTCGACGCAGCCCTCGGGCATGGAGCCCATCAGCTCCACGCAGTCGCCGACCAGGATCGTGTCTCTCTTTGGCTTGGGTGCGCTCGGCATGGCGCGGAGGATGAGTCACCGGACTCGGCGGGTCAACAGGAAACGGCCGGCGAATCAATATGTTAGGGGTTAATCCTGTGGGCGACTCAAGATGTTGATCACAGGCGCGAAGCTCTTGCGGTGGTGGGGGGTGGGGCCCATGCGCTCGAGCGCGGCGCGGTGTTCCGCCGTGCCGTAGCCGGCGTTGCGCTCCCAGCCGAACCCGGGATGGCGGCGGGCCAGGAGCTCCATGACCCGGTCGCGGGTCACCTTGGCGACGATCGAGGCGGCGGCGATCGAGAGGCTCCGCTGGTCGCCCCTGATCACGGTCCGGGTCGGGCAGGGAAGGTCGGGGGCGTGGGGGCCGTCGACCAGCGCCAGGTGCGCGGCGGCGTGCAAGGCGAAGTAGGCCCGCGCCATGGCGACGAGGGTCGCGCGAAGGACATTGAGGCGGTCGATCTCGCCGACGCTCGCCGCGCCGATGCCGATCTGGGCGGCGGACTCCAGGGCGGCGGACTCCAGGGCGGCGAACAGCTCGGCGCGGCGCTCGCGCGTCAGCTTCTTGCTGTCGTCGAGCCCCTCGAGCAAGCCCGCGGGGCAGCCTTCGGCATCCAGGATCACGGCGGCCGCCACCACCGGCCCCGCCAAAGGGCCCCGGCCGGCCTCGTCGATTCCGGCCACGAGGCCGCCGGCGGCCCGCTCGAGCGCAAGGTCGGGCATGGCTACCTCAAGGCGGGTCCGGCTCGTCCGGCGGGCCCGCCTTCGCGGAGCCCGCTTCGGCGGGCGGAGAGAGGTCGGGCCCGGCGGAGGCGGGCGAGGGCGCGGCCTCGGCGGCCTCGGCCTCGCGCTCGGCCGAGGCGGCGCCGGCCGACCGCTTTGGGCCGGTCGATCCCGAGGCCGCCGCCAGCACGCGGCGCCCGCGGGCCGCGACCGCGCTGCGGGCGGCGAACACCTTCGGGGCGTGTCT
>JAZGAE010000012.1:0-15225 GCA_036475545.1 Alphaproteobacteria bacterium
TAACCCGCTGAGCGTCGGCATGCGGGGATCGTCCCAGCCCCGCACATGGCCGTCCTCGACGAGCTGAATGAGCCTTCGTTTCGACAGCACCGTGTGGGAGAGGTTCAGGCGCGAGAATTCGTACTGCCGCGGGCGCGAGGGCACCGGCAGGTTCTCGATGAGCCAGTCGTAGAGCGGGCGGTGGTCTTCGAATTCGAGCGTGCACAGCGAATGCGTTATGCCTTCGATGGCATCGGACTGGCCGTGGGCGAAGTCGTAGGTGGGGTAGATGCACCAGGCGTCGCCCGTGCGCGGGTGGGGGGCAAGGAGAATGCGGTAGAGCACCGGATCCCTTAGGTTGATGTTTCCGGAGGCCATGTCGATCTTGGCGCGCAGCACCCGCGCACCCTCGTCGAATTCGCCGGCGCGCATGCGGCGAAAGAGATCCAGGTTTTCTTCCGTGCTCCGGTCGCGGTAGGGGCTGTTTTGGCCCGGCTCGGTCAACGTGCCACGGTAGGCGCGGATCTCCTCGGGCGAGAGGTCGTCGACATAGGCCTTTCCTTCGCCGATCAGATGCTCCGCCCATTCGTACAGCCGCTCGAAGTAATCGGAGGCGAAGTAGAGATGTTCCCCCCAATCGAAGCCGAGCCAGCGCACGTCCTCCTGGATGGAGTCGATGTACTCCATCTCCTCCTTGATGGGGTTGGTGTCGTCGAAGCGGAGGTGGCAGCGGCCCCCAAACTCCTCGGCAACGCTGAAATTCAGGCATATGGACTTGGCGTGGCCGATATGGAGATAGCCGTTGGGCTCCGGCGGAAAGCGGGTGACGACGCTCTCGATTCGGCCCGCGCGCAGGTCCTCGCGGATGATCTCTCGGATAAAATCCCGAGTACCGGTTTCGGCTTCGCTCATCCCGTCGCACTCCCGCCGTTGGCTCGCTGCACGACCACGGCTCAACGGTGCCCTTGTCTGTAAGAAAACAGCTCTGGCGTCAAGACCATGCGCGCGCGAGCGCGCGCGCATGTCGGCGCCCGCACATCCAAGCGGCGGGGTCTCCGATGCCGGGGCGCGGGCAACAAGGGAGGACGTGTGCCGGCAGGCCTCCGAGGGTCGCCTATGCGATACGGGCGCCACCCAAGGGCACCACACATCGCCTCGCAGGAGGGCATATCACGCGTTGATTTCGATGGATGACAAACAATGGCTGGGGCGCAGGGATTCGAACCCCGATTACTCGGTCCAGAGCCGAGCGTAATGCCATTATACGACGCCCCAATGGGCTTGCGGCCGCCGCCGCGCCGTGGGTGGGCTAAATGTATTGCCCGCCGGCGGTGAAGACAAGGTTAAGGGGTGCGATCCTCCCGCCCGGGCGCCGCTGGGGCGGTCGGATCGCTCGACCAGGAGGCGCGAAGCGAGTCCGTGCCGCCGCGGCCGCCGGAGATGCAGCCCAGGCAGCCCGTGAAAACAAGGCGGAGACCGGCGGGACGACTTCCGCGCCGTGCGCAGGCTGCGTGCCATGGGAGTGGTCTTCAGCCCCGCCACCCAATACCACCCGGACGACATCGAATAGAAGGCGCGCCGCCGCCGGCAACGGCAACCGAGGCCGGCCCTTCGCGGGAGGCCCGATCTAAAGTAGACTGTTCGGCCCTTGAGATGCCGGACCTTGTGCCGGCGCCGGCACGGGAGAGGAACCGACGTGACAGCCGGCCAGCCGCAGCGAACAGAGAGCGCCCGCAAATCCAACGGGGAGACCGGAAAATGGGCGCACACCTACGCGGCGCTCGACCTGGGCACCAACAACTGCCGCCTGCTCGTGGCCCGGCCCACCCGGGACGGCTTCCGGGTGGTGGACTCGTTCTCCCGCATCGTGCGCCTCGGCGAGGGGGTGAGCCGCTCGGGCTTGCTCTCGGGAGCGGCCCAGCGGCGGACCATCGACGCGCTCTCGGTGTGCGTGGCCAAGATGCGCCGCCAGAAGGCGTCCCGCATGCGCAGCGTCGCCACCGAGGCCTGCCGGCGCGCCTCGAACTGCGACCGGTTCATCGACCGCGTCGCGGCCGAGACCGGGCTCGATCTCGAGATCATCTCGTCGGCGGAGGAGGCCCGGCTCGCGCTCGCCGGGTGCGCGCCGCTCTTAGGTGACGCCTGCGACCACGCGCTCGTCTTCGACATCGGCGGCGGCAGCACGGAGCTGATGTGGCTCAATGTGCCGGCGGCGGGCGAGCCCTGGGCGGAGAGTTGCATGTCGATTCCCTGCGGCGTGGTGACGTTCGCCGAGCGTTACGGCGGCGGGCGGATGCCGGAGGAGACCTACCGCGCCATCGTCGAGAGAGTGGCGGAGCTGATCGCGCCGTTCGAGGCGCGCCACCGGATCCGCGAGCGCGTCGCCGCCGGGGCCGTGCAGATGCTGGGGACGTCCGGGACCGTCACCACGCTGGCGGCCGTCTCGCTGGGACTCAGCCGGTACGACCGCTCGGCGGTCGACGGGACCTATCTCACCTTCGACGACGTGGCGGACTTGAGCCGTAGGCTCGCGCGAATGGAGGAGGCGGAGCGCGCGGCCAACCCCTGCATCGGCCACGCGCGCGCCGACCTGGTGGTGGCCGGCTGCGCGATCCTGGAGGCGATCTGCCGCGCCTGGCCCGTGGGCCGCCTGCGGGTCGCGGACCGTGGCGTGCGGGAGGGCATCCTCCTGGGGCTCATCGGCGCGGCCGACGCGGAGGCCGAGGCCGCAGCGCCCGCCGCCGCCATCGGTTCGCCCTAGGCCGGACCCATGGCGAGGCGGGACCGGCCCGGCCGCCCCAAGGGCCGCAGGCTCTCTGTCAGGCTGAAGCAGGCGAAGGGGCGCAAGGCCTCGAGCACGCGCTGGCTCATGCGCCAGCTCAACGACGCCTACGTGGCGGAGGCCAAGGAGCTCGGGCTTCGTTCGCGCGCCGCGTTCAAGCTCATCCAGCTCGACGACAAGTTTCACATCCTGACCCCGGGCAAGCGCGTGGTCGATCTGGGCGCGGCGCCGGGCGGGTGGACCCAGGTCGCCGTGGCGCGGGTCGGGGCCAGCGGCGCCGGGGCGGGCAAGGGCAGGGCCGGCCGGGTCGTGGCCCTCGACATTCTCGGCATGGAGCCGGTGCCCGGGGCCACGGTCCTGCAGCGGGACATCCTCGCCGAGGATACGCCCAAGTTGCTGCGCGAGGCCCTCGGCGGCCCGGCCGACGTGGTGTTGAGCGATCTCGCCCCCAACGCCACCGGGCACGCGCAGACCGACCATCTCCGCATCATGGCACTGGCCGAGGCGGCGTTCGAATTCGCCCGCGGGGTCCTCGGCCCCGGCGGCGCCTTCGTGGCCAAGGTGTTCCAGGGTGGTGCCCACGGGGAGCTCTTGGCCGCCCTCAAGCGGGAGTTCCAGGCGGTGAAACACGCGAAACCGCCCGCCACCCGCCGCGAGTCGGCGGAGACTTACGTCGTCGCGCTGGGATTCCGCGGCCCGCCCGAGTGACGGCGCGCCCCGCACCGCAGGCCCTCGCGCGCCCCGCGGGCACGACGGGGGAGTCCGCTAAGGCCGGATGACCCCGCTCGGATGCCGGGCCGGGTCGTGGATCGCGACGTTGGTGAGGTCCTTGTTGAGCTCCCCGGACAATCTTCGCCGGGCTTGAGCTGTTCCTTTCGCATCGCCGGCGCGGTGACCCACGGCCCTGGAAAAATTCATCATTCGTTCCAATCTTATGGACACGGCGCCGATGGGCGCCAGTTTGTTTTTTGCGGCGGCGATGGCGCCTCAGCCGAGTCGCAATCGCCTTGGCATCGAGCGCCCGATGTGTAAGATGTCGCGCCATTCGCGGCCGCACCTGGAGGCGGCATGAATCTGCGGGAAAGCTTTACCTTCGACGACGTGCTCTTGGCGCCGGCGGAATCCGCCGTCTTGCCGGCCGACACCGACATCAGGACGCGATTGACCCGGGAGGTCGAGCTCGGCATCCCGCTCGTCTCGGCGGCCATGGACACGGTGACCGAGAGCGCCCTTGCCATCATCATGGCCCAGGCCGGCGGCATGGGCGTCGTCCATAAGAACCTCGACATCGAGCGCCAGGCAGACCAGGTGCGCGCGGTCAAGAAGTTCGAATCCGGCATCGTCGTCAACCCGGTCACGATCCACCCGGACCAGCCGCTGGCCGACGCCCTCAAGCTGATGGCCGACCATCACATCTCGGGCATCCCCGTGGTCGAACGGGCAGACGGCAAGTTGGTGGGAATTCTCACCAACCGCGACGTGCGGTTCGCCAGCGACGCCTCGCAGCCCGTGAGCGAGCTGATGACCAGGGACGACCTTGTCACCGTTCGCGAGGACGTCGACCGCGAGGAGGCCAAGCGGCTCCTGCATCAGCATCGCATCGAAAAGCTGGTGGTGGTGGACAACGCCTACCGCTGCACCGGGCTCATCACCGTCAAGGACATCGAAAAGGCGCAGCGCTTTCCCCATGCGTGCAAGGACGAAAAGGGCCGCCTGCGCGTCGCCGCCGCCGTCGGGGTCGGCGCCGAAGGGGTGCGCCGCACCGAGGCGCTTCTGGACGCCGAGGCCGACGTCATCGTCGTGGACACCGCCCACGGCCACTCGCGCGGGGTGCTCGAGACGATCAACGAGATCAAGAGGATCAGCAACTACGCCCAGGTAATGGGCGGCAACATCGCCACGGCCGAAGGGGCACGCGCGCTGGTCGAGGCCGGCGCCGACGCCGTCAAGGTCGGGATCGGTCCGGGGTCCATCTGCACGACCCGCATCGTCGCGGGCGTCGGGGTGCCCCAGCTCACGGCCATCCTCGACGTGGTGAAGGAATGCGGCAAGGCGGACGTCCCGGTCATCGCCGACGGCGGGATCAGGTTCTCGGGCGACCTGGCCAAGGCCGTCGCGGCCGGGGCGGAATGCGCCATGATCGGCTCTCTGCTCGCCGGCACGGACGAGAGCCCCGGCGAGGTCTTCCTCTACCAGGGGCGGTCCTACAAGGCGTACCGGGGCATGGGCTCGATCGGGGCCATGTCGCAGGGCTCCGCCGACCGCTACTTTCAGGAGGAGATCACGGACAAGCTCAAGCTGGTGCCGGAGGGGGTCGAGGGCCGCGTGCCCTACAAGGGGCCGGCGATAAGGGTCCTCCACCAGCTCGTCGGGGGCCTGCGCGCGGCCATGGGGTACACCGGAAACGCCAACATCGCCGAGATGCGCCGCAACTGCCGGTTCCTACGGGTCACCGGCGCGGGCATGGACGAGAGCCACGTGCATGACGTCGCCATCACCCGCGAAGCCCCCAATTACTGGGAGGAATCCTGACCCGGATCAAGGTCCGGGGCGCGGTCCCGGCCCATCGAGCGGCCCGCCCCGGCGCGTGAGCGGGCGCGGGCGATGACCCCGGGCGCAAGGGTGCAGGCGGCGATCGATCTCCTCGCCGCGGTGGACTCCGCCGAGCGGCCCGCCGAGCGGGCGATCTCCGGGTGGCTGCGCCGGAGGCGCTTCATCGGCGCGCACGACCGGCGCGCCATTTCCGAGCTGGTTTTCCGGGTCCTGCGCCACGGCGCGGCGCTCGAGTGGTGGCTCCGGCGCGCCCTCGAGGGCGAGCCCAAGGCTGGCGCGGTGGACGGCGGCGCGGCCGGCGGGGCCGGGCCGGCCTTCTCTTCACGGCGGCGGGTCATCGCCCTGCTGGCGCTGAGCGGAGAGGCGGACGCGGCCCGGATGGCAACGCTCTTCGACGGGGGGCGCTACGCGCCGGCGCCGCTCGAGGCACCGGAGGAGGCGCTCGCCCGCAACCTCGCCGGCCGCGCCCTCGACCATCCGGACCAGCCGGTGTCCGTGCGCGCGAACTACCCGGCCTGGCTCGACCCCGCGCTCCGCCTCCGGTTCGGCGACCGGTTGGAGGAGGAGATGGCGGCGCTCAACGATGCGGCGCCGATCGACCTCCGGGTCAACGTTTTGAAGGCGAGCCGCGAGGAGGCGCGGGCCGCGCTCGCGGCGGACGGACTCGAGGCCGAGCCGACGCCGCTCTCGCCCTTGGGCCTGCGCCTGTCGCGCCGCCAGCCCCTTGGGGGGCACGCCTGCTTCGTGGACGGGCTGGTGGACGTGCAGGACGAAGGCGCGCAGATCGTCTCGCTCATTGCCGATGCCCGCCCCGGCATGCGCGTCGTCGATTACTGCGCCGGCGCGGGGGGCAAGACGCTGGCGCTGGCCGCCGCCATGGGCAACCGCGGCGAGATCGCGGCCGTGGACGCGTCGACGCGCCTCGACCGCGCCGCGCCGCGGCTCGCTCGCGCCGGCGTGACCATCGTCACTACGCACGTGATCGAGGGAGACGACGACCCCTGGCTCGGCGACCACGCGGACTGGGCGGACCGGGTGCTGGTCGACGCGCCCTGCGCGGGTCTCGGCGCGTGGCGGCGCGATCCGGCCGCCCGGTGGCGGCTTGGGCGCTCGGACCTCGAGCGCCTGGTGGCCCTTCAACGGCGCATCCTGGATAACGCCGGACGGCTGGTGCGGCCGGGCGGGCGGCTGGTCTACGCCACCTGCTCGCTGCTCGGCGCCGAGAACGAGGACCAGGTCGCCGCGTATCTCGACTCCCGCGCCGGTTTCAGGCCGATCCCGGTGGCCGAGGTCTGGGGAGGGACGGTCGGCGGCCGATGCCCGTGCCCTGGGCCGTATCTCGAGCTCACCCCGGCCCGTCACGGCACCGATGGTTTCTTCGCCGCCGTGCTGGAGCGCAGCCCGTGACCGGCACCGCGGAGAAGGTCGTGGTCCGCCCGGCCCGCCGCGCAGACGCCGCGGCCATCGCGAGGGTTTACGTCGAGACGTGGCGCGCGACCTATGCAGGCATCCTGCCCGACCGGGTCCTCGTCGAGATGTCGCAGGACCGCCAGGCGCTGATCTGGTCGCGGGCCATCGCGACGCCGGGCCGGGCCGGGTTCGTGGTGGTGGCGGAGGACCCCGATGCCGGCGTGATAGGCTTCGGCAGCGGCGGCCCGGCGGCCGACGGCCCGCCGGGCTGGGGCGAGGTTTACACCCTCTACGTGCCGTCGGACCACCAGAGCCAGGGCGTCGGCCGGGCGTTGCTTTTCACGCTCTTCGGCGAGTTCGTGACACGGGGCGTTCCCTCCGCACTCGTCTGGGTGCTGGCGGCCAACCCGTTCCGCTTCTTCTACGAGGCGATGGGGGGCCAGCGCATCGCCGAGCGCGAGGAGAGGTTGTGGGGCAAACGGGTTACGCAGGTCGCTTACGGCTGGGAGGACCTGACGCGGGCGGTCCCCCCGGGCGGTCCTTCCCCGTGCGTATGATCCAGCGCCGCCTCGAGACTGGAGCGCGCCGACCCGATCGGATATGGTCCGCCACCTCCAAGCCAGGGAATCGATAAGGCCCATGGATGAGCGCGTCCTGATTCTCGACTTCGGCTCGCAGGTGACACAACTCATCGCGCGCCGGGTCCGCGAAAGCGGCGTCTACTGCGAGATACATCCCTACAACATGAGCGGGGACGCGGTCCGGGCCTTCGCCCCCAAGGCGGTGATCCTCTCGGGCGGGCCGGCCTCCGTCACCGAGGCCTATACCCCGCGCGCGCCCCAGGTGGTCTTCGAGCTCGGCGTTCCGGTGCTGGGCATCTGCTACGGTCAACAGACCATGTGCGCCCAGCTCGGCGGAGAGGTGGAGACCACCGAGCACCGCGAGTTCGGGCGGGCCCTCCTCGAGGTGGTGGACGAGTGCGCCTTCTTCGAGGGCGTCCGGCCGAAGGGGACCCGCGAGCAGGTGTGGATGAGCCACGGCGACCGCGTGGTGCGCCTGCCGGAGGGCTTCCGGGTCGTGGGCGTGAGCGAGGCCGCGCCCTTTGCCGCCATCGCCGACGATGGGCGCCGCTTCTACGGCGTCCAGTTCCATCCCGAAGTGGTGCACACGCCCGACGGCGCGGCGCTCTTAAGGAACTTCACCCATCACGTGGCCGGGTGCTCGGGCGAGTGGACCATGGCCGCATTCCGCGAGCGCGCCGTTGCCAAGGTCCGCGAGCAGGTGGCAGAGGGCCACGTGATCTGCGGCGTTTCGGGCGGCGTCGATTCCTCCGTCGTCGCGGCGCTCGTGCACGAGGCGGTGGGCGACCAGTTGACCTGCGTGTTCGTGGACAGCGGCGTGCTGCGCGAGGGCGAGGCGGAGGACGTGGTGGAGCGTTTCCGCCGCCACCACAACATCCCGCTCGTGCACCGCGACGCCAAGGAGCTGTTCCTGGAGAAGCTCAGGGGCGTCACCGATCCCGAGGAGAAGCGCAGGGTCATCGGCGCGACCTTCATCGACGTCTTCGAAGAGGAAGCGGAAAAGCTGGGCGGGGCGGACTTCCTGGCCCAGGGGACGCTCTACCCAGACGTCATCGAGTCCGTGTCCTTTGCCGGCGGCCCCAGCGTGACCATCAAGACTCACCACAACGTCGGCGGGCTGCCCGAACGGATGAAGCTGGCCCTGGTGGAGCCCTTGCGCGAGCTGTTCAAGGACGAGGTCCGCGAGCTCGGCCGCGAGCTGGGGCTGCCCGAGGAGGTGGTCGGCCGCCATCCCTTCCCGGGCCCGGGTCTGGCGATCCGCATTCCGGGCGAGGTGACGCCCGAGAAGCTGGAGATGCTGCGCCGGGCCGACGCCATCTTCATCGAAGAGATCCGCTCAGCCAGGCTCTACGACGCCATTTGGCAGGCGTTCGCGATTCTGCTTCCGGTGAAGAGCGTCGGCGTGATGGGGGACCAGCGCTCCTACGAGTTCGTCTGCGCGCTCCGGGCCGTGACCTCCGCCGACGGCATGACCGCCGACTTCTTCCCCTTCGCCGCTGACTTCCTGGCCGACGTGGCGACCCGCATCGTCAACGAGGTGAAGGGCATCAACCGCGTCGTCTATGACGTCACCTCCAAGCCGCCGGGCACCATCGAGTGGGAGTAGGCCGGGTGGCGAGCGGTGGCCGAGGGAGGCGGCAGGCGCGTCCTCGAGCCCCCGATTCGGCGCTCGGGCGGTGGGGTTCGGGACCCTCGAGTCGCCTCGAGCATGACCGACGGGGTGGGGCCCGATGCGGAAAGCCTGTTGTCAGGAGGGCCAGCCCGTGGCCTTATCCTGTCTTCGGTTGCTGACAACAAGGGGGGACTCGGCATGAAACGAGTTTTGCTCGCGGCCGCGGTCGTATTTTCTCTGGCGGCGTCCGGCTGTGGCGAGAAGGGCACTGGCTGGGAGGGGAACTGGAAGGTCGCGGATACACAGGGACAGACCTTCTACATCACCCTCAACGTGGACGGCACCGCCACCGCCACGAGGGCGGGAGGCCCCGAGGCCGGCGTGTGGAGCCTCGTCGAGGATACGGTCTACATCTCGTGGAACACGGGTTGGAAGGGGATGATCGTCAAGGAAGGGGAGGGCTTCAAGAAGTCCGCCTTCGAGCCGGGCGTCCCGTTTTCCGACCCGCCGACCAACACCTCCTCCGCCGAAAGGGTCGATAGTATCCCGTAGCCTGGTCCGGTCGCGGCGTGGCGCGCCGGGCTTGAGGGCGCTTGAGGGTTGGTGCGGGGGAACCCCGGTTGCCCGCCTGTCGGCCCGCCCTAGCCAGGTGACGGACGGGGGGCCGGCCCGCATCGGCAGGCCCTGACCTCAAGGGGTTACGCCTTTACCCCGGACTCCCTCATGCCCTCGATACGACCAGCTTGAGCTGGCCGTCGAATGCGGCGAGGACGCCTCGGATGGTCCGGCTTTTCTTCAAGATCCGGCAACCGCTGAACAAAACATACCCGCCCTTGGCGTTCCGGCCCTCGGCGATCTTGGCGATGGCGAAGAGGGGGTGATCGTCGGCGCGGCGGAACACGGAGAAAACGGCCATTCCGGCGCCCTGATCGATGGCGTAGTCCTTCCACTCCCCGCGCGTCACGCGGCGGCTGTAAAGGGCGAGAAGCTGGTTCAACTCCTCACGGTTGAAGGAAATGCAGCGTTGTGACTGACGGTAGTCGGCGATGCGAAGAAGCTTCGCCATCGGTTATGTCACGCCCCCGTGCGGTGATCCTGCTGGTTCGAGCCTCAGTGTCCCTCATTTTCGATGTCGCGTCTAGCCAGCCACTCCCCTGACTTGGACTCGCGCGGCCGCACCACGAGCTGGGACTGGGAATCGTAGGGACTGGGGGAGGCGTAGCAGGTGACCTTGGCCAGTGTGTGGTAACAGTAGAGCGGCTCGGCGACGACGGCGACGACGACCTCTTCGTCCTTGCAGAACTTCCCGTTCTCGATGGCGTTCAGCGTCGAGCAGTCCATGCCCGTCGCCTGGGACATGATGTGATCGCTGAGGAACTTGTCCGTCTCCAGGAAACTGACCATGCTCAATCCCGCCACCGCGGCCGTCTGGGCGACGGTGCAGCCGGAAAGGAGCAGAAACGCCACGAGCACGGCCGCGGCCCGCGAAGCCGTCCGCCGCAAGCGCCTGGGCCGATTGTGGAGAGAGTCCCGCATCCCTGATTCTTTCCTTTTCCTGCTTTCGTGGCCTGTCCATTGCCGGGGGTGGAGGCGCAATCGTGGTGCGCCGCCAGCTCCGGTGAGAATTGTATCCACGGTGGCGTTAAGAAAGCGTAAGCCCGGCAGGCGCTGGGCTGCGGACGGAGCCAGTGCGGTGGCCGGAACGCCAAGGGACTCCTTGGCGAATTCGCCGCTTAACCAAGGTTCCGCGGACCTCTTGGACCGCTCGTTGCCGGGGCGCCACGGCGGGCCCGTCCGGCGTCTCGAACGGCCCAAGTTCCGCGGACTTGCCCGGATGGCGAGGGCAATCGCGCGGCCCGTCGGCGGTGTTGCGTGGGGCCATGTTTTGGCGGATGATGCCGGCGTTGCGAACCGAGTTCGCGCGGCGCCGACCCCCTTTTCCGTATGATCGATTGCCGGCTCGGGCGGACGGTCCCGGGCGGGACCGGTTCCGGAGCGGGAGGAACCCCATGGCCGAACAGACACCGATTTGCGACTTTGGCTGGAAGGCGGTCGATTTCTCGCTCAAAGGGATCGACGGCGAGACCTACGGGCTGGCGGACGTGCGCGGGCCCAACGGCACGCTAGTCATGTTCATCTGCAACCACTGCCCTTACGTGAAGGCCGTGATCGACCGCATCGTGAAGGACGTCGGCGAGCTCGCCGGCCACGGCATCGGCGCCATCGCCATCATGCCCAACGACACGGTCGCGTACCCGGAGGATTCCTTCGACAACATGAAAGAGTTCGCCCGCCGCCACGACTTCGGCTTCCCCTACGTCATCGACGAGACCCAGGAGGTCGCCCGCGCCTATGACGCCGTGTGCACGCCGGATTTCTTCGGGTTCAACGCCGAGCAGGAGCTCCACTACCGCGGCCGTCTCGACGAATCGCGCATGGCGCCGGTCTCGGGGGCGCGGCGGGAGCTGTTCGAAGCGATGGTTCAGATTGCCGAAACGGGGAAGGGCCCGGAGCACCAAGTGTCTAGCATGGGCTGCTCCGTCAAGTGGCGGGCGAGCGCCTAGGCAGCGGGAAATAGACCGGTAGACCGGGCGGCTCGGGCCTCCGGGAGCTGGCGATCGCAAGGATTTGCGATCGCCCCGGCGTCAGGCTATTTTTAGCGGCCCTGGACCCTATCCATCCGAATACGGGAGCACGCGGTGGTAAATATCTTTCGCGAGGTCGACGAGGATCTCAGGCGGGAACACTACGAGAAGCTGTGGCGCCGATACGGAAACTACGTGATCGGCGCGGCTGTGGCCGCCGTGGTTGTGACGGCCGCGATCGTGGGGTGGCGCGACTACCAAACGCGCCAGCGCCTCGCCCAGGGGGACAGCTTCGCCAGGGCCGTGACCCTGGCCACGGCCGGCCAGCGGCGAGCGGCCGCGGACGCCTTCGAGTCCCTGGCGGAGGAGGCGCATCCCGGTTACGCCACGCTGGCGCGGTTCAACGTTGCGGCGCTGCGCGCCGAACGGGGCGATCTCGCCGGCGCCGTGGCGATTTACGACGAGCTGGCGGAAACCGCGGTCAACGAGACCCTTCGAAGCCTCGCCGTGATTCTGTCCGTGAGCTACAGCCTGGAGAACGCAGACCCGGCGGAGCTTTCGGAACGCCTCGCCCCTTTGACCGCAGAGGACAACCCCTGGCGCTACTCGGCGCTGGAGCTCACCGCGCTTCTCTCCGGACGGACCGGCGACAAGGAGCGCGAGCGCGACATCTTCACCCGCCTTTTCGAAGATCCCGGCGCTCCGGCGGGTATCCGCGCGCGGGCCAGCGAAATGTTGAAGATCCTGGGTGGCTAGGGTCGAACGCTTGGCTCGAGCAATGCAAGAAAGGGGAGCGATCGACGCCACCGGGCGGCCTGGAACGGCGCGGCTGGTGGCGTGCGCCCTCGTCGCCGGGGCGAGCCTGGCGGGTTGCGGCTGGTTCGGGGGAGACGACGAAATCATTCTGGAGGGCGAGCGTATCCCCATCCTCGTCCACGAGAGGCAAGTCCGGCCGGACGCCGCGCTGGCAAGCCTTCAGGTGGTGCTGCCGCGCCCGGTCGCGAACACGGAATGGGCCCAGCCGGGCGGTGTCCCCAGCCACGCCATGCAGCACCCGGCCATTGCGGATGAGCTGAAGAGGGCCTGGTCCGTCGACGTGGGGGAAGGCGCGAGCGACAAACGGTTCCTTCTGTCCAGCCCGGTCGTCGCCGACGGGCGGGTCTTCACCATGGATGCCGACACGGAAGTGACCGCGCTCGACGCGGAGAGCGGGAAGAAACTTTGGTCGGCCGAGCTGATGCTGGAGGAAGAGGAGGGAAGCGCGGTCGGCGGCGGCATCGCCTATCAGGACGGACGGCTGTTCGTCACCACCGGCTTTGCCCAGGTGATTGCCCTCGACGCGGAGTCGGGCGAGGAGATCTGGCGGCAGTCGGTGCCCGGACCCGCCCGGGCCGCCCCCACCGTGGCCGCAGAGCGCGTGTTCGTGGTGACGATCGACAACCAACTCCACGCTCTCGACATCGGCGACGGCCACTCGCTGTGGACGCACTCCGGCATCGTCGAGATCGCCGGGCTGCTCGGGGGCGCGAGCCCGGCCGTCGAAAAGGGTGTCGTGGTGGTCCCCTATTCGTCGGGCGAGCTTTACGCGCTGCGGGTGGCCAACGGGCGAATGCTGTGGTCGGACAACCTGAGCCCGGTGCGGCGTTCGGACGTCGTTTCCCTCATAACCGCCATCCGCGGCCTGCCCGTGATCGACGGCGGGCGGGTCTATGCCATCAGCCACGGCGGCCGCATGGTCGCGATCGACATGCGCAGCGGTCAGCGCGTTTGGGACAAGACCTTCGGCGGCATGCACGCGCCGTGGGTGGTCGGCGACTACATCTACGTGCTGACCATCGGCTCCGAGCTCGTCTGTCTCACGCGCAAGGATGGCCGCATCCGCTGGGTGGTGGCGTTGAGGCCCTTCGAAGACATGGCGAACAAGGATGACCCCATTCACTGGTTGGGGCCGGTGCTGGCGGGCGACCGCCTCATCGTCACCGGATCACACGGCGAAGCGCTCGCCATCTCGCCCTATACCGGGGAACTTCTCGGCAAGCTGAACCTGCCCGACCCCGTCGCGGTCATGCCCGTCGTCGCCAATGGGACCATTTATTTTCTCACCGATGACGCAGAGTTGATCGCCCTGCGTTAGCACCCTCTATCACAATAGGCCGTCACACATGTCGTCCTATTAGAATAGAGGGTACTGGACTGGCCCATGAGCTTCACGGTTGCCATCGTGGGCCCTCCCAATGTGGGTAAGTCCACGCTGTTCAACCGGCTGGTCGGTCGGCGAATCGCGCTCGTCCATGAACTGCCGGGGGTGACCCGCGACCGCCGCGAGGCGGAGGCGCGGCTCGGCGATCTGCGTTTCAAGGTCGTCGATACCGCGGGCCTCGACGAGGCGACCGGCGAGTTCCTCGAGGCCGGCATGCGAAGGCAGACCGAGCGGGCGCTCGCCGAGGCCGACGTGGCCTTGTTTCTCATCGACGCCCGCGCCGGCGTCACGCCCCTGGACCGGCACTTCGCGCGGTGGCTGCGCAAGGCCGAGACGCCCATCATCCTGGTTGCCAACAAATGCGAGGCAACGGCAGGCGACGCCGGCGTGCTGGAGAGCTACGCCCTTGGGCTCGGCGATCCGATCCCCATCTCGGCCGAGCACGGCGAGGGCATGGGCGGGATCTACGAGGCGCTGCGTTCCTTCGCCGAAGGAGGGGAAGAGGGGGCGCCTGCGGAAGAGGCGGGCGAGGCGGCGGAGCGGGCGGCGGAGGCGGTCGAAAAGGCCCGGCCCTTGCGGCTGGCCATCGTCGGCCGGCCCAACGTCGGCAAATCGACCCTGGCCAACCGGCTGCTGGGGGAGGAACGGCTGCTGACCGGGCCGGAGCCGGGGGTGACCCGCGAAGCCATCCCGGTGGAGTGGAGCTGCGCGGGGAGGGACATCCGACTGGTGGATACCGCGGGCCTGCGCCGCCGCGCCCGCGTCACGGGCGCCTTGGAAAAGATGACCGCCGAGGACGCGCACCGGGCGATCCGCCTCGCCGAGGTGGTCGTGCTGGTGGTGGACGGCCGCGCAATCCTCGAGAAGCAGGACCTCACCATCGCCCGAACGGCGGCGGACGAGGGCCGCGCCATGGTAATCGCGGTCAACATGTGGGACCTGGTGGAGGACAGGGAAGCGGCGCTGCGCGCGCTCCGCGACCGGCTCGAGACCTCGCTGCCCCAGGTCAGGGGCGTTCCCTACGTGGCCATATCGGCGCTCACGGGCAAGAGCGTGGACAAGCTCATGCCGGCGGTGTTCGAGGCCCACCGCATCTGGAACCGCCGGGTCCCGACCGCGAGGCTCAATCGCTGGCTGGCCGAGGTTCTCAAGCACCATCCGCCGCCGGCGGTGGCGGGCCGCCGCATCCGGCTTCGCTACGTCACCCAGGTGAAGGCCCGCCCGCCGACCTTTGCCTTGTTCGCGAGCAAGCCGGAGGCGCTGCCGCAATCCTATCTTCGCTACCTCGGCAACGCCCTGCGCGAGGACTTCGAGCTTCCCGGGGTGCCGTTGCGCCTGATGCTGCGCAAGGGGAAGAATCCGTACGCTAGAGCATAATCCGGTCAGGTTGAACTGACTGCGCCGGAGGAATTTTGTGCCGCGGGCAGGAGCGGGGCGAAGCACGTAGCGGTGCCACCGCGCGAGCTCCGCGACGAACCCGTGGCCGCAAAAGACCCCGGCCCTTCGGGGTGCGCCGGGGCGGG
>JAZGAE010000013.1:0-24144 GCA_036475545.1 Alphaproteobacteria bacterium
TCGCCGGTGTGGGGCGCTGATCGCCCGCGCAAGAACAAGGCCTCCGATCACGCGCCGGTGTGGTGCGAGCTGGAGGGCTGACGGCGCGGCGGGTCAGGCGTCGTCGGGTCCCTGCCAAGGGCTGAACCGTGGCACCCACCGCGGGACGTTGGCCTTGTACCGGCGGTAGTCCTCGCCGAAGCGCCTTTCCAAACCCGGCTCCTCGATGAACGGAATGTAGATCGCGTTGGCGGCGACGAAGACCAGCATCCACACGGCCAGGGGTACGGAGCGCAACAGCACCGATTCCGCCAGAAGCGCCAGCAGCACGCCGGAGATCATCGGGTTGCGCACGTGGCGGTAGGGGCCGTGGACGACCAGCCTTTTGGGCGGCTGCCAGGGGGCCGGCGTTCCCTCGCCGATGCGCATGAAATCCCGCGTGGTCCAGACCATCAGCGGGAGCCCGGTGGCCGCGGCGGCGATCCCGATCCAAAAGTACCACTCGAGGGGACTGGCGAGCCGGGCCGAGAACAGCGTGTCCCTCGTGAACCAGACAATGAGCGCCGGAACGACGACCAGGACGGTCCCCGGCAGGATCACGATGGCTTTGAGAAGGGCCGCCCTCACCCCTCATCTCCCGCGAGGACTCTCAGACGCGCGCGGCTCTCTTGACCGGCTCGGCGCGTGCGGATGATAGCGCCTCTTCCACGCCGCCAGGCACGCATTTCTTGACGGGTCCGGCGCAGGGCCAGATCGGCCCCGCCGTCACTCCGCCGCCTGGGCCGTCGCCTTCTTGCCCTGAAGCTGGCTCACGTCGCGCACCGCCCCCTTCGACGCACTGGTGGTGAGCGCCGCGTAGGCTTGAAGCGCGGTCGAGACGTGGCGGTCGCGGCCGACTGCTACCCAAGCGGCCGGCCCGCGCGCCTCCATGGCGGCGCGGCGGCGCGCCAGCTCCGCCTCGGCCAAGTCGACGCGGATCGCGCGGTTGGGGATGTCGATGGCGATGGTATCGCCCTCCTCGATGAGGCCGATGGCGCCCTCTTCGGCGGCCTCGGGCGAGACGTGGCCGATGGAAAGCCCCGAGGTGCCGCCGGAAAACCGCCCGTCGGTAATGAGGGCGCAGGCCTTCCCCAGGCCCTTGGCCTTCAAATAGCTGGTGGGATACAGCATCTCCTGCATGCCGGGACCGCCGCGGGGCCCCTCGTAGCGGATGACGACGACGTCGCCGGGCTTCACCCGATCGCTCAGGATGGCGTCGACCGCCGACTCCTGGCTCTCGAAGATGCGCGCCGGGCCGGAGAAGGTGAGGTTGCTCTCATCGACGCCGGCCGTCTTCACGATGCACCCCTCCTCCGCGATGTTGCCGTGGAGCACGGCGAGCCCGCCATCCTTGCTATAGGCATGGGCGATGTCGCGGATGCACCCTCGCTCGCGGTCCAGATCCAGGCTGTCGTACCGCTTGTCCTGGCTGAAGGCTTCCTGGGTCGGCACGCCGCCGGGCGCCGCCATGTAAAAGCGCCGCACCGCCTCGTCCGCGTTGCGCCGCACGTCCCATCGTTCGATCGCGTCGGCCATGGTGGGCTCGTGCACGGTGGCCACGTCGCGGTGGAGGAGACCGCCGCGATCGAGCTCGCCGAGGATGCCTAAGACGCCGCCAGCGCGGTGCACGTCTTCCATGTGATAGAGCGGCGAGCTCGGCGCCACCTTGCAGAGGTTCGGCACGCGCTTGGAGAGCCGGTCGATGTCGGCCATGGTGAAGGCGACCTCCGCCTCCTGCGCCGCGGCGAGCAAGTGGAGCACGGTGTTGGTCGAGCCGCCCATGGCGATGTCCAGCGTCATGGCGTTCTCGAAAGCCTCACGCGTGACGATGCCCCTGGGCAGCGCGGTCTCGTCGTCCTTCTCGTACCAGCGCTTCGTAACCTCGACGATCGTACGGCCCGCCTTGAGGAACAGCTCGCGCCGGTCGGCGTGGGTGGCCAGGAGCGACCCGTTGCCGGGGAGCGCGAGCCCCAGCGCCTCGGCGAGACAGTTCATCGAGTTCGCCGTGAACATGCCCGAGCACGACCCGCAGGTGGGACACGCCAGGCGCTCGTATTGCATCGCCTCCTCGTCGCTGACCTCGGGGCTCGCCGCCTGGATCATGGCGTCGATCAGGTCGAGGTGCTTTTCCTCGCCGTGGATCACGGCCTTGCCCGCCTCCATCGGTCCGCCGGAGACGAAGATGGCCGGGATGTTGAGCCTGAGCGCCGCCATCAGCATGCCGGGCGTGATCTTGTCGCAGTTGGAGATGCACACCAGCGCGTCGGCGCAGTGGGCGTTGGCCATGTACTCGACCGCGTCGGCGATGATCTCGCGCGAGGGCAGGCTGTACAACATGCCCGCATGCCCCATCGCGATTCCGTCGTCGATGGCGATGGTGTTGAACTCCTTGGCGACCCCGCCGGCGGCCTCGATCTCGCGCGCCACCAGCTGGCCCAGGTCCTTCAGGTGCACGTGGCCGGGGACGAATTGGGTGAAGGAGTTGGCGACCGCGATGATGGGCTTGCCGAAGTCCTCGTCCTTCATGCCGGTGGCGCGCCACAGGCTCCTGGCGCCCGCCATGTTGCGGCCGTGGGTGGTTGTCCGAGAGCGGTACTCAGGCATAACACCTACCTAGATTGTGCCCCGCCGCCTCGCGACAAGGGGAGAACCGGGCCGACCGCGAGGCCGGCTATGATTCTCCATCGTCGCCCCGCGCGCCAGCGGCTCGTTACATCGTGGCCAGGCGCCCTAGAGCCTCGTCGAGCTTGGCCTTGGTCTCGGCGAACTCCTTGCGGCGCTCGCGCTGCTCGTCGACCACCTCCGCAGGCGCCTTCGCCAGGAAGTCCGCATTGGCGAGCTTCTTGTCCAGCCTCGCGATCTCGGAGCCCAGCTTGTCGATCTCGCGGGCAAGCCGCGATTGCTCTTGCGCGATGTCGATGACGTCGGCCAGGGGCAGAACCAGGGTCGCCTCGTCCAGCACCACCTGGACGGAGCCCTTCGGCGGGGCCTCGTCGGCGAAGGCGACCGACTCGAGCCGGGCCAGCCTCTCGATGATGTCGCGGTGGGCATCGGCGCGGGCGGCGGTGACCGGGCTCGCGTCCTTGATGACAAGCGGAATCTTGGCCGCCGCCGGCACGTTCATCTCCACGCGCACGGCGCGGATTTCCGAGATGAGCCGCACCAGCCAGTCCATCTCGGCGGCCGCGTGCTCGTCTCCAAGAGCGGGAACATGCTCCGGCCACTCGGCGGAGATCAGCCTGTGTTCGCGCGCCGGCGCGAGCTGCTCCCACAGCTCTTCCGTGATGAACGGCATGAAGGGGTGAAGCAGGTGCAGGATCTGATCCAGCACCCAGGCCGCCGCCGCCCGGGTCTCCTCCTTGGCGCTCTCGTCGGGCCCTGAGAAGACGGGCTTGGTGAACTCCACGTACCAGTCGCAGAAGGTGCCCCAGGTGAAGTGGTAGAGGGCGCCGGCCGCCTCGTTGAACTTGAACGCCTCGAGCGCCGCCGTGACTTGCGCGCCAACCTCCGCCACCGCGCCCACGATCCAACGGTTGAGCGCCAGCTCGCACGCCTTGGGATCGAAGCCGGCCCGCGGCGCGCAGCCGTTCATCTGGCAGAAGCGCGCCGCGTTCCAGAGCTTGGTCGCGAAGTTGCGGTAGCCCTCGACCCGGGATTCGGACAGCTTGATGTCGCGCCCCTGAGCGGCTTGCGCGGCCAGCGTGAAGCGCAGCGCGTCGCTCCCATACGCCTCCGCCAGATCCAGGGGGTCAATGACGTTTCCCTTGGACTTGGCCATTTTCTGGCCCTTCTCGTCGCGGACCAGGGCGTGGATGTAGACGGTCCGGAAGGGCACCTCGCCCATGAAGTGCAGCCCCATCATGATCATCCGCGCCACCCAGAAGAAGATGATGTCGAAGCCGGTCACCAGCACGTCGGTCGGGTAGTAGCGCTCGAGCTCCGGCGTCGGCTCCGGCCAGCCGAGGGTGGAGAAAGGCCACAACGCGGACGAGAACCAGGTGTCCAGCACGTCCTCGTCGCGCGTGAGCGGCACCGCCGTCCCGTAGTGCTTGGCCGCCGCCAGGTGGGCCTCCTCCGCCGTCATCTCCACGAAGATGTGGCCGTCGGGGCCGTACCAGGCGGGGATCTGATGACCCCACCAGATCTGGCGCGAGATGCACCAGGGCTGGATGTTGCGCATCCATTCGAAATAGGTGCTCTCCCAGTGCTTGGGGACGAACCGCGTCGCGCCCGTCTCCACCGCCTCGATGGCCGGCGTGGCGAGGGTCGCGGCGTCCACGAACCACTGGTCGGTGAGCCACGGTTCGAGGACCGCTCCGGAACGGTCGCCGTAGGGCACCACCATCGGGTTCTCCTCGATCTTGGCGAGCAGGCCTTGGGAGTCCATGTCCGCCACGACTCTCGCGCGCGCCTCGAATCGGTCGAGGCCGCGGTAGGCCTCCGGCGCGCTCTCGTTTAGCCGGGCGTCCTCGTCGAACACGTTGACCATGGGGAGACCGTGCCGGCGCCCGACCTCGAAATCGTTGAAGTCGTGGGCGGGGGTGATCTTCACCGCGCCGGTGCCCTTCTCGGGGTCGGAATAGGTGTCCGCGACGATCGGAATCTTTCGCCCGACCAGCGGCAGCACGCAGTTCTTGCCGACCACGCCGCGGTAGCGCTCGTCCTCCGGGTGGACCGCCACGGCGGTGTCGCCCAGCATCGTCTCCGGCCGCGTCGTGCCGACCGTTATATATTGATCTTCAAGGCCTTCGATGGGGTACTTGAAGTACCACATCTTGCCGCTGACCTCGCGCTGGTCCACCTCCAGGTCCGAGATCGCGGTGTGCAGCTTGGGGTCCCAGTTGACGAGCCGTTTGTCCCGGTAGACGAGCCCCTGCCGGTACAGCTCGACGAACACCTTGCGCACCGCGGTGGACAGGCCCTCGTCCATGGTGAAGCGCTCCCGCGCCCAGTCCGCCGAGGCCCCGAGCCGGCGCACCTGGTACGCGATGGCGTCGCCGGATTCCGCCTTCCACTCCCACACCCGCCGCACGAATTCCTCACGCCCGAGTTGGTGGCGGCTGGAGCCCATGGCCTCGAGCTGGCGTTCGACCACCATTTGGGTGGCGATCCCGGCGTGATCGGTGCCCGGCTGCCACAACGCGTCGCGCCCGCGCAGCCGGTAAAACCGGATCAGGATGTCCTGGAGCGTGAAGTTGAGCGCATGGCCCATGTGGAGGCTGCCGGTGACGTTCGGCGGCGGCATCATGATGGTGAAGGGGCGTGCCTCCGCCCTCGCCCCGGCGGCGAAGGCCCCCGACTCCTCCCACAGCCGGTAGTGCCTAGCCTCGACCTCCGCGGGACGATAGGTTTTGTCCAGCATCAGCTGACGATCTTCCTGTTTTTACTGAGCGGTGCAGAGGCGGGTCCGCCGGGAACCGACGGCCCGCAGCGGACCGTGGTCGGACTCAGCCGTCCCGTATGCGCCCGACCATTTTCTCGATCTCTTGCCTGACCAGACGCTCGATCAGGTCCGGCAGGTTCTTGTCGAGCCAGTCCTTGATCAGCGGCCGCAAGATATCCTTGATGAGGTCGTCCAGCGGACGGCCGGGGACACTGATCTGTTCCTGCGCCACCGCCTCGGCCAGAGCCGAAAGCGCGGCCGTGGAGAGCGCCGCCACCTCGTCCGAGACCAGGCCTTTGCCTACGCCGCCAGGAACCGCCGCGGTCTCCTTTGCCGCCGGCTCTACGGCCTCGAGCTCGATGTCCGGTTCCGGTTGCGGCTCCGCCTCGGGCGCGGCCTCCGGCTCGGGTTCGGGCGCGGGTTCAGGTTGCGGCTCGTCTGCCGCTTCTGCTTCGGGTTCGGGCTCCGTTTGGGTCTTTTCTTCGGCCATGGCGTCAGCTTCCTTCGTGGAATCCTCCTCTGGCGCGTCCCCTTCCGCGGTCAAGTCGACGACCGTTCCGTCCTCCCTGACCATCTTTGTGAGGTCCAGAACCTCGTCGGTGCCCTCCGATTCTTCATCGGCTGGCTCGGGTTCCGCGCCGCTCTCGGGCGTTTCTTCCTGTTGGGCCTCGCCTTCCTCTTGGGCCTCGCCTTCCTGTTGGCCCTCGCCTTCTTCCGAAATGATTCGGCGGATCGATGCGAGGATCTCCTCCATCGACGGTTCTTGTTGCGTTTTCGCGGTCGTCATTGCTGATCCGTCCACGGCGGCGAAACGCCGCGCCAAATTGCCACAGATAAGGTACAAGCAGCACTCTTAAGGAATTCTTGCGCTTTCGAACGGCACATTCACTCGTCCCTCACGCGTATGCCCCAAAACTTACCGCGCACCTTTC
The DNA here is from genome assembly GCA_036475545.1 of Alphaproteobacteria bacterium. GTDB lineage: Bacteria > Pseudomonadota > Alphaproteobacteria > DATDPM01 > DATDPM01 > JAZGAE01. The sequence goes on from JAZGAE010000013.1 coordinate 6,334, forward strand.
GATAATAGCTTTCCGGATCGTAAAGTTGAACCGAAAGACCAAGGTAAGCGGCCGTCATCCGCCCGATGGCCGTCCTCAACTCGAACGCCGCCACGGTCTCGTCACGCTGCGCCCGCACGAGGTTCACCTGGGAATTGAGAAGCTCCTGCTCGGCGTCGAGAATGTCAAGGATGGTGCGCGCGCCGACCGTGGCCTCCTGTTTCACCCCCTCCAGCGCGATCTCGTTGGCGCTGATCTGGGTTTCGAAAGACAGTATCATGGCCCGCGCGGTCTCCAGGGCCTCCCAGGCCCGGGTCGCCGCCTCTCCTGCGTCGCGCCGGGCATCCTCGACCTCGCTGCGGCGTTGCAAGGCGTTCTGCCGCGCCTCCCGCACCCGCGAATAGACCGCGCCCGCCTGGTATAGGGGAACGTTCAGCTGCGCCTTGATCAGCTTTCTTTTGGAGAGGCTGCCGCGGGCCGAAGTTTCTTCGCCGCGGGTGATCTCGCCGACCACGGATACTTCGGGCAAGAGTTCCCCGGTGACCAAATCGACGCCGTCCAAAGCCGCTTTCTCGGAAAAAAGCGCGGCGGCGACATCGGGATTTTGCTCGGAAAGCGCGATGGCCTCCTCGACCGTGGCGGGAAGCCCCTCCACCGGCCCGGGCGGGACCAGCTCGCCCGGCGACTCGCCAATCACGTTGCGATAGACCGCGCGGGCCGAGTCAAGATCGCCTTCCGCCTGGATGCGCTCGGCCGTGGCGCCGGCAAGCCGGGCCTCGGCTTGGGAGACGTCCGTGCGGGTCACTTCGCCGACCTCGAACTGGTCCTGGGTCGCCTCGAGCTGCCGCAGGAGCACCTGCTCGTTATTGATCGTGAGCTCGAGTACCGCCTGGTCGCGGAGCACGGTCGTGTAAGCGGTGGCGGTGGCCAGGAGCACGTCCTGTTCGGTCACCAGGAGCCGCGCCCGGCCCGACTGGACCAGGTTCTCCGCCTGGCGGGTGCCGGCCGCCGTGCGCCCGCCCCGGTAGACGGGCTGTTCGATGGACAGCCGGTAGTTCTTCGGATTCCTCTTCTCCCTGGCGCCGAAGAACGGGGAAACAACCTCGTTCTCGGAGCGGCCGATATCGCCCTGCGCCGTCACCGTCGGCCGGTATCCTGCACGCGCCTGGGGCACCCCTTCGTCGACGGCGCGCAGGCTGGCGCGGCTGGCCTCGAGCGCGGGATTGAGCCTGTAGGCCGCGGCTAGCGCCTCCTCCAGGGTCTGGCCGCAAGCGTCGCCGCCGAAGGCACCCGCCGGTCCCGCCAGAACGGCGACAGCCAGCAGCCGCATCGCACTTGCCGACCACGGCCGCTTCGCTGGCGTCAGGTTCGACCCCAAGACCGTTCCCCTCAGAACACGAAGCCGGGTTCGGGGGCGAATTCCGGTAACAGCGGCGTGGCCGCGTCGAACACAGGGCGGTCCGAGAGGATTCCGCCGACGCGGGTGACCAGCGTGCCCCTGCCGATTGCCGCCTCCGCGGCGACGACCGCCACCAGCCGCCCGCCCTCTCCCAACTGATCGGCGATGACGCGCGGTATGCGCGGCACCGCCCCGCCGATGAAAATCACGTCGTAGGGCGCCTGTTTCGCGTACCCTTCCTTCAGAGGGCCCTCCACCACGACCGCGTTGTCGATGCCGAGATCGGCCAGGGTGGCGGTCGCCCGGGCCGCGAGTTCGGAGTGGCTTTCAAGGGCCACCACCGTGTTGGCGAGCCGCGCCAGCACGGCGGCCGAATAGCCGGTCGCGCAGCCGATGTCGAGGACCACGTCCTCCGGCTGCACCGCCGCGGCCTGAAGCAGCCGCGCGAGCACCATGGGTTCCATGAGATAGCGCCCCCCGCCGAGGGGAATGTCCTCGTCGACGTAGGCGACCCCACGAAGCGGCTCGGGCACGAAACATTCGCGCGGCAACTCCGCCATGACGGCGAGCAGCCCGCTGTCCGTCACCTTGTTCGTGCGAATCTGGCTTTCAACCATATTGCGGCGAGACACCGCGTAATCGATCATGGCGCCCCGTTCGGCAAGTGCATGCGTGACCCGCCAAGCCTATCGCAAGCCGGTCGCGGCCCACGTCCAGGCCCTTGACGGCTTTATACTGAGGGCGGGTGCCAAACACAACGCCGGGCCGGCGAGCGCGGGCCTTCTTGCAACGCCGCCTCGCACTCAGTATATCTCGATTGTAGCCTGCGGCGCGCGCGGGAACGCGGTGCGGGCCCAGCGTGTGCGGCGAGGACAAGCGTTTGCGGCGGTGTTCCCGGCGCTCCCGGCGTGGCGCGGTGGCAGAGTGGCTATGCAGGGGCCTGCAAAGCCCCGTACACCGGTTCGATTCCGGTCCGCGCCTCCATCGCTGCCGGCAACGCGAGTCGGCCCGGGGCACGGTGGTATCGGCCTGGGCCAAACACTGGTGCCGTTAGTGGAGGTTTGGTATAAGCGCCAGCGCCGTGAGGGCGCCGGCGCGCTGACGCCGAAGCAACCGGTCGGCGGTTTGATCCCCGGTAGCTCAGTTGGTAGAGCGGGTGGCTGTTAACCACCATGTCGCTGGTTCGAGTCCGGCCCGGGGAGCCAGTTTCGAAGAGGGGCTGGGCCATTTCGGCCTGGCCCCTCTGTTCAAATCACCGCTGAGTTTCCCCAACAAAAGGCGCCGGCTACGGAGCCGGGTTAGAACAAATCGGCGAGCCTGCCGTAGAAGTCGGTAATGCCCTCAACCAAGACCACCACCCCGAATATGACGGCCAGCGCGACGACGGCGATCAGCAGGGCGTACTCCGGCGCCACCGCCGCGCTCTCGCCCGCCGCCAACTTCGTGATCGCGTGCCGTAGCTTCCGCATCGCTTTTCCTCCTCTCGAATTGAACTCCGTCTTAACCGGACGGGTCGATCGCGGCCCGGGTTGCGCCCCCCGCCCTCTTTCAGGGTAAGCCTGCGCCCGCTTTCCGATGCCTTCCATTCGCTGGCACCCGCCGGGTCAACCTTACCGCACGCCCGTGGTCCGTTGCGAGACCCCGCGAACTAGGCCGGCGCGAGGACGAAGTCGAAGAGCGGCGCCACCCCGCCATCGGGCGGCTCGCGGCCGCTTTCCGGCCCCCGGGCCAGCGTGGCCGCGAACTCGGTCAGCGTCCGAAGATCCAGTCCCATGTAGCGCGTGGGGCCCTGGCCGACGTCCAGCGCCGTCTCCCGGAACAGCGCCCCCGCCCGCCGTGCGTGGGTCCGGACGCCGGCCGGCCTCTGCTCGCGCAGCTTGACGCCCGCCGCCGCCAGATGGATGAGCCCCCGGAGAAAACGGGCCGTCGGCCCTGTGCGGCCGCACGCCCGCCAGAGATCTTCCCACGCCTCGTGGGCCTCCCAGTAATACCCGTGATTGAACAGGTCCACGCCGTAAAGGTATGCGCGGCTCTTCCGCCATCGGGCCGGGTCCGGGGGATCGGAGCGGCCCGGGCGCGCTCCGAACCGGTGCCCCGCGGGATCGCGCGTGGGGTGCGGGGAACGGCCCGGCACGTGGGCATAGGGCGGCAGCGCCTCGTCGGGCGCGAATCGCGGTAGTCGTGAAGTCACCCGAGACGCACACATCGCCATACCCTTGAGCGAACTCGCGCGCACCCGCCGGGGGCCTTCGGGCCGAAGGCGCCGCCGGTCCTCGGCACGCCCCCGTGGCGCTCGCGACCAACGGAAGAAGGCTCGCCCGCCCTGCGAGGGCAAGGCGGTTTGCGCTACTTGGCGGCGAGTCGATCGACGGATTCGGAAACATCGCGCGCGAAGACCGACGTGTCACGCTCTTCCGTAAAGATGGCGCGGATGGCTTCCGCGAGGTGAGGCAGAACCTTCACGTCCCGCGGATCCCGGTTGTGCCCCGCCCGGATCAGCGCCGTCGTCACCTGAATGAGCGATCGGCACAGGTGTGATATGTGGACGAAGCGGGTGTCGATCATCCGGCGGCTGAGGTCCTCGGCCACTTCGAGCAGCTGCGCCAGGTGTCCGTCATGCCCGCGGCCGTCAAGCGCGTCCGCTTCGTCCCCGACGATGCGCTCCACGAGCGACATGATCCGGTCCGCGTGGCGCTCCATTTTCTGTTCGTTGATCTCGCCGATCGCGGCGGTGATCTGTCTCTGAATCGTTGCCGCGTTCCCGCGCCGAAGGGCCTTGGCCTGAAGCGGATTCGGGGCTTCGATCAGAGGCACGCCCGGGCCGGCGCGCATCTTTTTGCGGCGGGTGGGACCAATGTAGTCGCTGGTCACGACGAAGGGCTTGCGGCTGCGGATCAGCGCGGTGATCCGCTCGAACAGGATTTCCACGCTGATCGGCTTGACCAGGAGATCGTCGGCGCCAGTGTCGATCACCTTCCGCACGGTCGGGAGATCGCCGGACGTGGATATGGCGATGATCAGCAGGAACGGATTACCACCGACACGGTGGTGACGAACACCGGAAAAAAGCTCGCAAAGGTCGCCGTCGGCGAGATCGATCTCGGCGATGAGAAGGTCCGGCTTCCCCTCCGAGATCCAGTTGGCGAGGTCTGCGACCGTGTCGGTGGCGGAGACGGTGCCGAAGCCGGTCTCCAGGAAACAACCTTTGACGCTGTCCCGGATGTCGCGGTTGCGGTCCGCCAACAACAGGTGCACGTCCCTTAAATGGTAGCCCTTCATCGGCCAATCGGCGCCAGCCGCTTCCTTCCGAAAGCCGGGGGGTGGTCCACGCCACCCTATCCGAACAGAGTCTCCAGGATTGGTTAATATTTTGTGTCGCGGGGCTCCCGGTCCGCGGCGAACGGCGTGGACCGCTCTGGGGACATCCCCGTCGCGCCGAAGAACACAGCGTCGCCTTCTAGAGCATAATCCGGTCAGGTGGAATCGGCTGCGTTGCGCCGTGGCGAGGCGATCCGCCAGGCGCGGCGTGAAGGGCGATGCGGGGGCATCGGCCGAGCGGCGCAACGCCGCGGGCGTTCCGCCCCAAGCCTGGCCCGGCGCAACCCGAAGGGCCAGGGTCTTTTGCGGCCACGGGTTCGTCGCGGAGCTCGCGCGGTGGCGCCGCTACGTGCTTCACTCCGCTCCTGCCCGCGGCACAAAATTCCTCCGGCGCAGTCAGTTCAACTTGACCGGATTATGCTCTAGCCGTTTCTCCTCGACGGCGTCGCCGCCGAGCCGACGCTCAATCAAGCGGACGGCATCCACCCGAACGCCGGTGGCGCGGAGGCGATCGTCGAACGGATGCTGCCGCCCCTCGTCGCCCTCATCGGCGCACCCGATTCACGAAGTTAACGAAGCGTTATCCATGTCGTGGTAGGTGTCGCGGCCGTTCCGAAACCGGGACCAGGAGCGTTCCATGGATGACCGACATGGGTCGGCTTGCCCGGAGGAACAGTGCCCGGCGCGTCACCCCGGACGGGGAACGACCAAACATGGAACGGCGCCGGTGAGGATTGTGTCGCGGTTGCGGAGAATCCAGCGCGTGACGGGCGTCCTCGCGCGATTCGGGTGGAGTGCGCGCGGTCTTTCAAGCCCTGGCGCCGCGCGGCGATTACGTACACATGGAAGCCTGTCTCGTGATAGCTTCGGAGCGATGGACACGGCAATAGGGGATAATCGGCTTGGTCCCGCCGCGCGGAGATGTGTCGGCACTGCGGCCTCGGCGCCGGTCGCGCCGGACCCGATCGGATGACGCCATGAGCAACGAGCAAAAGATCGAGCAGGTGTACTCTCAGGCGCCCACGATGCCCCAATCCATCGAGGAAACGGGGATCGGCGCGGGCCTCGTTCGCACCCTGATCATCAAGGCCATGTCCGTTTACGGCTACAACACCGCCACGGAGATAACGGCCGAGCTGAAACTGTCCCGCATCATCGTGAATTCCCTCCTCGAGGACGCCAAGGACATGGCCCTGATCGAGGTCCTCGGCATTCGCGGAGTCGGCGTGAAGGAGGAGCTCAGATACGCGCTCACCGGCAAGGGCCGGGAATGGGCGGCCGAGGCGCTGGGCCAGTCCACTTACGTCGGTCCGGCGCCGGTGTCTCTGGTCGATTTTCGCGCCCAGGTCGAAAAGCAGCGCATCGGCAACGAGCACATCAAGACCGACGCCCTGGCGCACTGCTTTTCCGGGCTGGTTATGGACGAGGATCTGGTCCACCGTCTGGGGCCGGCGGTCAACTCCGGGAAGTCCATCCTCATTTACGGCCCTCCGGGCAACGGCAAAACCTCCGTCGCCGAAGCTATCGCAAAGGCCTTCGAACAGACGGTTTACGTGCCTCACTGCATCGAGGTCGACGGCCAGATCATCAAGGTGTTCGACGTTACGGTGCACAGGGAGATCACCGCAACAGCCGGTTCGCCTGGGCCTGGCGGCGCCAGCGTGCCCGAGGGCGGCGGCGTCGATCCGCGCTGGGTTCATTGCCGGCGCCCGGTCGTGATCACGGGCGGCGAGCTGACGCTGGCCATGCTCGACCTGATCTTCAATCCCTATTCCAAGTACTACGAGGCCCCGATGCAGTTGAAGGCCAGCGGCGGCATCTTCGTCATTGACGACTTCGGACGCCAGTTAGCGGCGCCCCAGGACGTGCTCAACAGGTGGATCATCCCGTTGGAGCGGGGCGAGGACTACCTGACGCTGCACACGGGAAAGAAGTTTCCGGTGCCGTTCGACGAACTGGTCGTGTTCTCCACGAACATCCCGCCGGCGAAACTGGTGGATACCGCAACGCTGCGCCGAATCTATTACAAGATCGAGGTCGGGGCTCCGACGGTGGAGGACTACTGCACCATCTTCAGGAGCGAGTGCGAGAAACACAACATAGACTTGCCGACCGATCTGCTGCCCTTCATGTTCAAGGAGGTCTACTCGGACAAGAACGTCCCTCTGGCCCGCTACCATCCCCGATTCCTCGTCGAGCAGGTGGTCGCCATTTGCGAATACGAGGACGTTCCGCCGCGGATCGACGAGAAGCTCATTAAGGATGCGTGGCAAAACCTCTACACCAAGTAACCGCGCGCGCCCTGCTCCCATTTCGGTTTGTCTTGGCCGGTTCAATTCCGGCGGTGCGCCCAAGCCGTCGGCGCAACTCCATGGACCGTAAACAATCAGCCCCCCAGAGGAGGGACCCCTAGTCGTACACGGTGCCTCGCGAACGCCCGCAAAGGCATCTCTCTTCGGGTCGGATTTTCTCCTTCAGGTAAAGAGCTCTAAGAACCCGACCAGTGTCCTTAGGGGAATGATCGTCCAGTCCGAAAGGTCCGACCGCCTGATCAGCAAGGTCGCCGCGCGATACAGGCCCAGACCGAAGAAGACCACGCAGATGGCGGCCGCTGCGGACGGCGTCGGGTCGTCCTTGCCAAGCAGGCGTTCGACGGAGAGCCCGAGGTACCCGATAATCATCCCCGGCCCGAACGAGAAGGCGCTGGCGACCGCATCGCCCACGGTGTGAATCCGTGTCAAGGGATGAAGGTGGAAGTGAATGCCTGCGGTCACGAGGCCCGCGAGTACGAGCGCGACGATCTGGGTTATCAGGCCTATTAGCTTCATCCGATAACCCTTAAGCGCCCTTTTCGCGCGTCAGGTAAGCCCATCGCCGTCGGAATCCCCCGGCCGGGGCGAATGCCCGACCTTGCTCGAAAACGGTACCCCGCCACCGGCTAACACGGCGGCCCGCGGCACGGGTGGGCGTTCTGCCGGCACCCTGCCGAGGCGCTAGTATAGCGAGTCCGGGCTTGGGAACCGAGCGCGCTGATGCCGCGGGTCCCTTGTGAGCGCGTGCCGGCGACGAGAATTCATCGAGACGGGCGCGGGAGCCCGCCGAGGAAATGCGGGAAACGCACCATATTGAGAGAGCGGCGACTCAAACCGCCGCCGCCGGGATCAGTGGCCCGCCGTTGGCGAAGAGTCCAGGTGCCGGCCCTTTCGCCATTCCCAGGGAGGGGTGAAGGTCCCTCGCCAAAGGCCGCGGCCGGCATCCCTCGCCCGGCTTTCCGTAGGGACATAGCGCTCGGTGACCTTTCGATCGGCCAGGCCCCAACCCGTGTGCGCCAAGCCCTCGGCAAGGTCGTAGCCGTCGGAAAGACAGGTTGCGAGCGTCCGCCCGTCCTCCTCACGCGCCCTGACGGTGCATTCGACGCTCGCCCCTGCCGTGAGATCCATCAGGGCCGCCCGCGCGACGATGCCGCAAGGATAGCTCTTGTCGCCGGCGGTACAGGTTTGGTCGATCTCGGGCGCGTCGATCCCGTAAAGATCGAAGCGACGCCCCTGGAGCTCGAGCGTATCGCCGTCGATGACGGTGGGCGCCCCGACCATGTCGGCGTGGCTCGCCAGGGGCACGGATAAAACAAGGATCAGGACGACGGTCGAAAGACGAGACATCAGAGACTCCAGTCACAGCGCCTGATACAAGCCCCGAACAACCCCCTCGGGAAGTCTCTCCCGCCCGGCCCGGACGGGGCCCGTCGCCAGCGGCCGCGCTCTCGACTTTCCCATGGTTGCCGGCCGCGGCACGCGTGCCCCTCCAAGATCCGAACGAGTCCCGAAAGTATAAGCGCGCAACGACGCGAGGAGGAATCGACCTCACGAAAAAGTGAATGTTGCGGATTCGTTCCGATCCCGTCCTTATGATCCCGTCCTTAACGGAATCTGCATCATTTCCACAAAAACTTTGCGGATATTAAACCAATCACCGTACGCGAGTGCCGAATGCGGGCCGAACTCACAAAGAGATTCTTCGATTTGCCCTTTCATCGATCTCTGGCCCGATGTCGGCTGTGCTGGAGAGTTACCCTTGCCGTCTTTGTTAGCATCTTTGTCATCGAAGGCGTCATTCTCATCCCTTCGTATCATAACTACGAAAGGGACCTTCTGGCCCGGCTGGAACAAGTCGGCCGCGCCACCGCAAGGTCTCTGTTTCGTCTAACGCCGCCACAGGCAACCGTCCGCGAAATTCTCCTGTCCGCGGAAAATCTGATCGCCGGGTCCTCCCTCAAGGGCGGTGCCCTTTACCACGTCAACGGACGCTTTATCGGCACCTTTGGGGAAGCGCCGGACCTTACCTATGGCGAGAGCGGCCATGGAACACCGCTTCCCCTCAGGAGTGCAGAGGGAACACGCTACGAAGTGGTGTGGAACGCCGAGGAAATCGGGGCGGAATACGTCGTCGTGGGCCGTCTCGATTCCTCCTGGGTGGCCCCTGAACTGCGGCGATTCGTCTTGCGAATCGCCGGCCTGGTGATGTTGGTCGCTACCTTCGTGACTGTGGTCACCATGATGATCCTGGGGCTCACGGTTCTCGCCCCCATCCTTCATCTCCGCCAGAACCTGCTCGCCGCCGCCGGCGATCCGGCCGACAGCCAGCGCTTCATGGTGCCCTCGGACCGCGACGATGAACTGGGCGACGTTCTGGAAAGCTTCAACCGCATGCTCGGTCAGGTCTCCAGCAGCATTGCCGACATCAAAGAAAGAGAGGCAAGGCTCGCCAAGCTGAACCGCTCGCTCGAACAACGGGTCGAGTCCCGCACCCGGGAGCTGGCCGAAAAGTCGGGTTTGCTGGGGGCGACCTTCGACAACATGGCCGAGGGATTGGCCGTGATCGACACCGACCTCAACATCGTCGCCTTCAACCATCGCTATCTCGACCTGTTCGAACTCCCGACCGACCGCTTTCAGCCGGGCGATCCTTTCGAGGACTTCGTGCGCTATGGCGCCGAACGCGGCGAATACGGCGAGTACGGCAACGGCGACATCGACGCGCTGGTAAGCGCCAGACTCGAACTGGCCTGCCATCTCGAGTCTCGCACCTACGTGCACACGCGGCCCAACGGCGCGGTTATCGAGATGCGCTGCAACCGCATGCCCGAGGGCGAACTCGTTGTTACCTTCGCTGACATTACCGACCGCAAGAAAGCAGAGGCCGAGATTCAGGACACCCGGGAGTGCCTGGAGCAACAGGGAATGGACCTCGCCGATCTGGCTGAAAGCCTGGCCACTGCGCGGGACGAGGCAGAGCGGGCCAACCACACCAAGTCCGAGTTCCTGGCTAACATGAGCCACGAGCTCAGGACTCCGCTCAACGCCATTATCGGCTTCGCCGAAATCATCAAGGACCAGCTTTTCGGTTCCCGCGAGCCGCACAAGTATCAAGAGTACGCCAGGGACATTCACGCAAGCGGAAACCACTTGCTCGAGGTCATCAACGATATTCTCGACCTCTCCAAGATCGAGGTGGGCAAGCTCGAACTCCACGAGGAGACCGTCGAAATCGGCTCGATGGTCGCGAGCTGCACGCAGCTGGTCATCACCCGGGCGCAACAGGCCCAGGTGCATCTGCGAGCGGATGTCGCGGCCGACTTGCCGAAGATCTACGTGGACGAGCGTAAGATCAGGCAGGTCCTGATCAACCTGCTCTCCAACGCGGTCAAGTTCACGCCGGAGGGGGGCGAAGTGAAGATCTCGGCGCGAATCGCCCGCGAGGGCCAGCTCGTGCTGACGGTGGCCGACACCGGGATCGGCATCGCCCCCGAGGACATCGAGCGCGCCATGTCCGCCTTCGGCCAAGTGGACAGCTCCCTGAGCCGCAAATACCACGGGACGGGCCTCGGGTTGCCGCTCACCAAAGCCCTCACCGAGCTGCACGGGGGAATCCTGGATCTGCGAAGCGAGGTCGGCGCCGGCACCACCGTGACCATAACTCTGCCGTCCGAGCGCGTCATGACGCGCGCCGCATGAAACGTTAGGTATGCGCTAGTCGCACGAGTTCACCTCGCGCACGGCTGCCATTCCCGCGCCAAGCGTTCTGCTTCGGCCAACTCTTCCCGAGCCATGCGTGCGGCGACGAGCTCTTTGCGTTCCGCCGCCCACGCGTAACCCTGGGCCGCGGCCAGGCTCAGCCACAGGTACGCCTGGATGCGATCCCTTCGGACGCCGCGGCCCGTGAGGTACATCTCGCCCAGATTCAGCTGCGCGATCCCGTGCCCCTGCTCCGCCGCGCGCCGGTACCAGTCGGCCGCCCTGGAGCCGTCTTGGGGAACGCCGAGACCAGATCGGTACAGGCCAGCCAGGGCCACTTGCGCGTCGGCGTCGCCGGCGGCGGCGAGATCGGCCCACTCGCGATATGCGGCCCTGTAATCGCCCCCGTCGAAGGCGCGAAGGCCGTCGGCGAAATCGGCCGAGGTCGGCAGCGCAAGCCCGGCGAACAGCGCCGCGGCCAAAAGAATACGGACCGCCATGGCGTCTCTCCGTACGCGTAGTTACCCGGAAAGGCTAGCACGGCCACCAGTCACGCGCCTTCACAAGCCCGCGACCGCCGCCGCGTTCCCAGCGGCGTCAAGAAGTTCCAGAGACCTGCGTCTCCTGATCGCACGTATTCGCACTCAGGCGTGTGTCATAGCGGCTATGGTGGTGAATGATCGCGGTGCGGCTTCGAAGCTTTCTTGTTGCCGACTCACGAATAACCGCACGCGAGATTTCGGCATTCAGAACGGCAGCCGCACCAATGCGCGTTTGTTATTCCGCAAGAAATGTAACTATTTCTTAATGTGTCACTAGTACTTGTTCGCTGCTTTGTGGTGGGTTATAAGCCACTCGCATCTATGACAAATTGCAAGGAGTACTCCATGGCTACGAACAGCGCGTCCTCTCGCACGGCGCTCGCCAGGAAGCGGGCATCGGCCAGGGCCAAGCCGAAGGCGACGAGGAGAAAGGTGGCAACGACGCGCAGGGCGACACGCGCGAGGGCTCGCCCGGCACGCAAGAGAGTCGCCGCCAGAAAGCCCGCCACGGCCAGGAAGACCGTCGCCAAGAAGCGCACGGTCAAGAAGGTCGCCAAGAAACGCACGGTCAAGAAGGTCGCCAAGAAGCGCGTGGCCAGGAAGACCGCCGCCAAGAAGCGCGGGGCCAAGAAGACCACTGCTAGGCGGCGCGTGGCGCGGAGGCCCGCGGCGAAGAAGGCAGCGTCCAAGAAACGCGCGGCCTCGAAGCCGATGAAGCCGATGATGAGCGTAAGGGTCTACGGGCCGTATGGCTCGCGGGTCCTCTAGTCGGTTCTTTCGGACTTAGGGTCGACGCGGTCCAGGGGCTCTAGCGGTCCTCGTCAACGCCGCCCGGCCCTGTGGCCGTCTTAGAAGAATGACGCCCCGTGGCGCGATCCGCCGCGGGGCGTTTTTCTTCACCTCTTGAGCCCCCCTCGTCAGCCGAGGCGCTTGGGCCCGCGGGAACGCCCTCTCTTCGACCCGGGCTCCGAGGCGGCGCCGGCTGCCGAGCGCCGGCACGCTTTCTCACAACCAGCGTCGCACCGACGATTTGTAGCTGCGATACCCGTCGCCGAACTTGCTTTCCAGATACCGCTCCTCCCGGGCGATCACCCCATAGCGGATCACGATCAGAACCGGAACGAGCATGGCGAGAACCCAAAGGCTGTCCAGGCCAACCGCGATCCCGACGTAGATCAGGCTAAGGGCGATATAGATCGGGTTGCGGGTAATCCGGAAGGGCCCCGTGGTGATGATCGCGGTCACCGGCCGGTCCGTTCGGAAATGGGTCTCGGCCTTCTTGAACTCGCGGATGGCGAGCCCCATCAGGCTCGCCCCCGATGCAATGAAGAACAACCCCAAGACTAGTCGACGGGGAACGGAAAGCATATCCGACGGCCACAAGAACTCGGGCACGAGCCCCACCGCCAAGGCGGCCAAGTAGATGAGCGGCGGCCGGGCGATCACGCCGGGATGATCGTGCTCCACCTGCTCCATTGCGCAACGTCCTGGCAGCGGATCGGCGCCGGCCTCGGGACAACGGCTTACCGGGCTCATACTGCGGTCAGGGAGCCCCCGTTGGCAACCTCGCGGCCCGGCTCAGCAGATCGGCCGCCGCACGGCCCTGTTCAAATCGGCCGGGTGAGCCGGTAAGGTCTCACGTCGAACGTGACTTCGGTGCGCGCCGGCCTGCGCCTCGCTTCGGCGGCGGCGTCCAGGGGCCGCCGTCCCGGGCACTCGATCGCGGGAGAAGGAGGGACAGTGAGCCGGCTCCATTCCTTGCCTGTTGTCGCTGCCGCGCTCGCCCTGTTCGCTCTCGGCGAGGCGGCGGCGGGCGGCGAGCGGGCCGCGCAACGCGATAGGATGGTCCGTGTGATCGAAGCCATTGCCGAATCGGTGGCCAACGGCTCGGTCCCCCGCTTGCTGGATGCGGACGTGCTCGAGGCCATGAGGAAGGTCCCGCGCCACGCCCTGGTGCCGAAGGACGTGCGCCCGTATTCGTATGAGGACCGGCCGCTTCCCATCGGTTACGGGCAGACGATCTCGCAACCCTACATCGTGGCGCTGATGACGCACTTGCTGGAGGTCGATGCCGGCGACGTGGTGCTCGAGGTCGGGACCGGCTCGGGCTACCAGGCGGCGGTGCTCTCCGAGCTGGTCCGCGACGTCTACACGATCGAGATCGTCGAACCGCTCGCGGACCGGGCAAGCGAGGATCTGCGCCGGCTCGGCTACGACAACGTGACGGTCCGCGCCGGCGACGGCTACTACGGCTGGGAGGAGCACGCTCCGTTCGACGGGATCGTCGTCACGGCCGCGGCGAGCTACATCCCGCCGCCGTTGATCGATCAGCTCCGTCCGGGGGCCAAGATGGTGATCCCCGTGGGCGCGAGCTTCTTGGTGCAGCACCTGATGCTGGTCGAGAAGGACGCGGCCGGCGAGGTCACGACCACGTTGCTGCTGCCCGTCCGGTTCGTGCCGCTCCGGGGCGGGCACTGAGCCATGTCCTTGCTGGCCGCGGTCTTCGCGCTTTCGACCGCGGCGATCGCCTATGAGATCCTGCTCACAAGGCTCTTTTCCATCGTCCTCTGGCACCACTTCGCCTTCATGATCATCAGCCTGGCGCTCCTCGGCATAGGCGCCAGCGGCACCTTCCTCTGCTTCGCCCGCCGCCGGCTCGAATCGCGCTTCGCCCTTTCCTTCGCAGGCTTCGCCGCGGGGTTCGGCGTTCTCTCGGTGGGCAGCTTCGCCCTCGCGCTCCGCGTTCCCTTCAACCCGCTGGAGGTGGTGTGGGACCTCCGCCAGCAGCTTTACCTCCTACAGGTCTACCTGCTGCTTGCCGTGCCCTTCTTCTGCACCGGAACCTGCATCGGCCTCGCGCTGTCCCGGTTCGGGACCCGGATCGGGGCCATCTACCGCTCGGACCTGCTGGGGGCCGGCGCCGGGGCGCTGCTCGTGGTGGCCGCGCTCTATCGCTTGGCGCCGCAGGACTGCTTGCGCCTCGTAAGCGGACTCGGCCTCGTCGCCGCCGCCCTCGGCGCCCTGCACGGCGCGCCTCGGCGCTGGCCTGCCGCCGCCCTCGCGGTGGTGGCGCTCACCCTTCCCTTCGCCTGGCCGGACGCCTGGATCACCCCGCGCCCCTCCCCCTACAAGGGCCTGAGCCTGGCCCTCAACGTGCCGGAGGCGCGGGTGGTGGCGGAGCGTTCAGGCCCCCTCGGCTGGCTCGCCGTGGTCGAAAGTCCGAAGGTGCCCTTTCGCCACGCCCCGGGCCTGAGCCTTCGCGCCCGGCAAGAGCCGCCGGAACAGCTCGGCGTCTTCACCGACGGTGGCGGCCTGACCGCCATCACGCGCTTCCGGGGCGACCTCGGGCCGCTCGCCTATCTCGACCAGCAGACGGCGGCGCTCCCGTTCCACCTACTGGAGAGGCCGCGGACCCTGGTGCTGGGCTCGGGAGGCGGCGCCGACGTGCTCTTGGCGCTCCTGCACGGGGCCCAAGCCGTGGACGCGGTCGAGATCAATCCCCAGCTCGTCGAGCTCGTGCGCAGCGACTACGGCGACTTCGCCGGCCGGCTCTACGAGCACGAGGGGGTCGCCGTCCACGTGGCGGAGGCGCGCAGCTTCGTGGCGGGGAGCGGGCGCGACTGGGACCTCATCCACGTGGCCTTGCTGGATTCCTTCAGTGCGGCGGCCGCCGGCGTGCTTTCCCTGAGCGAGAGCACGCTCTACACCGTCGAGGCGCTCGAGTCGTACCTCGATCACGTGGCCCCCGGCGGCGTGCTCGCCATCACCCGCTGGCTCAAGGTGCCGCCCCGCGACAGCGTCAAGCTCTTCGCCACCGCCGTCCTGGCCCTGGAACGATCGGGCGTGGAGGCGCCCGGCGACCGCCTCGCGCTGATCCGAAGCTGGAACACGGCCACCCTCGTCGTCAAGAACGGCCGGCTCGGCCCGGGCGAGGTGGCCGCGCTGCGCGCCTTCGCCGAGGAACGCGGCTTCGACCTCGCCTATTATCCTGGCATCGGGCGCGACGAGACCAACCGATACACCCGCCTCGCCGAGCCCTATCTCTTCGAGGCGTCGGCGGCGATCCTGGGACCCGAGCGGCACCGCTTCTTCGACGACTACAAGTTCCACGTGCAGCCGGCCACCGACGACAGCCCCTACTTCTTCCGCTTCTTCAAATGGCGGCTGTTGCCGGAGGTCCTGGCCATGACGGGGCGCAGCGGCGTCACCCTGCTCGAAGGCGGTTACCTGGTGCTGGCCGCGACGGCGATTCAGGCGGCCGCGTTGAGCGCCGTCATCGTTCTCCTCCCACTTTGGTGGCTGAGGCCCACGGCGGCGGCGCGAATGCGCGAGGTAAGGCGCGGCCGGCTGGTGGTGTACTTCTTCGCGCTCGGCCTCGGCTTCCTCTTCATCGAGATCGCCTTCATCCAGCGCTTCGTCCTGTTCCTGGGCCACCCTCTTTTCGCCATCGCCGTGGTGCTCGCCGCCTTCCTCGGTTTCGCGGGACTGGGGAGCGGCTTCTCCGCGCGCTTCGCGGAGCGGGCGACGGGCGAGGCGGCCGCCCCCGGCCTGGGCCCCCTGCCCCCCATCGCCCTCGCCGTCGCCGGGATCATCCTCTTCGCGGGCGCCTATCTGGCGCTGCTGCCGTCGCTCTTTCAGGAGCTCATCCCGCAGCCCACGCCGGTCAAGGTGATCGTCTCGATCGCCCTGATCGCGCCGCTCGCCTTCTGCATGGGTATGCCCTTCCCGTTGGGGCTGCGCCGGGTGTCCACCCAGGCGCCGGCCCTCGTCCCCTGGGCCTGGGCGGTGAACGGCTGCGCGTCCGTGCTCTCCGTGGTGCTGGCGAGCCTGTTGGCCACCCATTTCGGCTTCACATTCGTGGTGGCCTCGGCCATGGGCCTCTACGTCCTTGCCGCCGCCGCCTTCTGGCGTTGACGCCCGCCGGGCCCGGGCCGATAAAAGGGGTGGTGGGCAGTGCGAGTTCAAGCCGGGGGGCGGCATGGCCAGACCCGTCATAACCGTCAGCGTCGAATGCCACAGCGGCTACCGCGGCGACGAGACGCCGCGGCGGTTCTTCCTCGGGAAGAAGCGGATCGAGGTCGCCGAGGTCGTCGATTGCTGGCACGGCCCCGATCACCGTTACTTCAAGCTCTTGGGCGACGACGGCTGCACCTACATCCTACGTCACGACCAGGGGGCGGGGTTCTGGGAGCTGACCATGTTCAAGAGGGGCGACCTCGGGGGCGACTGAGGCGCCGCACCCGTTCCCTGGCCGCCTCGGCGAGATCGTTGGCCGCCCCGCCCCTGCCCGCCCGCCTCTCACCGCGGAGTAAATCATTTGTGATGTGATGGTGAGCCGGCCGTTTGATATGGTCTCGGGCGGAAGCGCGAACCACGGACGGCCAGCGGCGCGCGGCGTGGCCCGCAGGCCCCATTCGCCGCGGCGCCCCCTGGCAGGAGATCTCGACATGGACGCAGTTACGATCGACGCCGAGCGCGAGGTCATGACCCGTTACGCGGCGGCCTCCGCGCGACGCGAGGAGGCGCTGTGTTGCGCGGTGACCTACGATCCCAAGTACCTCGAGGTGATTCCTCGGGAGATCCTCGAGCGCGACTACGGCTGCGGCGACCCTTCCCAATACGTGCGCGAGGGCGAGACGGTCCTGGACCTCGGCAGCGGCGGCGGAAAGATCTGCTACATCGCGTCCCAGATCGTGGGGCCCGAGGGACACGTGATCGGCGTCGACTTCAACCCGGCCATGCTGCAGCTCGCCCGCAAGCACCAGAAAGGGATCGGGGCGCGCATCGGTTGGGACAACGTGACCTTCCTGCGCGCGCGCATCCAGGACCTTCGCACCGACATCGAGGCGCTGGATCGGCGGATCGCGGAGCGCGCCCTCGAGACGTTCGAGGACTATCAGGCGTTCGAGGAGTTCCGCGAAAGGACGGCCGCCGCCGCGCCGCTGATCGCCGACGACAGCGTCGACATCGTGCTCTCCAACTGCGTTCTCAATCTGGTCCGGCCCGAGGACAAGCCGCGGCTTTTCGCGGAGATGCACCGGGTCTTGAGGCGGGGCGGCCGGGTCGCCGTCGCCGACATCGTCGCCGACGAGGGGGTGCCGCAGCGCCTCCAGGACGATCCCGAGCTCTGGTCGGGCTGCGTCTCGGGCGCCTTTCAGGAGCGCGAGTTCCTGCGCGCCTTCGAGGAGGCCGGCTTCTACGGGATCAGGATCGACAAGCGCGACGAGGAGCCGTGGCAGACGGTGGAGGGAATCGAGTTCCGCTCCGTCACCGTCACCGCCTACAAGGGTAAGGAAGGGCCGTGCCTGGAGCGCAACCAGGCGGTGATCTACAAGGGCCCCTGGAGCGAGGTCCGGGACGACGACGGCCACGCGCTCGAGCGCGGCGTGCCCACCGCCGTTTGCGACAAGACCTACCGCATCTACACCTCCGAGCCGTATGCCCGAGACATCGTTCCGGTGCCGCCGCGAGTGGAGGTCCCGCTCGACCCGGCGGGAAACTTCGATTGTTCGCGCGACCGGGTCCGGGCGCCCGCCGAGACCAAGGGGTCGGAATACCACGT
>JAZGAE010000014.1:0-9155 GCA_036475545.1 Alphaproteobacteria bacterium
CGGCGTCCACGAAGTTGAGGGTGACGTCGCCGTCCGTGGTGATCGCGGCGACCCGCTTGGCGAACGCCTCGTTCACGAGCTTTCCGGTGCCGCGCGCAATCACCGGCTTGCGCCGGGCCGGCTCCGCTGCCCGGGCCGGTTCGCCGGCTTTTCCCGCGCTGCGCACGGCGGGCTCGGGCGCACCCGTCGCGGTGGGGCTTGGGGCCGCTGCGCCTGCCTGGCGCTCGGCGCCCCCTTGCAGTTCCGCGCAGGCCGCGATGAGCAGCGCTGCCCCCAAACCCAGGATCAGGCGGGTTCCCTTTGCCGCCATCGGAAAAGATGTTCCCCCTTCGGTCTTGCCCCGGAGGCCCGGTTGCGACGAGACGCCCACGGCATCCGTGCGCTTGCACCCCTGGTCACCTTCGAACGCAAGCGTCCGCGTGCCCCTTCGCCCGAGATTTGCTTGCGAGCCTACCAAATTACTTTCCGCGGCGATAAATCATTTTTGTTTCAAGACAATGATCGCGCCGGCCATTGCAACCGCCGGGCCTACACCGGCGGGTCCCAAGTGCGGGCCCGATCGGCCCGGCGCCACGTCCGGGCCCGCGCGGGGCCAAGGGCGTCGACGTTAGCGCTGGTCCTTTGGCTCGGCGTCCCCGGCGGACGGGCCCGGGCCGGGGGAGGGCATCTGGGGTGATCGCGGACGCTTGCGCGCGCGTTCCTTCCTCTCCTTCTTGGGCTCGGGACGAGGGGCGTCCCTGAGGACCAACTCGTCCGTCTCGTTCCCGTGGCGCAGCGAAATGTGGTCCGGAAGGATCGCGTCCACCGTCCAGCCGTCGACCTGCTGGCCCTCGATCAGCCTCAGCACTTCGCCGGTCTTGCGCCGCGCCACCAGCGCCATGCGCTCGTCCGCGGAGATGATGACGCCCATGAGCGAGAACAGGTTCCGCTCTACCGTTGCGGCCTGCTGCGGCCCCTCGCCCTCGGCGAAGAGCGGCCGGCGCGAGGGCAGGAACAGCGGCCGCGCCACGGTCTCGGAGAAGTCCCCGAGCGGCGGCATGGCGAAGCCGGCCGGCGTCGGCACGGCCGCCGCGGGCTGCGGGCCGGCCGCAACCGGGACGACGACGCCCGCATCCTCCGGGGCGGACGTGAGCCCGGCATACAACGCATAGCCCAGCCCCAGGCAAAGGAGGAAAAGCAGCACCGAAGGGCGTCTGCGCCGCGAGCGGACCGTCATGGCCCCTCCCCCTGCATGTAACCGTAAACGTCGAAGCGGACCTGAAGATCGCTCTGGGTCGCGGGTTGGTTGCGGCGGGCGCGTGGGCGGCGCGAGCGGATGTCGACGTTGTCCATGAACAGGTACCGCTCGGCCGTTTCCACGGCGTAGAAGATCGTTTGCAGGGCTTGCGTATCGGCGGTCATGTTCACCCTCACGGTCACCTTCCGGAAACCGTCCGCGCCCTCGGGCGGCAGCGCCTGTGTGCTCTTGAACGTGGCGCCGTTGGAATCGATCAGGGTCTTGACCGTGTTTTGCACCTGGGCCGCCACCAGTTCGATGCTGCCGCCTTCGAGGAACCGGCCCGAGGCGGCCCGGGTGCCGCGCAGCTCGTCGAGCCGCGATTCCAGCGCGCCCCGCTCGGCGGCGATCCGGAGCTGGCGAGCGAGCAGCTCCCGCGACTGCGCAATCGACCTCTCGTAGCCATCGAACCTCGCGCTCACGGGCTCGACCACCAGGGCCCAGACGGCGGCGGCGGCCGCAACCAGGATCGTCACGGCGAG
Source organism: Alphaproteobacteria bacterium (assembly GCA_036475545.1). GTDB lineage: Bacteria > Pseudomonadota > Alphaproteobacteria > DATDPM01 > DATDPM01 > JAZGAE01. The sequence goes on from JAZGAE010000014.1 coordinate 1,759, forward strand.
CAGTCGGCCGACGGCGGGCGAAAGCGCGGTCATCGCTCTCCGCCTCGCTCCGCGATCTCGAACGAAAGGTTGAAACGCTCGAGCCCGCTTCGCGGGTCCTGGGTGACCGAGGAGCGGAAGCGGGGCGTCTCGAACAGGCTCGAGTTCCCGATCACCCCGATGAGCCTCGAGGCGGCCGAAGAATAGCCGGCGATGCGCACCTCGCGGCCCTGGATCTTGAGCTCGAAAAGCCAGGTATGGTCGGGCAGTGTCTTGGTAAGCTCATCCAAGATCGCAAGAACCGACGCGTAGTCTCGCTTCTCTTCCGCGAGAAAGCGGCTCTCCCGGTCAAGCCGCTCGACCTCTTCGCGCAGGTGGATTACCTCGTCGGCTTGCGCTTGCGCCTCGGCCACCCGGGCAACCAAGGTCTCGGCCGCCGTCCTTTGCCGGTCGAGGGGCACGTACACGAGCAGGGCGGCGAGCCCCAAGGCCACCAGCGCCAGCGCCGTGTTGAGTGGCGACCAAGTCTTCGCCGCAGGCTCGCCCGCCTCCGACAAGAGGTTGAGGACGGGCGCCGCATCCGGATCCTCGCCGGCCACGTCCACGATCGCAGGCCGCAGCCCCCACCCGCTCGCCACGGCGACGGCGTCGTCGACGACGCGGCGGGGGACCACCGTCATCTCCACCGTCACGCGCTTGGCGCCGGGGTCGCGGCCGCTCACACGGTAGTCGAAACAGACCTCTTCCGGCGCAAACGGGGTCTGGCGGTCGATCTGAAAAAACAGGGCTTGCCGCAGGTCCGAATCAGTCATCCAGGGCAGGTCCAGGGTCCTTCGCAGGGCCTGCTCGGCCGGGAGCCGCAACGCGACTTCGGTCTTGGAGAGGCTCACCGGCTTGGCCGCGGCGGCGACGGCCCGGCGCTGCTCAAGCGCGTCCTTGCCTTCGAGATTGACGCGCCCGACCTCGCGGGCTCGCTCGCCGCGGAAGAGCCGGAAGCGGACCTCGCCGCGCGACGGCTCCACCACCAGGATGGGCGCTCCCGGCCGGGCAAGGCGGCGCAGGCGGCGCGGCACCAGGGCGGTCAGCTCTGCGAGCCACCACGCGAAGAATCGCCCAACGAGATGGTGCGTCCGAGTCAAAACGGTTGCCATGACGTCGTCCTACCTCCGCCGCCTCGTTCCTGTTCCCGGGCCTGTTCCCGGGCGCGCGCCCCGCCATCGGGAACGTCGCGTGGGCACCCGCGGCCCTATGCCACAGGCCATCGATACGGGTCTTTCGTTGTACAAATGTTTAACAGCCTTGTTCGCGGCGGCGTTAGGGCCGAATCATGCCCCCCGCGCCAGTCTCGGCGCAACCACGAGTTCCGGCCAGTAGCGGGAATCGCCATCGGCGAACTCGACCCGAATGCGCACCAGTTGGGGCAAGCCATCCTCCTCTTGCCAGCCGTTCCGCCACAACCCGGCCGCGCCGTCCTCCCCTGGCGCGAGATAGGAAAATTCCACGTCTTCGATCCGCTCCAGCAGCACGGTTTCTTCGGGCTCCCCCTGCCCAGGGCCGCCGGCCTCCGATCGGAGCAGGCGCCAAGACGCGACGAGCCGTTTCCGCCCCACCTCGCCGGAAACGTAGACGGAAAGCCGGTAAAGCCCGCCCACGGCAATGTGGTCCGGCAGGACCGAGACGAAGCTCATCTCCTGGCGCGTCCCCTCGAAAGGGGCCGCGGCCAAGGCGCGGGCCTCCTTCGGGGCGATATCGCGGGCCTGGCTCAGCTGGCGCCGGAGGAAATTCTGCGCCAGATGCACCTCGGCGACCCGGTCGCTGCTCGCGATCCCGGCCTCCCACGCACGCGTGCCGAACCTCAAGCCTCCGAATAGCAACACCGCGATCAGCCCGAACAGGGTGATGGCGACGAGAAGCTCGATCAGCGTGAACCCCCGCGGTCGGCGGCGGCACCGGCCCGGCCCGAACGCCTGCGGGCGCGCCCTATTCCCCTGGCGCCAGCCGGAGCGTGGTAAGGGAGACCGATCGTTTATCATGCACCTCGTCCCAAGACACTGTGACGACGACCTCGTAGGCGCGCACCGGGAGGCCCTCGCGTTCCGGCGCGGCGTCCGGCTCGCTTTCCTGGTACGGCCGCACCTCGACCAGCCACCGGAAGCGGTCGTCGAACCGTCCGACCGACTGCCCCTCCACGAGGGGATCTTCGATGCCGACCTGCGCCAGCTTCGACTCCGCCAGAAGCGTGGCCGTGGTGTACGCCTCCGACACGCGGGCATTCCGGAGCCCCGTCGAAAAAACCTGCAGCAGAACCCCCAGCGCCAGGGCCAGGATGGCGAACGCCACCAGGACTTCGATCAGGGTGAAGCCGCGATCCCGGCCGCCCAGCCGCACCGCGCTAATCCCGAATCGAGATACGGCCGGTGAGCCAGTCCACGTCGACATGGTATTGGCGCTCGCCCCTGGAGAGGCTCACGCGCCCTCCGGTGGAGCTTCCGTCGGGATAGAAGCGAACGACGCCGGTCGTCTCATCGAGCCGTTCGGATCGCGCGCTGACGAACGAGACTTCGAGGTCTTCGGCCAGCGTGCCCACCCGCTGCTCCCCATCCACGGCGTAGCGCCGTGTGCCGACGTCCAGTGTGAACGTGGCCTCGCGGTTGCCGGAAATCGCCCGGCTGCGGCTGGTGCGCAGCGCGGCCGCGACGTCGCGGGCGGCGCTCTTGAGCGTGACACCCGGCATGGCGTTGGAGATGAGGGGAACGGCGACCGTCAACACCGCCGCCATGACGGCCAGCGCCACCAACAGCTCGATCAGGGTGAACCCGCGGGGAGCCATGGCGGTTACCAGCTGACGATGTCCTGGTCTTCGCCTTCGCCCCCCTCCGCCTCGTCGGCGCCGAGCGTGTACAGGTCGTACTCGCCATGCCTGCCCGGGTACCGGTAGTCGAAAATGTTGCCCCAGGGATCCATCAGCATGTCCTGCTTCTTCAAGTACGGGCCGTTCCAGTTCTCCGCGTCCGGCGGCGGTTCCAGCAGCGCCTCCAGACCCTGCTCATCGGTGGGATAGCGGCCGATATCGAGGCGGTAGAGGTCGAGGGTGGCGCCGAGCTGTTGGACCTGGATGACCGCCGTCTTCGTCTTGGCGCCACTCAGGTACTTGAGGACCTGGGGCACGGCGATCGTCGCCAGGAAGCCCAGGATGGCCAGAACCACCAGAAGTTCGAGAAGGGTGAAACCACGAATGCGGCCGGAGTGAGGGCGCCATGCGAGACGCATCAGACCACCTCTTCAACTTTCGCCGTAAGAAACACGGTCAATCCATTGCCGTGGCTTAGAACGCCAACTCGTTCACGCTGAGGAAGGCGACCAGGACCGAGGCTATGATACCAGCAATGAGGAAGCCAAGGCCAATGGTGAGCACCGGCACAAGCAGGCTCAGCAGGCGCTGAATCGTGCGCTGGGACTCGCGGTCGTAAATGTCCGCCATCTTGATCAACATGTCCTCGAGCTGGCCGGTCTCCTCCCCCACCCGCACGAGCTGAACCGCGAGATTGGGAAAAACCCCAGCTACGGCGAGCGGCCCGGCCAGGCCCTGCCCCTCCTTGAGGCCGGCGGCGAGTCCCTCGACCGCGCGCGCCATGACGGCATTGCCCAGGGTTTCCTTGACGATGGCGAGCGCGCTCAAGAGCGTGACGCCGTTTTCAAGGAGCGTGCCGAGCGTGCGGCTGAAACGCGCGACCTGAATCTTCCTCACGAGATCGCCGAACAGCGGCAGCCCCAGCATCAGGCCGTCCCAGCGGAAACGGAAGGCGGGATCGGCGAGCTGGCGCCGAAGCGCCCATACCAGGCCGATCACGCCAAGCGCGATCAACCACCCGTATCTTCCCAACACCTCGCCCACCACGATGATCGCCTGCGTGGCCGCCGGCAACGCCTCGCCGGCGTCTTCGAACAGGGGCTTGAACTCGGGCACGACCACCGTGAGGAGCACCACCAGGGAGAGGCCCGCCATGCCCAAAAGAATGGCGGGATAGATGAGCGCCGATCGCACGCTCTCCAACGTCGCCTGGGACTTCTCGAGGAAATCGGCAAGGCGCGCGAGGACGGACTCCAGCGCGCCGCCTGATTCTCCGGCTCGCACCATGCTGACGTAGAACGGCGGGAAAGTCCCGCCTTGGGCGGCCATGGCATCGGCGAGCGAGGCGCCGCCGCGGACGCCGTCGAGCACGCGGGCGAGCAATGTCCGGACGTTTTCCTTCTCGGCCAACTCGACGAGGATCTCGAACGACCGGTCGAGCGGAAGCCCGGCGCCGAGCAGGGTGGCGAGCTCGCGGGTGACGAGGCCCACCCTCTTCCGCGAGACGGCCCGGCCGGCGAAGAGATCCCGTGTCAGCCAGCTTGCGAGCGTCCCCCTGGCGATTTCTTCCGCGTGGATAGGCACATGGCCAAGGTCGTGGAGTCTGGAGATGACGGCCGACTGGCTGCCGGCCTCCATCTCGCCCTCGACGACCCTGCCAGCGGAGGTGACCGCCCTGTAGTGGTAGGTAGACATTGCTCAAGCGTCGCGCGTGACGCGCATGACCTCCTCGACGGTGGTGATGCCCGCGAGTGCCTTGGACACGCCGTCCTGGTACATGGTCCGCATGCCCAATCGGACGGCCTCTCGCTGGATCTCGCGCGCCTCGGCGCGCTGCAACACCAGCCGGCGGATGGGATCCGACATCACCAGCGTCTCCAGGATGCTCGTACGCCCGAGATAGCCGGTGCCGGAGCAGTGGGCGCAGCCCTGGGCCCTGTGCAGGGTCACGGGCTCGCCGCGATCACCGCCGAGCTGCAACTCCTCGACGATTTCGGGAAGCGCCTGGTAACGCACACGGCAATCCGGACACAGGGTCCGCACCAGCCGTTGGGCGACAATGCCGTTGATGGTCGAGGCCAGCAGGTAGTTCTCCACCCTCATGTCGAGGAGCCGGGTGACCGCGGACGCGGCGTCGTTGGTGTGCAGCGTGGAGAGCACGAGATGACCGGTCAGCGCGGCCTGGACAGCGATCTCCGCGGTTTCCAGGTCGCGGATCTCGCCGATCATGATGATGTCGGGGTCTTGGCGCAGGAAGGCGCGCAGGGCGTTCGCGAAAGACAACCCGATCTTCGGCTTGATCTGGACCTGGTTTACCCCTTCCAGTTGATACTCGACGGGGTCCTCGACGGTCAGGATCTTCGTCTCGCCCGTATTCAGGTGCCGAAGCGAGGTGTACAGCGTCGTGGTCTTGCCGCTGCCGGTGGGCCCGGTGACCAGCAGAATCCCGTTGGGTCTTTCGAGAATGCGCAAGTACGTCTCGAGGCCTTTCTCGTCGAAGCCGAGCGTGGCGAAATCCAGCGTCACGGACCCCCGGTCCAGGACCCGGAGCACCACGCTTTCCCCGAACATGGTGGGCACCGTCGAGACCCGCAGATCGACCTCCTTGCCGCGGACGGCGAGCTTGATGCGGCCGTCCTGGGGAAGGCGCGTCTCGGCGATGTTGAGCTTGGCCATGATCTTGATGCGCGAGATCACCGCCGCCCGCAGCCGGCTCGGCGGGGCCTGCCCCTCGCGCAGGACGCCGTCGATCCGGTAGCGGACCCGAAGCCGCCGCTCGAACGGTTCGATGTGGACGTCCGAAGCCCGCATCTCCACCGCCTTGGCGATCAAATGGTTGACGAGGCGGATCACCGGGGCCTCGCTGGCGAGGTCCCTGAGCCGCTCGATATCCTGGGTTGTGTCTTCCTCCCTCCGGACGGTGTCGTCCTCCAGGATCTGTTCGATCGCGGTGCCGCCGCTGCCATAGAGCCGCTCGAAGGCCGCCTCGATATCGGCGGGCACGCCCACCCTGGGCAAGACCGGCTTGCCGGCGCTCAACCGGATCGCGTCGATGGCGTACGAGTCCAGCGGATCGGCCATGGCGAGCTCGACCCCCGCCGGCGTTTCGGCAAGCGGAATGATCCGGGACTCCTTCAGGAACTTGGCGCTGATCTTCTCTTCCAGGATCGGCTCGCCGGGATACTCGTCCACCGCCACCACCGTCAGGTCCAGGCACTCGGCGAGCGCCTCGGCCATGTCGGCCTCCGAGACCAGGCCGAGCTTGGTGAGGATCACGTGAATCGCCTCGGGAGTTTCGTCCTGGAGGCGGAGCGCCCGCTCGAGCCCCGCGGACTCAAGCTTGCCGCGCGCGACCAACCGCTCACCGAGCGCATTGGCGAACGAGCGGTCCTTTTCCTCGATCTTGAGCATCGCTCCTCCGGGTCCATGCCGGGTCGCGACAAGGCGACCCTCGCCCGGTCCCTACTCTCAGGGTCGAACGGCGGCCCCTGCCTGGAGTCTCAATCTATAATTATATCACGTCCCGCGGTTACCTCGGCGTTAACCGAATCCCAAGGGCCCGTAGAGCCAGACCAGCCACAAAGCCAAGGCGAGAGCGGACCCGAACGGCACCTCGTCCGTCAAGGAAACGGGGCGGCCCGCGATTGACCGTCCCAATGCCACCGTGAGCGCCCCCAGCGCCGCGAGCAGCACGACACTCGGAAGCCCCCACCAGGATACCCACGCCCCGGCGCCGGCCAGAAGCTTGGCGTCGCCCAGGCCCAGCCCCTCGCGGCCGCGAAGGCGGCGGTAGGCGAAACCCACGGCCATGAAGGCGGCAAACCCCGCGGCCGCGCCGATCGCGTGGTCGGGCAAGAGCGCGGGATCGATGAGGTACGCCACGCCCAGGCCGGCCCCGATGAGCGGCAGGGTGAGCTCATCGGGAAGAACCGTGTGGCGGGCGTCGATCAGGCCGAGCGCCAGCAGGGTCCAGCCCAGCGCGCAACCGGCCCACAGCAGCCAGCCTCCGAGCATGCTCGCGGCCCACACCGCGATCGCCAGCGCGCCGATCTCGATGGCGGGGTAGAAGACGCCGAGCCGCGTCCCGCAATAGCGGCATCGCCCGCGACTCGCGAGCCAGCTCAAGACCGGCACCAGGTCGCGGGGCCCGAGGCGATGACGGCAGTGCGGGCAGGCGGACCGGCCGGAGACCACGCGCCCGCCGGCCGGCAGCCGATCCGCGAGGAGGCCCAGGAAGCTGCCGACGAAGGGCGCCGCTGCGACGGGAAACAGCCAATCGATGGCGAACGGATTTGGCATCATGCGCCAGGCAAATTCAGGAGTAGAAAGGGTAACGCACGCATTCGCGCGAGGCGTCGACCAACCGGGACCACCGGGTCTTACATTGAACCCATCGTGTGCAATGGAAAAGCCCCGGCGTCCCAGTCTGAATCGTCGAGTCTAGAGCATAATCCGGTCAGGTGGAATCGGCTGCGTTGCGCCGTGGCGAGGCGATCCGCCAGGCGCGGCGCGAAGGGCGATGCGGGGGCATCGGCCGAGCGGCGCAACGCCGCGGGCGCCCGCCCCG
>JAZGAE010000015.1:0-5098 GCA_036475545.1 Alphaproteobacteria bacterium
TACTTGTCGGAAACAGTTTTCACGAACCAGCGTGGCAAGTCCAGCCGGACGTGAGTTGCAAATGAAAATCAGTGGAGAAACATCGTCGCGCCCTTTTATTTCCCGTGGCCCGTGGTCGGGCCCTTGCCGACCGGGTTGCCGATGACTGGTTTCGGCGTGCCGGCGCCCCGACGGGATCCCCGTCCCGACGCCCTTCGCCGGTAGCCCCTGCGCCTGGGCCCCCGATTTCCATGCGCGAGGGGACGCCCCGGATGACGCCTGGATCGGCGAAGTTGACTTGAGCCGGCCACGCCGGGTAACAAGGCGGGACGCTGCCTCGCTCTCAGGTGAGCGCCGGCCGGCGTCCCACGGCGAGCTCCGGTTCGCCGGAAGGCGCCATCACAAACTGTTGCGTGTCTTACAAGAGCCCGGTCTCACCCGCATCAAACAACCGAGTGAACGTAAAGGCCGCCTTATTTCAAGGCATTAGGGGAACTGCGCTGGATGCGACTCGGGCTGGGCATGATGGTCAAAGACGAGGTCAACCGCATCGCGGGCTGCCTCGAAGACATCCTGGACCTGTTCGAACAGGTGGTCGTTTTCGACACCGGCTCCACCGACGGCACCCAGGAGCTCTTGCGCGACCGGTTCGGCATCGAACCCATCGCGGCCGACCTCGACGCAAGCAATTGCCTCTGCAAATGCGATCTTCGCAATCGAGGCTTTTCGCTGTTGGAAACGCCGTGGATTCTGAGCCTGGACGCGGACGAGCGCATCGCCGGCGACGACCTCAAGAAAATTATCGATCTCGATGACGCCCCCGGGGTGTCCGGATACTTCTGTGCGTGGAATACCTACAAGAACGGGGGGGTCGTCGAAGACTACAAGCTGTTCTTCTTTCGGAAAGGGGCGCGGTCGAGCGGCCTCGTTCACGACAACATCCAGACGGACGTGCGGGCGCGCGGGCTGAGGGCCGAATGGCTCGACGGTATTTCGATCGCCCATTATCCCGAACCCAGCAAGGCGCGCGCCAAGGCCCGCACATACAGGGACCGCCTGTTGTGCGCCATCGAGATCGATCCAAGCTGGTACAGGTATCACTGGTTTCTCGGATACATGTGCTTCCGCGAGGCGCGGCTGGACGAGGCCGTAACGTATCTTTCCGTGGCGGCGGATTCCCGGTCCACCGAGTTCCCGGTGGAATGCCTGAACAGCGCGATGGTCCTGGCGGAGATTTACGCGCGTCAGGGGCGCACGCGGGAGCTCGAGGACACGCTCGCCGCCGCCCGGGCCTTTCACCAGCAAGTGGCCGGCGACTTCGAGGTCGAGGTCAATATCCGCCTTGGCCCATGGCTTGACAGCGCCTTGGAATACTGCCGCCGGAACGAGCCGGACAGCATCAAGACTTACGAATTCGCCTACTGATCCGGACTCTTCCGCCTTGGGGACCACGCCTATTTCGGCGCGACGACTCGGAACCTGTCGATCAGGGCCTTGGGCGTGTCGTCGCCGACCACGCTGTAAACCTCTACGACCAGCTCCCCAGCGGCGCGCGCCGTAATCAGGGCGTAATGATGCGCCGTGTCGTCCCGGAACGCCATGAACGGTTGCTGTTCGGTGGTAAACCGCGAGAAGTCATTCCGTTTTTCGGACATCTTGCCACTGGGGCTGACCTTGGCATAGACCACGCCGCCGCCGGCCTCGTACGTGTCCCGCGACGTGGACGCAGGCGCCGGCCTATCGGGCACCCCGAGCAGGGGATAGGTCCTCTCGTAGTTCTGGTCGTGCCCACTCAGGTGCAGGTCCACCCGGTGCCTTTCGAAAATGGGGGCGAGCAGGCCGCGTAGCTCGGGCCTTGCGGGGTGGCTGTGGCCGTGCCCGTATACGGGCTCGTGCTGGTAAACGACCAGCCACCTGAGCCCCCGGCGTCTCGCCTGCGCCAGGTCGTCTTCCAGCCAGGCGAGCCGGTCTGCGCCGAGCGGAGGCTCGGGGACGTAAAGGGCCGTGAAGTGGACGTCCCCCACCTCGAAGGAATAGTTCCTGCCCTCCTCGGAGCCTTCGGGGTGGGCGAACCGTGGGGCCCAGTCGATGAACCGCTCGGGCAAGGCGACCTCGTGGTTCCCGTACTGGGCCATGAAGGGAAACCGGGCGATCATGGGCTGCATCTGGACGAACCACGCGTCGATGGCGTCCGCGTAGTCCTCGAAGCGGCCATCGGCGTTGGCGTATGCGTAGTCCCCGCCCCCCAGGATGAAAAGCGGGCGATCACAGACAAGCTCACCGATGATCTGCTTGGTCCCGGTGGCATTGCCGTCTAGGCGACCGATAAGTCCGGTATCGCAAATGAACGCGAAGCGAAAGTCCGCCGGGCCCGCGCGGGGGGCGGTGCGAGTCTCGAACGCGGGGCTCGAGGCCCCGCTCGCGCCGTCGCCGCTGGCAACACGATACTCATAGCCCGTGTCCGGCACGAGCCCCGTTATCGTGACCTCGTGGAGCATCCCTTTGGCGGGGGACGGCCTGGTGGATCCGGAAACGCGGCGCCAGGCCCGGGACCCGACCACACGGTATTCCAGCAAGGCGCCATCGCCCGCCGACGGCGCGTGCCAGACCACGGTCAGGCTGGTGCTGGGATCCTGCGCCCAGGACAAATGAATCTGGCTTACCGGCCCTGCCACTGCGTTAACGCCGCGCCTCTTGGTGATACAGTGTGAATGGACATCTCCGGCGCCCCCTGCGGGGCGGGAGAACGGTGCCAGAAGTCGGCACCAGCCGCAACGGGAGCCGCCCCGACCGAGGCGAAGCGGCGGCGAGCCACCCGCCTGGACGACCGGGGTTCGGCCGCTTATCACGGCACGGCGGCGGTCATCGCGGAGCGGCAAATTTGGGCGCGACGGGCGGGTGCTCCAGCCAACGTCAGGAAAGGAAGGGATGGCCGCGACGCCGTCGCCGGAGCAGGGCCGAGCGCGGTATTTTTCGCTTGCAATCGGGGGATGAATACGCGAAACAACGCGGCCTATCGGCATGGCGCGTGCTATCGTTGGTTAGCTGGGGATTGGGGGAATGGCACCCAAGGTTTCGTTCAAGGATTCAGTGCTCCGTGGCGATTGCGAGAGCGGCGAAGTCCCGCGCCGCGATCACAATCTAAGTCCTTTGCCCCAGCGCGCCCGACGAGCCGATCCCGAGACCGCGCGGGCGGATTATTTCGTCGAGCGGGATGGACTGCTCTTCGCCGGAACGCACTTGCTCGTCGACCTCTGGAACGCGCGCAACCTCGACGACCAGAAGATCATCGAACAGGCGTTGACGGAGGCGGTGGAGGCCTGCGGAGCGACGCTGCTCCACGTCCATCTGCACCATTTCTCGCCGAGCGGCGGCATCTCCGGCGTGGCCGTGCTGGCGGAGTCCCATATCTCGATTCACACCTGGCCGGAACGCGGCTTCGCGGCCGTCGACATTTTCATGTGCGGCACCTGCGATCCCTACCGAGCGGTCCCCGTTCTGCGCCGTGTCCTGGCAACCGACACCATCCAGCTGACCGAGCAGAAGCGCGGTCTCGAACCGTGACCTGGTTCACGGAAAAGCTGCACACCGACTGGCAGCTGCAACTGCTCGTCGGCAAGACCCTCTTTGAGAAAAAAACCGAGCACCAGCACCTCGTGATCTTCGAGCACGCGTCTCTCGGCCGGGTCCTCATCCTCGACGACATCATCCAGACCACCGAGGCGGACGAGTTCATGTACCACGAGATGCTGGCCCATGTGCCCATCCTGGCCCATGGCAACGTGAGGAGCGTGCTGATCGTCGGCGGCGGCGACGGCGGCGTGCTGAAACAGGTCCTGAAGCACGGTGTCGAACGGGTCACGCAGGTCGAGCTCGACCAGAGCGTGATCGCGCTGTGTTGCGAATACTTGCCGGCAGTCTGCGGCAACGCGTTCGACGACCCGCGCCTCGACCTCGTCATCGCCGACGGGGCGAAGTTCGTCGCCGAGACGGAGCAGGCCTTCGATGTCATCATCGTCGATTCGACCGACCCGCTCGGGCCGGGCGAGGTCCTCTTCAGCGCCGAGTTCTACGCCGGCTGCAAGCGCTGCCTCGCGCCCGGGGGAATCCTGGTGAGCCAGAACGGTTGCCCCTTCCTGCAGACGGACGAGATGGTGGACAGCTACCGCCGCCTGAGGCCGCTGTTTACCGACGTGACCTTCTTCGTGGCCCCCATTCCCACCTACATCGGCGGATTCATGACCTTCGGCTGGGCCACCATGGACGAGACCGCCCGCCAGCAGCCGAGAGAGGCGATCGAGTCGCGCTACGCCGAGGCCGGGATCGAGAGCCGCTATTACAACCCCGACATCCACGTCGCCTGCTTCGCGCTGCCGAACTACATCCGCGAACTCATGAGCTGACCGTTGGCGACGGCATCGGGCCGCATCGCCGCCGCCGCGCCGGGCGGCGCAAACCATCGAAACCCCGGGGGCAGAAAGCAGGACCCCGCCCGGTCGCCCGGACGGGGGTTTTTCAAGGCCCGAGGACGCTGGCCCCTCTTCTACTTCTTCGCCTTGATCTTGATCTTCTTCTCGGCCGTCTTCGCCTTCGCGGTCTTGGGCATGTGGATGGTGAGGATGCCTCTCTCGAAGGCGGCGTCGATCCTGTCCCTGTCCACAGTTTCGGGAAGCCGGAACGAGCGCTGGAACGAGCCGTAGCGCCGCTCCATCACGTAGTAGCCCTTCCTCTTCTCCTCTTCCTCCTCCCTCTTCTCGCCCTTGATGGTGAGCATGTCGTCGGAAAGAACGACCCCGATGTCCTTTTCGTCCAAGCCGGGGAGCTCGGCCGAGACCGTTATCTCCTTCTCGTTCTCGGTGATGTCGACCCTCGGCGTCGGGGCGCCCACGGGGGCGAGAGCCCGTTCGAAACGCGCGAACGGCTCGAGGTCGAAGACCCCCCGCCGGAAAGGCGTCAGCGGCCAGCCGAATCCGATATCCTCGAAGAGGCGGCCGATCTCGTCGTGCAGTCTCTCCAGCGTGCCTCCCGGCCACCCCAGCGGCGCGAGCTCGCTCGAGGGGCGTTCGGCCTCGCGGACAGAGACCTTTCCTGCTCTTTTCGCCATGGATATTTCCTCCTC
>JAZGAE010000016.1:0-7236 GCA_036475545.1 Alphaproteobacteria bacterium
CGGCGCCGGGCACGGCGCCGGCGAGATGCAGCTGGCGGCGGCCGCGCTTCTGGTCGAGGCGGCGACGATGGACCAGGAGTTCGACGCGGCCGAGCGGGAAACGATCACCCGCCTCGTGTGCGCCCGCTTCGGCCTTGCGCGGCACGAGGCCGAGGATTTGCTCGCCCGTGCCGAGCGGGCGGTGGCCGGGAGCACCCAGCTCCTCCCGTTCACCCGCGTCGTCAAGGATCGCTTCTCCTACGAAGAGCGCATCCAGTTGATGGAAATGCTGTGGGAAGTGGTCTATGCGGACGGTCGGCTGCACGACTACGAGGCGCACTTGCTGCGGCGCATCGGAGGCCTTATCTACGTTCCGGACAAGGAGCGTGGTGCGGCGCGCAAGCGCGTACTGGCCCGCCTTGGCCTCGCGGACGAGGGCGCGTCCACGTAGTCGGGGCGGTTCGCGCCGGTCCGGTCGCGCCCGTTGCCGCGACTCAGGGCCGCAGGGCCGCGTCGAATGTAAGCGGAGAGCAGAATGACCTACGTGGTGACCGAAGCGTGCATCAAATGCAAGTACATGGATTGCGTCGAGGTGTGCCCGGTGGACTGCTTCTACGAAGGCGAGAACATGCTCGTCATCCATCCCGAGGAATGCATCGACTGCGGCGTCTGCGAACCCGAGTGCCCGGTGGAGGCGATCCTTCCGGACAGCGACTCCGAGGCCGACAAGTGGCTCGAGACCAACCAGAAGTACTCCGAGCTCTGGCCCAACATCACGCGCAAGGGCGACCCGCCCGAGGACGCGGACGACTGGAAGGACGTTCCCGACAAGTTCCAGAAGCATTTCAGCCCGAAACCGCCGTCGCGCTGAGGCGACGGCCACGCTGCCGTCTGCGGCGGGGCGGACGCGCGCCCTCCGGAAGCCGCCTCGTGGGACATGTTGCCGCACGGCGGGGCCTGTTATCGGGCGGGCGAGTGTGGTATGAATGAATGTCCCACCGCGGGTGGGGCCAGTGATGATCATCGGGACCGTATGGCGTTCGGGGCGCCCGGCAAGAGCGCGGGGCCCCGGCGTTTTTGTTATCTCTCTGAGAAGCGAAGGTGAATGGGTAAGGAACTGGTTTTTGCCCCTGGCGATTTCGTCGTTTATCCGGCCCACGGCGTGGGCCGCATCGTCGGCATGGAGAAGCAGGAGATCGCCGGCGACAATCTCGAGCTTTTCGTCATCAGGTTCGAGAAGGAGCGCATGACTCTGCGCGTGCCCGTGGACAAGGCCGAGGCGTCGGGCCTGCGGCGGCTGAGCTCGCAGAACCGCATGGAAGTGGCGATGGAGACGCTGCGCAAACGGGCGCGGGTGAACCGTGCCATGTGGAGCCGCCGCGCCCAGGAGTACGAGGCCAAGATCAATTCCGGCGACCCGGTTTCGATCGCGGAGGTGGTCCGCGATCTTTATCGCGGGTCCGATCAGCCGGACCAGTCCTACAGCGAGCGGCAAATCTACCAGGCCGCTCTCAGCCGTCTCGCCCGGGAGCTCGCCGCGGTCGAGAGGATCGACGACCAGGCGGCGGCCGACCGCTTGGAAGAGGTCCTCAAGGTCGCTTGAGCCGAGCGCGACCGGGCGGACACTCGACGCCTGTCCCTCCGCGTTGCCGATGCCGGGGGGGCGGACAATCAACAAGGGAAGCGGCGCGCCCCCATCGATGTCCCGCAATCAGATCTTCGCCACCTTGCGGCGCGGGCGGCGGTTTTGGGCGGTGGCCTCCGTTCACGGCGAGGCCGGGCGGCTCATCACCCTTCACCGGGAACTCGAGGGGCGCTTCGCGCCGGGCGATAGGCTCGTTTACCTCGGCAACCTTATCGGCCGCGGCGGCGACGTTCGCGCCACCGTGGACGAGTGCCTCACGTTCCGCCGGTCGCTTCTCGCACGGCCCGGCATGTTCGCCTGCGACCTGGTTTACCTGCGCGGAAGCCAGGAGGAGATGTGGCAGAAGCTCCTGCAGCTCCAGATGGCGCCGAACCCGGCCGAGGTTCTGGCATGGATGCTGGATCAAGGGGTCGGCGCGACGCTCGAGGCCTATGGCGGCGACGCCAAGCACGGGCTCGGCTGCGCCCGGGAGGGGGCGCTCGCGATCACCCGCTGGACCTCCAGCCTGCGCGCCGCCATGCGCGAGGCGCCGGGTCACGAGGCCTTCTTCAGCGCGCTGCGCCGGGCCGCCTTCACCGAGGGCGGTGACGGAGACGGGGCGCTTCTTTTCGTCAACGCGGGCATCGACCCCTCGCGGCCGCTCTCCGCCCAGACCGACAGCTTCTGGTGGGGCACCGGCGGCTTCTCGAAGATCGCCGCCCCCTACGCGGGCTTCCGCATGATCGTGCGCGGCTCCGATCCCTTGCGGTCCGGCGTCAAGACCACCGAGTACACCGCCAGCATCGACGCCGGCTGCGGCTTCGGCGGCCCGCTCGCCGCCGCCTGCTTCGATGGCACGGGGCGGATCGTCGACCTCATCGAGGCTTGAGGCGGCCGCGTCCCGCGCGTCTCGCTTGGGGCCGCCCTACTCCGAGACCACCTTGACCAGTCGGCCCAGCCGTAGCGGTTGGCCGGGGCCGAGCCCGTTGAGCACGCGGAAGCGCTCCAGCGAAAGCGTCTCGAAGGGCTGGCGCCGGGCCAGGCTTTCGGGCGTGTTGCCGGGCGCAACCCGCACCACCCTGATCCTGAGCGGCCTCTCGCGGCCGGCCTCGGCCGGGCTCAAGCGCCCGAAACTGTAGGTGGTGCGCCGATAGGGGAGCGACAGAGACCCCGTGAGTCGGGGCGGCGAGAGGAAGACGAACCGGTACGCCGTTCGCGCATCGAAGGCGATCGCCACCAGCCGCAGGTCCATCCGCCCGCTCCGGGTGTCGATCCGCGTCCACCCGGTGGCCGCCTCGAGGCCGCCCACGGTGATGGCCTCCACGTCCTTGAGCGCGAGCTCCCGGCCCCACACGGAGACCAGGTACCGGGTCATCGCCATGCGCGGGTCGCGCTGGCCGCCCGAGAAGACGATGCGGGCCCCCTCCGGCCCGAGCGCGAGCACGCGGTCCTCGGCATTCAGCAGGCGGAAACGGGGCGGGACCTCGAAGCGGAAGCCGAGCCGGGGGTGGACGAACAGCCGGCCCTTGACGAAGCCCTGGTCGGGACTGTCCCCGTAGATCAGGCCGTCGATCTTGCCCAAGTAGATGTCGCGGGCGACGATCGGCTCGCGGACGCTGGTGGCGCCGGCGGCCCGGATGGCCTGCTCGATGCGGTCCGAGGTGCGGGGATGGGTGGAGAGCAGGCTGAACCCATCGCCCTCGCCGGCTCTGCCCAACGCCTTGGCCTCGAGCGCGTCGTGGGCCTGAAGCCTGCCTAAGAAGCTGGACATGGCGTGGGGCTCGAAGCCGACGCGGGTGAGATAGCGCACTCCGAGGATGTCGGCCTCCATCTCCTGCTCCCGCGAATAGCCTTTCAAGACCAGTTCCGCACCCAGCCCGGCGATGTTCTGGAGCTCCTCGCTGCCCGAAAGCACGCCCAGGATGGTCAGCCCGATCCCTGCGAGCACGTTGCGGCTGTACCGCTCGGCGGCGTGGCGGGCGGCGATGTGCCCGATCTCGTGGGCGAGCACGCCGGCGAGCTCCGCTTCGTTGCCGGCGAGCCCGATGAGCCCGCGCGAGACGTAGACGTACCCTCCGGGGAGCGCGAAGGCGTTGACGATGGGGGTGTCCAGGATCGTGAAGGTGAACTCGAGGCCGGGCCGCTCCGAGGTGCTCGCCAGCAGCCGGCCGATGGAGTCCACGTAGCGGGCGAGTTCGGGGTCGTCGTAGGCGCCGCCGAACTGCTTGACGACCTTGGCGTGCTGCTCGCGGCCGACGCGCGCCTCGTCGGCCGGCGTCATGAAGGGGGTGAAGGTCTCCTTGCCGGCGGCAGGATTCGCGGTGTAGGCCACCCCGCCGAGGATCAGCGCCGCGGCCACGGCGCCGCGCAGGCGCGCGAGACGGTTCGTCATTCGTCCAACACCTCGACCTGCTCCGGATGGGTCGCCTCGATCATGGGCCCGTTATAGGACTTGAGCCAGCCCCGCACGCGCACCCGCCGGCCCGCGAGTCCTTCGATATCCATGCCCTCGGCCTCGAACAGGCGGCGCGCCTTGGGGGAAATGGATATCGTGAAGTCGCTCCGCCAGTCCTCGCCGAAGTTGAGGTAGCCGCGCCGGCGCACCACGGCCGCGGCGCGCACGCGCCCCTCCACCAGTTGAAAGCTGTCGATGTGGCCGGCGGTCTCTTCGGGCCGGAGCACGCGGTAGTAGGGATGGCCCCAGATGCCGCGGCCGGCCTCGCGCGCGTCCCGCTCCAGCGCCAGCATCTCAGGCAGAAGCCGGCGGTTGTCGGCGAAGCCGTAGACGCGGGCCAGCCCGAGGCTGAGCATCTCGCCCTGGATCCAGCGCCCTTGCCCGTCGTGCAGGTGGGCGAGCAGGCGCCCGTGGCGGTCCATGCGCCGGCCCCCGAAAGAGAGCTCGAGCTCGCGCCCGAGGGTGAGGCTCTCGAGCGCCTCCCGGGCCTCCCCTGCGAGCGGCCAGGCCTTGAAGCCGCGCCGCCCCAGCGGCAGCTTGGGGGCCTGGATGCCGACCAGGCGCACCTCCACCTCGGCTCCGCTTGCGCCGGCCGCCTCCGCCCCCGGCACCGGCTTATCCAGCGCGAGCACGAGGGTGTCGCCGTCGACCACCGCGCGCACGGCCCCGTGGCCCGAAGGTTTGAGCGGGCTTGCCTCGCCCGCCGGCGCGCCCGCGGCGGGCGCGAGGAAGGCCGCGACGAGGAAGACCGCAAGCCGCAATGCGCCGTACATGGCCGCCACTATAGCCCGGTTCTTGGCCAGAATATGACGGGCGGGGAACGGGCCCGGGGCCGGTCGCGCCCGTTGCCGGCCGCCATACATGCCCCCGGTCCGGCGATCCGCGGCGCGGCCCACTCGCTCGGGCCTTGCCTCGCCGACGCGCCGCCCTAAACTGGCCGGCACCGGCAACGGGAGGGCCGCCCGAATGGCCGCGAGGAAGCCCCGCAAGGACCTGTTCCCGAAGATCGAGCCCTACGCCAGCGGCACGCTGCCGCTCGATTCGGGCCACGTCATGTACTTCGAGGCGTGCGGCAACGCGGAAGGCGTGCCGGTGGTGTTCCTGCACGGCGGGCCCGGGGCGGGCGTGGTGCCGGCCCACCGCCGCTTCTTCGACCCCAAGGTCTACCGCATCATCATCTACGACCAGCGCGGCGCCGGGCGTTCCACCCCTTTGGGCGAGATCACCGCCAACACCACCCCGCACCTCGTCGCCGACATGGAGCGGCTGCGCGAACGCCTGGGCGTGGATCGGTGGCTCATCTCCGGCGGCTCCTGGGGAAGCACGCTCGCGCTCGCGTATGGGCAAACGCATCCCGAGCGCTGCCTCGGCTTCGTGCTGCGCGGCATATTCTTATGCCGGCGCGACGAGATCGACTGGTTCCTCTACGGGATCCGCAAGTTCTTCCCCGAGCACTGGCGGGCGTTTTCCGGGCACCTGCCCGAGGACGAGCGCGGCGACCTGCTCAAGGGCTACTACCGCCGCCTCGTCGACGCCGACCCGGCGGTGCACATGCCGGCGGCCAAGGCCTGGAGCGTCTACGAAGGGGCCTGCTCGACGCTGCTGCCGAGCCCCGAGACGGTGGCGGCGTTCAAAGAGGACCGCATGGCCTTGAGCCTCGCCCGGATCGAGGCGCACTACTTCGTCAACGACGTCTTCCTGCCGGAGAACGCGCTGCTGCAAAACATCGAGGCCGTGCACGGATTGCCGGCGATCGTCGTCCAGGGGCGCTACGACGTGGTCTGCCCCATCGCCACCGCCGACGAGCTGGTCCGACACTGGCCGGGGGCCGAGCTCGTGGTGGTGCCGGACGGGGGCCATTCCGCCATGGAGCCCGGCATCCGCGCGGCCCTCGTCGCCGCCACCGAGAAGTTCAAGACGATGCTGTGAGCCGCCCGCGGCGTTTTGACCGGCAACGGGGGTTTCCCTATGATGCGCTCAGGGGAAACCGGAGAACACAGGGAGGATGCGCGTTGCGGGGCCGATCCGTCGCCGTCGCGCTGGTGGGCCTGCTTCTGGCGCTGGGGACGGCGCGGGAGGCCAGCGCCGACGACCCCTCCTTCCTGACCATGGGCGCCGGCATCTTCGACGTCTTCGACGACGACACCGCCGGCTACTTCCGCCTGGAGTACCGCAGCGACGCCAGGCTGCTTTCCTTCATCAAGCCGCTGGTCGGCATTTCGATCTCCACCGACGGGGCGGTCTACGGTTACGGCGGCTTCAACATCGACCTCTACTTCGGGCGGCGCTGGGTGTTCAGCCCCGGCTTCGCGGTCGGCGCCTTCGAGGAGGGCGACGGCAAGGACCTGGGCAACACGGTGGAGTTCCGCTCCGGCGCCGAGATTGCCTATCGGTTCGCGAACCGCGCCCGCCTCGGCCTCGCGTTCCACCACATCTCCAACGCCAGCTTGAGCGACAGGAACCCCGGCGCCAATGTCCTGGTGCTGACCTACTCGCTCCCCTTCGGCTACGTCTTCGCCTCGCCCTGACGCGCGACGGGCAGGACCGCCCACGCGCCAGCGCGGCCGCCCGCGCCCGCCCGGGGACCCGCGCGTCGCTGCGCCGCGCTCATGCCCATGGCGCCCTGCGCACTCGCCCATGCCTTTGCCCACCCCGGGCCCGTGACTATGTTATAAGGCCATCTCACTCATGCGCCCGTAGCTCAGTCGGATAGAGCACTGGTTTCCTAAACCAGGGGTCGCAGGTTCGAGTCCTGCCGGGCGCGCCAATTCGCTCCCGACACACGTCGACACACGTCGACATCTCGTCTCCGCCAGCGAACACCGGATGAGACGAGATCATGCCTTGGACGCATGGTGCGCGATCGCGGAATCAGTGGGCTGAGCAGGTCCGCAACTCGCACGTCAATGTGTCCCTTCCCAATCCTTGTGACAAAGCGGCTCTCGTTACGGGTCCGAAATTCCTCAACGCCACGTTAACCCTTGCGGGGGACCCTGCACTCGCTGACGAGGGGCCTCGCTGCGTGGCCCAACGCCAAGATTGATTTGTGTCACTATCGCGGCCAGTATTGGCCCGGATCATGTCATCGGAGACGGCGCGTTCATGGAGGCTGTCGGTGGTTGAAGGCCTCCGCCGGGGCGCCAAACGCATCGGGCTTGGCGGAGGTGGCGAAGGGGGG
>JAZGAE010000017.1:0-27177 GCA_036475545.1 Alphaproteobacteria bacterium
GGGGGAAATACGCACAGTGGCAGTAGAGACACCGTTGTTGGATCTGGTGAACGATCCTGCGGACCTGCGGGGGTTTTCGTGTGACGAGCTGAAGCGGCTGGCCGACGAGCTTCGGGCGGAGACGATCGACGCGGTCTCGGTGACGGGGGGTCACCTGGGGGCGTCGCTGGGGGTCGTGGAGCTGACGGTGGCGTTGCACCACACCTTCGAGACGCCGAAGGACCGGCTGATCTGGGACGTGGGGCACCAGGCGTATCCGCACAAGATCCTGACCGGGCGGCGCGCGCGCATCCGCACGCTCAGGCAGCCGGGGGGCCTGTATGGGTTCACGAAGCGGTCCGAGAGCGCGTACGACCCGTTCGGGGCGGCGCACGCCTCGACGTCGATTTCGGCGGGCCTGGGGATGGCGGTGGCGCGGGACCTTCAGGGCGGCGACAACCACGTGGTGTGCGTGATCGGCGACGGGGCGATGAGCGCGGGCATGGCCTACGAGGCGATGAACAACGCCGGCTCGATGGACAGCCGGCTGATCGTGGTCCTGAACGACAACGACATGTCGATCGCGCCGCCGGTCGGCGCCATGAGCGCGTACCTGTCGCGGCTGATCTCGAGCCGGGGCTACCGGAGCTTGCGGCACCTGGCGAAGGAGATGGCGAAGAAGTTCCCGCGGCCGCTGGCGCAGGCGGCGCGGCGGGCCGAGGAGTACGCCCGGGGCATGGTCACCGGCGGCACGCTGTTCGAGGAGTTGGGGTTCTTCTACGTGGGTCCGGTGGACGGGCACAACCTGGAGCATCTGGTGCCGGTGCTCCGGAACGTGCGGGACGCGGACGCGGACGGGCCGGTGCTGCTGCACGTGGTGACGCAGAAGGGCAAGGGCTACCCGCCGGCCGAGGCGGCGGCCGACAAGTACCACGGGGTGGGGAAGTTCAACGTGGTCACCGGCGAGCAGTACAAGTCGAAGGCCACCGCGCCGTCGTACACGAGCGTGTTCGCGCAGGCGCTGATCGCCGAGGCGGAGCGGGACGATCGGATCGTTGCGATCACGGCGGCGATGCCGTCGGGGACGGGGCTCAACAAGTTCGCGGAACGGTTCCCGGAGCGCTGCTTCGACGTCGGCATCGCCGAGCAGCATGCGGTGACCTTCGCCGCCGGATTGGCGGCGGAGGGCATGAAGCCGTTCGCGGTGATCTACTCGACGTTCCTGCAGCGGGCCTATGACCAGGTGGTGCACGACGTGGCGATCCAGCAACTGCCGGTGCGCTTCGCCATCGACCGGGCCGGTCTGGTGGGGGCGGACGGGGCGACCCATGCGGGGTCCTACGACGTCACCTACCTGGCGACGCTGCCCGGGTTCGTGGTGATGGCGGCGGCGGACGAGGCGGAGCTCGTGCGGATGGTGGCGACCGCGGCCGCGATCTGCGACCGGCCCTCGGCCTTCCGCTACCCCCGCGGCGAGGGCACCGGCGTGGAGCTGCCGGCGGGCGGCGAGCCGCTCGAGATCGGCAAGGGCCGCGTGCTTCGGGAAGGCTCCGTGGTGGCGCTCCTGTCCTTCGGGACGCGGCTTTGCGAATGCCTCGAGGCGGCCGACGAGTTGAAGGCGCGGGGCTTGAGCTGCACCGTGGCCGACGCCCGCTTCGTCAAGCCCTTGGATGGGGACCTGATCCGGCGGCTGGCGGCGGAGCACGAGGTGCTGATCACCATCGAGGAAGGGGCGATCGGGGGCTTCGGCGCCCACGTGCTGCACCTGCTTGCCCGCGAGGGGCTGTTGGAGAACGGCCTCAAGGTGCGGCCGATGACGCTTCCCGACCGCTTCCTGGCCCACGGGTCGCCACGCGGCCAGTACCAGGACGCCGGCCTCGACGCCCCCCACATCGTCGCCACCGCGCTCGCCGCCCTCGGCCGCGAGAAGGCGCTGGAGAGCATACGAGAATCCGCCCGCGCCTGAACACGGGCCGGAGGCGATTCCGCCCCAGTGGGATTTTCCTTGTCGCGCTTGGACCCGCCTCATAGGTTCGATGGCCCGGACTCGATAAACAGGACAATGACCGAACAAGCCAGCAATTCGGCGCGGCCCGGCACGGCCGCGTCCGGCCCGGAACCGGTGGCGGGGCGAGCGAGGACCGACTCCCTGGCCGGCGAGGCTGCCCTCGAACACGTCCGGGCCGTGACCGCCGCCTCGGGATCGTCTTTCTATTGGGGGATGCGGATTCTCCCCCGCCCGCGGCGGGATGCCATGTACGCCATCTACGCCTTTTGCCGCGAGGTCGACGACATTGCCGACGGCCCGGAGACGCAGGCCCGAAAGCTCGTGCGCCTCGACGAATGGCGGGCGGAAATCGGCCGACTCTTCGCGGGTATGCCTGAGTCACCGCCCGCCCGGGCACTTCTTGGGCCGGTAAGGGCGTTCGGCCTCGAGCGCGCGGACTTTCTCGCCGTCATCGACGGCGTTGAGATGGACGCGCGCCAGGTCATGCGCGCCCCCTCCATGGCCGAACTCGAGCAATATTGCGCACGGGTAGCGGGCGCCGTGGGCCTGCTGTCCATCCGGGCGTTCGGCGACGGCTCGCCCCATGCCCGCTCTTGCGCGCTCGCCCTCGGCCAGGCGCTGCAATTCACCAACATTCTGCGTGACTTGCACGAGGACGCGGAGCGCGGTCGTCTTTACCTGCCGCGCGAGCTGCTGCTCGCCCACGGGATCGCCGCCACCGACCCCCAGACCGTGCTGAGGCACCCGGCCCTTCCCGCGGTCTGTGCGGACATCGCGGCTGTCGCGCGGGAGCGTTTCGAAGAAGCCGCGGCGGCCATCGCCCACTGCGATCGCCGGGCGCTGAAACCGGCGATGATCATGATGATGATTTACCGGCGCATTCTCGACCGGCTCGTGCGCCGCGGCTGGCAGCGGCTCGACGAGCCCGTCGAGGTAGCGAGACCGGAAAAAATTTGGATTGCGTTCCGGTACGGAATTCTGTGAACCCGGGTGTGATGCGCGCGGAAAGGAACACAGGGACCACTCACGTCATCGGCGCCGGAATCGCCGGGCTGGCCTGCGCGGCGCGGCTCGCGGGGCTCGGCCGGGCGGTCGTCGTTTACGAGGCGACGGACCATGGCGGCGGGCGCTGCCGTTCCTTTTTCGACGCCAACCTCGGCCGCCTGATCGACAACGGCAACCATCTGCTGTTCACGGGCAATGATGCGACCCTCGCCTACCTGGAGGAGATCGGCGCCGGCGACACCCTCGTTAGGGCGCGCCGCGCCGCCTTCCCCTTCGTGGATATCAGAACGGGCCGAAGGTGGACCGTCCGCCCCAATCGGGGACGGATCCCCTGGTGGATTTTCGCGGCTTCGCGCCGCATCCCCGACACGCGCGCAGCCGATTACTTGGGCGCCCTCAAGCTGCGATCCGCTGCGGCGGACGCCACGGTGGCCGACTGCTTCGACACGAGCCGCCCGATTTTCGAGCGCTTTTGGAGGCCGCTGGCGGTCGCCGCCCTCAACATCTCTCCCGAGGAGGGCGCGGCGCGGCTGCTGTGGCCCGTGGTGGCGCTCACATTCGCCCGCGGCGAGGCGGCCAGCCGACCTTGCGTTCCCCGCGACGGGCTCTCCGCAAGCTTCGTCACGCCGGCCATCGAATTCCTCAGATCACGCGGCTGCCAGGTCCATTTCAACCGTCGGCTCAGGGCATTCGAGACCTCGAACGGCGGAGTGCGCAGGCTCCGTTTCGGCGACGACGAGGTAGCCGTGCGGGCCGAAGACGACGTGGTGCTCGCCCTGCCGCCCGCAGGCGTGGCCGAATTGCTGCCGGACATTCCCGTCCCCACCGAGAGCCGCGGCATCGTCAACGTCCATTTTAGGCTCGACGAGCCGCCGCCGCCCTTGCCGGAGGGAAGCCCCGTCCTCGGGCTCATCGGCGGGGTCGGCGAATGGGTCTTCCTTCGCGGCGACGTGGCCTCCGTCACCGTGAGCGCGGCCAACGGGCTGGCGGAACAGGACGCCTCCGCCATCGGCTCCCGCGTGTGGCCGGAAGTCGCCTGCGCCCTGGAGCTCCCGGCGCGCTCGCAGCAGACCTTGCCGGCCCATCGCGTCGTCAAGGAGCGCCGGGCCACCTTTGCCCAGACGCCGGCAGCCCTTGCACTGCGCGCCGATACCCGCACCCGATTCGCCAACTTGTTCCTGGCGGGAGACTGGACGAACACCGGGTTGCCGGCCACAATCGAAGGGGCGGTTCTTTCCGGTCAGGTCGCCGCCAGGGCCGTCGCCCGGCACCGCGAGACCGCACGACCTCCTTGACAAGCGCCTTCAGGATTCGTACGCCCTCTACTCGATGATAAAAGTCTAATACTCCAGGGAAGCGTGATAACTTTCGAAAGTCTCATCGTTTCATGCACGGATACACCCTAACCGAGGCCGCCGACCTCGAGTCGGTTCGGTCTCTTGATGTTGAGCTCGACACCGCGATCGAGGACGCGCGGCGCGCGTTGAAGAACCTCCAGGCCGAGGACGGTCACTGGGTTTTCGAGCTCGAGGCGGACGCCACCATTTCCGCGGAATACGTCCTCCTCAGACACTTCGTGGCCGAGTCGGAAGACGAGATCGACACCGAGCTCGAAGGAAAGATCGCGGCCTATCTTCGCTCCGTTCAGGGCGCCCACGGCGGCTGGCCGCTCTTCTATGAGGGCGACTTCGACGTATCCGCCACCGTCAAGGCCTATTACGCCCTGAAGCTCATCGGCGACGATCCGCACGCGCCGCACATGAAACGGGCGCGCGAGGCGGTTCTCGCCCATGGCGGAGCCGCCAAGGCGAACGTCTTTACCCGTATCACGCTCGCCCTCTTCGGCCAGGTGCCCTGGCGGACCGTGCCGGTCATGCCGGTCGAGATCATGCTGTTTCCGCGCTGGTTCCCGTTCCACCTGAGCAAGGTGTCCTACTGGTCGCGGATCGTGATCGTTCCGTTACTCATCCTGATGGCGCTGAAGCCGCAGGCGCGAAATCCCCGCGGCGTGGGCATCGAGGAGCTGTTCGTGACCGCTCCCGATGAGGAACGGCGGTGCCTGGTCAACGCCACGGGCAAGCCGCTGGGGAGCCTGTTCCTCGCCCTGGACAGGGTGGTGCGCGTGTGTGAGCCGTTGTTTCCCTCCGGGCTGCGCCGGCGGGCCATCGAGAAGGCGGTCGCCTTCATCACCGAACGCCTCAACGGCGAGGACGGCTTGGGCGGCATCTTCCCGGCCATGGCGAACACGGTCATCGCCTTCGACGCCCTGGGTTACGCGAAGGACCATCCGGATTTCGCGAGCGCCAAGGAGTCGATCGAAAAGCTCCTGGTCGTCGACGCGGACAAGGCCTATTGCCAGCCCTGCCTGTCGCCGGTTTGGGATACCGCGCTCGCGGCCTACACCCTGATGGAGGCGGGCGAGCCACGCGACAGCGAGCCCGTGCAAGAGGCCATGGACTGGTTGGCCGAGGCTCAGATTCTCGATGTCGAAGGGGACTGGGCCCAGAGCCGGCCCGGACTGCGGCCGGGCGGGTGGCCGTTCCAGTACCGCAATGACCATTATCCGGACGTGGACGACACGGCGGTCGCGGTCATGGCGCTCGACCGCGGCGGCAACGGGCGCTATCGGGAAGCCGTCGCCCGCGCGCGCGAGTGGGTCATCGGCATGCAGAGCGAGAACGGCGGTTGGGGTTCCTACGATGCCGACAACACGTACGATTACCTCAACCACATCCCCTTCGCCGACCACGGCGCGCTCCTCGATCCGCCCACCGCGGACGTCACGGCGCGCTGCGTTAGCACGCTGTGTCAGCTGGGCCTTTCCCGCGAGCACCCGGCGGTGGCTCGGGGCCTCGAGTATCTGAGGCGCGAACAGGAGTCGGATGGGTCCTGGTTCGGCCGCTGGGGCACCAATTACATCTACGGAGCCTGGTCGGTCCTGAGCGCCTTCAACGCCGCCGGCGAAGACCTTGAGGCGCCGCACATCCGCAGGGCCGTGGAGTGGCTCGAGTCCCGCCAGCGCGAAGACGGAGGCTGGGGCGAGGACGGCGCCACCTACTGGCCCAAGCGCGGAGACGAGGCGAAGGAGAGCACGCCCTCGCAGACGGCCTGGGCACTCTTGGCGCTGATCGCGGCGGGCGAGGTCGACAGCGACGCCGTCACCCGGGGCATTCGGTTCCTCCTCGACGCGCCTCGGACGGGCGCCAAGTGGGAGGAAAAGTGGTTCACCGCCGTTGGCTTCCCCCGGGTGTTATACCTGCGCTACCACGGGTACAGCGCCTATTTCCCGATCTGGGCGCTGGCGCGCTATCGCAATCTGACGCGCGGCAATTCGCCGACTTCTAAATACGGGATGTGAGCGGGCCCGCGCCGGCGCGGCTCGGCATCGTCACCGGCCTCGCCGCGGAGGCGGACCGCATCGCCCGGGCGGCCCGGGGCCTTTCTGACGGCCCCTTGCCGCTCGTTTTCTGCTCCGGCGCCGACGCGGGCCGCGCCCAGGACGGCGCCGCCCGCCTGATCGCCGACGGCGCCGAGGGTCTCGTGAGCTTCGGGATCGCCGGCGGCCTGGACCCGGCGCTCGAGCCCGGCGAACTGGTCCTCGCCGACGCCGTGGTCACGCCGGACGGAGAACGCGTGGCGAGCGACCGTGGCTGGCGCAACCGGTTCCTCGCCCTGAGCCAGAGCAGACAGCCTGTCACGGTCGCGGCGATTGCGGGCGCCGACGGACCGCTCACCACCCTCGCCGCCAAGCGGGCACTCTCAAACGCCACCGGCGCGGCCGCCGTGGACATGGAAAGCCACGCCGTGGCTCGAGCCGCTTCCGCCGCCGGCGTTCCGTTTCTCTCGCTCCGCGCGGTGGCGGACCCTGCGGCACGCGCGGTGCCGGCGTGCGCGCTCTCAGGAGTCGGCAGCGACGGGCGAATGCGCCCGCTTCCCGTCCTGCGCGAGTTGGTTCTAAAGCCGTGGGAGTTGCCGGCGCTCGTCGCCGTCGGGCGGGATACCGGGGCGGCGCTCGCCAGCCTAGGCCGCGTCGCCGAGCTTGTTCTCCGCGCCTTCGCCCGCGGCTAGGCCGGGCTCGTCCAGCTCGGTCATCATTCGCTCGACGTGCCCTTCGAACACGTAGCGCGTGGGCCGGGCGTTCTCCAACGGGATCTCCGGCGCCATCGGGCCTTCGGTGCGCACCCCCTTTAACGCCACGCTCAGGGCCTTGAGTGGCCTGGCGACCGCGTCCGCCACGGCGGTCGCCTCATAGCCGCAATGGGCCATGCAGTCGGCGCATTTCTCGTAATTGCCGGTGCCGTAGCGGTCCCAGTCGGTCTCCTCCATCAGCTCCTTGAAGCTGCCGGCAAAGCCCTCGCCGAGGAGGTAGCAAGGCCGCTGCCAGCCGAAGATGTTGCGGGTCGGATTGCCCCACGGCGTGCAGTGGTACTGTTGATTGCCGGCCAGGAAGTCAAGGTACAGGCTGGAATGGGTGAGCCGCCATTTCTTGCCGCCCTCCCGACGGAAGATGTCGCGGAAGAGCTGCTTGGTCTTCTGCCGATTGAGGAAGTGCTGCTGGTCGGGGGCCCGCTCATAGGCGTAGCCGGGCGAGACCGTGATCCCCTCGACTCCCAGCCTCATGGCGTAGTCGAAGAAATCGGCGACGTTTTCGGCGTCCGCCCCGTCGAAGAGGGTGCAGTTGACGTTCACGCGAAAGCCCCTGTCGCGCGCCGTCTCGATGGCCTCCACCGCCCGGTCGAACACCCCTTCCTGGCAGACGGCGTCGTCGTGATGCTCGCGGTCGCCGTCAAGATGAACCGAAAAAGTAAGGTATGGACTGGGCGTGAAGAGGTGGAGCTTCTTCTTGAGCAGCAGTGCGTTCGTACAGAGATAAACGAACTTCTTGCGCTCGATGATGCCGGCCACGATCTCCGCGATCTCCTTGTGCAGCAAGGGCTCACCACCGGGGATGGAGACCACCGGCGCCCCGCATTCGTCGACAGCATCGAGGCATTCCTGCACGCTGAGGCGCTTGTTGAGGATGGGATCCGGGTAATCGATCTTGCCGCAACCGGCGCAGGCCAGGTTGCACCGGAACAGCGGCTCGAGCATCAGCACGAGCGGGTATCTGTCGCACCCCCGAAGCCGCTGCTTCAGGACATACGCACCGACGCGAATCTGTTGGATGAGCGGAACGGACACAGGCTAACTTCGTTGTTATCCGGTCGCGGCGTTCGTCGCCCCTTCCGGGCTACGGCACCCGCACCCTCGGGGGCTCCTGCAGCTCCTCGGGCAATTTGAACACGACGTTCTCCGCATCGCCGTCGAACTCCTCTAGTTCGATGTCGCGATACTGTCGGAGCCGCTCGATCAGCTCCTGGACAAGCTCCTCCGGCGTCGAGGCGCCGGCGGTAATGCCGACGGCGTCTACGCCATCCAACAAGCTTAGATCCAGGTGTCTCACGTCCTCGATGAGGTAGGTCGCCACGCCCTCGCCGGCGGCGATCTCCCGAAGCCGGTTGGAATTCGAGCTGTTGCGCGCACCGACCACCAGAAACATATCCACGTTCGGCGCGAGCTCCCGGACCGCCCGCTGTCGGTTCTGCGTGGCGTAACAGATGTCCTTGACGTCGGGTCCCACGATCTTGGGGAAGCGGTCCGTCAGGGCCTCGATTACGGCGCGGGTGTCGTCGACCGAGAGCGTCGTCTGCGACACGTAGGACAGCTTTTCCGGATCCTTCACCTCCAGCTCGTCGACATCCTCCGCGCTGGAGACGAGATAGACCTTGCCCGGAATGCGGCCCATGGTGCCCTCGACCTCGGGATGTCCCTCGTGGCCGACGAGCACGACCTCGTAACCGTGCGCGGCGTAGCGCTGGCCTTCCTTGTGGACCTTGGCGACCAGCGGACAGGTGGCGTCGACGACAGGCAAGTCGCGCAGGACCGCATCGTCGGCCACTTTTTGCGCAACACCATGGGCGCTGAACACGGTCACCGCGCCGTCCGGGATTTCGTCGAGCTCCTCGACGAAGCGCGCACCCTTGGCCTTGAGGTCTTCCACCACGCGTTTGTTGTGAACGATCTCGTGGCGCACGTACACCGGCGGTCCATAGAGTTGAAGGGCGCGCTCGACGATCTCGATGGCCCGTTCGACGCCGGCGCAAAATCCCCGCGGCTTGGCTAGGATGACTCGCAAAGCGCTTCCTCGGCTCCTCGGGCTCCGTCGGTTAACGAATTTCAGGACACCGCGAAGGCCGCGACGCCCGCCCGGCGACCAAGCTCCCACCCTGAATACCCAACCGCCCGGCATTCGACCCTCGATGGCTGAATGAAATAACCGTAACTGAAACTAAATATCAGTTACCACGTCTGCCTTTCGGCTGCCATAAACAAAATCGTGATTACCGTAACAAGATTAGGGGTATTGCTTCGGTACGGTCATGATTTTCCTCATTCCGCGCGCCGGCCACGCAGGCGCAAGAACCCCCACGCGGTCCAACCGAGGTACCCCAGGGTGCCCAGCCCGTAGATCAGGAAGAAGTATTCGAGCCCCCCGAGCCAGATGATGGGGCCGATGAGATAAATGAAGTCCTCGAGCTCGAACGCGGCGAAGCGGGGATGGGCCACGGCTTTCTTTCCATACCGTTTTTCCATCGTGAGGCGCAGGGTGACGATCACGGGGTTCGAAAGGCCGGCCGCCAGCCCCAGCGCCAGGGCGTAATTGCCCATTGGGCCTTGCGCCAAGCCCACCCCGAGGCTGACGAAAAGCAAGGTGTAGTTGCTGGAGCCGACCGCGTAGTCGAAGTAATGGCCGAAGCGCGACGTCGTGCCGGTCAGCCGCGCCAGCTCGCCGTCGGTATGGTCGATAAAGACCGCCAACATGAAGAGCGCGGCTGCCCAATCCGCCGCCGTCTCGGAGCCCAGGGCGAACAGCGCCGCCGCGCCCAACGCGGCAAGGAGGCTCAGCGCCGTCAGGTGATTGGGGCGGACCCACGTGCCGACCAGCGGTTTGACCAGCACACGGGCGAGCCGTTGGTCCCAGGGGATGTCGGTCACGCTTTCCATTCCACGTGCCTTGGTCCTTACAACCCGCCCGTACCGCTCGGCGCGGCCTCACCGCCTGGCTTCCGCCCTTTCCTTATACGCAGGAAGCGCAGCAGCATCCAGAGGCCGTAGGCGAAGGTCCCCAGGGCACTGACAAGGAAGAAAGGCAGCAGCGCGCCCGTCCAGGCGGCGGGGCCGACCAGGTACATGCCGTCCTCGATCTCGAAGCCGTCCCAACGCTGGTAACGCACCGTTTCCTTGCCGTACCACCGCTCCATCACCAGGCGCAGCATCATGGCGGCGCCGACGGCAATTGCGGCGCCCATCCCCAGTGGCGCCGCCCAAGGGGCTTGGCCGTCGTCGGCGAGGCCAATTCCCAGGCCGAGGAACAGGGCCGCGTACATCGCCCCGCCCGCGACGTAGTCGTAATAGAAGCCCAGCCGCGTCGCCCGCCCGGTCGACCGGGCGAGCTCGCCGTCGGCGTGGTCGAGGAACACCGCGAGGATGAAGAGGAACGCGGCCAAATCCGTCGCCGGCCGGCCACCCGTGGCGAAAAGGGCCGCCGCGGCGAGTCCCGAGGCAAGGCCCGCGCTGGTGAGGTGGTTGGGACGCACCGGCGTGCGCGCCAGAGGGCGCACCAACAGTCGCGCCAGCCTCTGGTCCCAGAGTTGGCTGCTCATCGGGCTCTCCTCCCCTTGGGCCTTCGCGCAGCGGCCTCAACCGCCCCCCGGCGCGTCAGGAGCAGTAGCCGTGATCGCGGAACCACTCGATCGCGTCCTCGAACGCCAACCGGGGCGGGCGGGCGGCGAACCCCAGCTCGCGCCGAGCCTTGTCGCTCGAGTAGTGCATCAGTTTCTTGGCCATGCGCACGCTGTCGATGGTGACGATGGGCTCGCCACGCCCGGTGATGCGCGCCACCGCCTCGGCCGCGTACGCGACGGGCAGCACGAAGTTGTGCGGCAGCCGGACGCGCGGCGGCCTGCGCCCCGTGACGGCGGCTATCTCGGCGAGAATTTCGCGAAGCGTCATGTTGCTACCGCCCAGGATGTAGCGCTCACCCGTCCGGCCGCGCTCATAGGCGAGCAGGTGTCCGCTGGCGACGTCGTCGACATGGACGATGTTGAGGCCGGTGTCCACGTAGGCGGGCATGAGGCCGGCGGCGGCCTGAACGACCATCCGCCCGGTCGGCGTCGGCTTGATGTCCCGCGGGCCGATCGGCGCCGACGGGTTTACGGTCACGGCCGGGAGACCGCTCTCGGCCACCAGCTTCCGGACCTCGGCTTCGGCTAGGAACTTGGACTTCTTGTAGTTGCCGATCATGTCCTCGAAGCGCACCGGCGTCTCCTCGTCCGCCGGGGTTCCGTCCTTGTTCAGACCGAGGACTGCCACGCTGCTGGTGTAGACGATCCGGGAGACTCCGGCCTCGGCGGCCGCGAGCATGATGTTGCGGGTGCCGTCGACGTTGGCTTCATAGATTTCCTCGGGCCTCTGGCTCCAGAGGCGGTAATCGGCCGCCACGTGGAACAACGCGTCGCATCCGGCCACGGCCCGATCCAGCGACGGCCGGTCCGAGAGATCCCCGGTGACGATGTCGACCGGAAAGCCCTCGAGATTGGCGCGGTCGCTGGTGGGGCGCACGAGCGCCCGCACCTCGTGCCCGGCCTCCAAGAGGCGGCGCAGGACGGCGGAGCCTACGAAGCCCGAGGCGCCCGTTACGAGCGTGGTCATGATCTCGAGCTGTCTTCCTCGGCCAGGGCTGCGGAACGGCGCGACCGCCACAGCACCCACACCAGAAACGCCGGCGCCCCGACCCCGGCGGCCACCAGGAACGGCGGCATCGCCCCGAGCCAAGTCACCGGTCCGACCAGGTAGAGCGCGTCCTCGGGCTCGAACCCGAGAATGTTGCCTTGGCGGATCGCCTCCTTGCCGCGCCGGAACTCGACCACCAGGCGCAGGCTCATGATGGTCGCCACCGAAACGCCAGCGAGCACGCCGAACGCCACGGCCCATCCTCCGAGGGCCCCGCCGCTGAATCCGATCCCGGCCCCGACGAACATCGCGCAGTAGGTGACGAGGACGGCGACATGATCGTAGTAGTGGCCGAAGGTGCTGGTCTTGCCGGCGCTCCGCGCGACCTCGCCGTCGACGTGGTCGGTGAACGCCGCGAGCATGAACAGGGCCGCGCCCACGTTCGCGGCGACGGGTGCCCCCAGCGCGAAAAGGACCCCGGAGCCCAGCCCCAGCAACATCCCAGCCGTCGTCACGGCGTTGGGATGCACCCCGGTCCGCGCGATCGGCTTCGCGATCAGGCGCGCCAACCTATGATCCCATGCCATTTCCAGGGTCACCCGCAGCCCTCCGGCGCCGGTCGCGCAAGCCGCGGCAGGATCTCCTCGCGGGCGCGGCGCACATCCTCGGGAAAGTCGATCTCGATCCAGGGGAGCCCCGTCACGTCCTCGAAGCCGAAGGTCCCCGCCGGGCTTTCGAGCAACACGTCCCGCAACGCCTCTTCGTAGCATTCGCCGCGGCGCCCCGCGGCGACATAAGTCTCGGCCGTTTCCGCGAGACGCCGCGCGACCTCCGGGGACAGCCGGAAGAAGCCCACGGATTCCCCGCAGTAATCGTATGTCCCGCGGACGACCTTGCGGAACTCAACCAAATTCCCGCCGTGCACGCAGAGCTTCACCGGCTCGTCGCCGGGCTCGATGTCGCGGTCCAACAGGAAACAACTCGCATGGCGCGAGCGCAATAGGCGCTCGATGAGCCGGTGGTCGTAAAGGACGTCTGCGTCCATCAGCAGGACCCCGCCGTCGCCCGCGAGTTCCGCCCGCACCGTCCAAAGGCTGACGATGCTACCTTCCTGAAAGTGAGGGTTCAACACGCATCTCGCGAAGCCGTCGTCGTCGCACTTGGCGCCGATGGCGACCAGCTCGGCCTCGACGAGGTCGGCCCGGTATCCGGTCGCGATCACCACCTCGGGGACGCCGCAGTGATGGAGTATCTCCATGTGCCGGGCCAGCAGGCTCTTGTCGCCGAAACGCAAGAGCGCCTTGGGCGGATGATCGGGGCCGGAGCCCAGCCGTTCCCCGACCCCGGCAGCCAGGATCACGGCCTTCACCGCTTGCTCCGCTCTGTTGCGCCGGAGGCGCGACGGGCGCGCAGCTCCAGCATGGCGGGCAGGACCACGAGCGTGCACACGAGCGCGAAGGTGAGCGAGATGAAGAGCAGCTGTCCCATGCTGGCGGTTCCACGGTGGTGAGAGATGGCCAGGGTCCCGAACGAACACATGGTGGTCAAGGCGCTGAAGAGGACGGCGCGCGGCGTGCTGGTCGCCAGCATTTCGCTGACCGAGGCCAGGGCGCGCCGGCGCAGCACGACGTGAATCCCGAAGGCGACGCCGAGACTGAGCAGCAAGGGGATCGCGATGACGTTGGCAAAATTGAACGAGATGCCGAGCAAGACCGTCGCCGCCACGGTGAGGGCCGCGGCGAGCAACAGCGGCAGCAGGACCAGAACGGTGTCCGCCAGGCTGCGCAGCACCACCGCGAGCAGGAGCGTGATGCCGACGAAGGCGATGATGCCGGCCTCGACGAACGCCTCGATCACCGCGTCGCCGGCCTCGATCATGAGGACCGGGCTGCTGGTGGCCTCGGGCGCCACCGCCTTGACGACCCGCACGAAGCGCCGCATGGCATCGTTGTCGCTGAGATCATCCGCCGGAATCACCTCGACAAGGGCGCGGCCGTCGGCCGCGATCTGACGCGCACGTACGTCGGCTGGCAGGCTCTCGAGCGTGACTTCCTCGGCGCCCAACGATTGGCGCAGCCTCTCGAGCCGCGCCGGCAGGGCCGTGAGGAGGCTGGCCTCCAGCGCCAGCAGCGCCTCGTCCGGATCATGTCCGGCGCCCCCTGCCCCTTCTAGCAGCCGCTCGAGCCTCCCCGCCAGGCTACCGGCCGGCTCCCTCAGCGGACCCGCGTTGGGGCTCGCCAGCAATTCGGTGAGTTTCGCGCGAAAGGCTGATACCGCCTCACGCCGTTCCGCGGGGCCCGGCGGCGCCTTCGTCTCTCCCGTCTGGAACACGGGGAACAGAAAGACGTTCATCTCTTCGAGAAGATACAGCTTTTCCTCTTGGTCCTCGGGGACGAAGTCGGCCAGAGTCACCGCCTGATCCACCTCGACCAAGGACTCGAGCCGCCCGGCCAGCGCCGCCGCCCGGTCCAGATTCTGGCTGAGCACGCTGATCGTGTAAGCGACGCTGCTGTTTTGGCGCATCAGGTCGCGGTACGTTTCGACCGACTCGGTCGTGGGGTCGGTGAGGTTCAGCGGGTTGAAATCGAACCGAAGCCCGGGGGCGAAGGCCGCCGCGGCAAGGCCCAGGACCAGCGCGCCGGCGGTGACGGCGCCGGGCCGCCGGAGAACGTAACGCGCCGCGGCCGGCCCGGCGGGTGCCGTTTGCGCCTGCGTTCCGCCCGCGGATTGCCGCGGCGACAGCGGCATGAGGGCGAGCAGCGCCGGAAGCACGGTAAGGTTGGCAAAGAGCGCGATGATCATGCTTACGCCGGCAATCATGCCCAGCTCGGCGAGGCCCACATAGGCCGTCGGCACGAACGAGAAGAAGCCGATGGCCGCCGCGGCTCCCGCCAGGATCAGCGCTCCGCCCACCCCGGCGCCCGCATTTCCAAGCGCCCGCGCGGGATCTGCGCCGCGCTCAACCTCCTCTCTGTAGCGCAGGCTGAACTGGATGCCGAAGTCCACGGCCAGACCGATGAAGAGCACGGCGAAGGTCATCGAGATCAGGTTGAGGTGGCCGATGGCAAGCGCCGCGAACGTGGCGGTCCAAATCAGCCCCATGACGAGGGTCGCCAGCGTCGCCACGACCAGACGGACCGACCCCAGCCCGACGGCGAGGAGAACGCCCACCAGTATGAGCGCCAGGATCCCGGCCAGGCTTGCGCCCTTGGCCACGCTCTCGAGCTCTTCCTGGTCGAGGGCGGCGCCGCCGGTAAGCCGCACCCGGAGGCCGCCGACCCCGTCCGGATCGAACTCGCCGGCGAAGCCGCGAATCGCGTCCATCGCCTCGCGGGCCGGGTAAAGCTCGGTGTAATCCAGGCGGGGCTGGACGAGGATGATACGCTGGAAATCGTCCTCGTCGAGGACGTCGCCCATCATCATCTCGCGCCAAGAGAGCAGAAAGGGCCGGCCCGCCAGCCTTGCCGCCGTGGCGTCGTTCACCCCGCCGAAGATGTCCTCGAGCGAGGCGGGATCGGTGTCGCCGTCGACGACCTCGTCGATCGCCAGGCCCAGGACCTCGAAGAGGCCGCGCAGGCTCATGTCCTCGGCGAGGGTCCCGAGCAGCGGCTCTGCGTCGGCGAGGCGATCGGAAAGATCCGTCAGCTCGTCAAGCTCGAGGTAAAGGAGCCCGTTCCGGATGAAATAAGGATTGCTCGCCGGGGCGAATACGTGCGTGAACAGGTCGCCCCGTTCCCGCAACCGCACCGCGAGCGCGGCGGCCGCGTCCTCGACGACGTCGGGGTTCGTGCCGTCGATGACGACCGCGATGTTGTCGGCGAACTGCGGGAAGGCGGCCTTGTAGTCGTCGTAGCGCTGGCGGAAGGGCAACTCCTCCGATAGCATTCCGGCGGTGTCGGTGAAGATCCCGAGGTGGGCCGCGGTGTAATAGAGTCCGGCGGCGGACGCGAGTATGGACGCCGCCACGACCAGGGCCGCCGACCTGCGGGCACCATCGACCCACCGGGCCAGGGCCAGCCGAAAGGCTTCGCCTGCCGCGCCGGTCACGGGATCAGCGGATACCGGTCCCGGGCGCGAATGCCGCCGGCTCGGCGTGAAAATGGTTCCGGCGAGTGTTGCAAGAAACCGATGTACGGCAAATATAAGATAAGGTTCTGTCCCCCATGACTGGAGACCACATGGCGTTTCATCGGCTTAGTCCCGCCTTCGTCGCCCTCATCGTGGCCGTGCTTATAGCCCTTTCGGCCCGAGCCGAGCAAGAGCCGCCGCGGATACTCATCGACGAGTTCCACGCCGTCCTGGTGAACGTCATGGAGGAGGCCGACAGCCTCGGTTACGACGGCCGCTATGACTGGCTCTCGCCCGTGGTGGAGGATACGTTCAACCTGGACTTCATGGCGCGGGTCACGGCAGGCCGCTTTTGGAAAAAGGCGAGCGACCAAGAGCGCGAGCGGTTCGTGGGCGCCTTCGGGCGCATGAGCGTCGCCATCTACGCCTCCCGCTTCGACGACTATGCCGGCGAGCAGTTCGAGGTCCTCGCGGTCGAGTCGGTGCCGCGGGAATCGGTCCTGATCAAGAGCAACATCGTGAAGAAGGATGGCTCCAAGGTGGCGATCAACTACTTGCTGCGCCAGTTCGACGACGAATGGCGGATCATCGACATCTATCTCAAGGGGAGCATCAGCGAGCTCGCCACCCGCAAATCGGAATACTCCAGCATCCTCAGGCGGAAGGGCCTCGAAGGGCTGATCGTCGCCCTCGACGACAAGGTCGCGACCCTGGCGCAAGAGAGCGCAACGCCTTAAGCTATAGGGTGCGGGGCCGGGTGGAGACGCCTCAGGGTGCGGGGCCGGGCGGAGACGCCTTCCGGTCGTAAACGGCGCTCCGGGGCGGGGCCGGATAATCCGGTTTGCAAGCCGGACCGTCCGCATTCATTTTGTGGCAGTCCTGCTTTATCTCGCGGATCGAAAGTTACGGTCTGAAGCCATGGCAAATCGAACCGTCGCCGCCCCCAAACACGCGCCCTATCGCGCGGCGCTCTCCAAGGCCGCCCTGTTGCGGGCGGAACTGCTCTCGCCCGAGCTTTCCTTCCTCATGGAGGCCCATGACGGGATATCCGCCAAGATCGCGGAGGAGGCCGGATTCAAGGGGATCTGGGCATCGGGCCTAGCGATGTCGGCGGCGCTCGGCGTACGCGACAGCAACGAGGCCTCGTGGACCCAGGTCCTCGAGATGCTGGAATTCATGTCGGACGCGACCACGATTCCGATCCTGGTCGACGGGGACACCGGCTACGGCAACTTCAACAACATGCGCCGCCTCGTCAAGAAGCTCTGCCAGCGAAACATCGCCGGCGTCTGCATCGAGGACAAGCTCTTCCCCAAGTCCAACTCCTTCATCGGCGAGGGGCAGCCGCTCGCCGACGTCGAGGAGTTCTGCGGCAAGATCAAGGCCGGCAAGGACAGCCAGACCGACGACGACTTCTGCATCATCGCCCGAATCGAAGCGCTGGTTTCGGGATGGGGGCTGGATGAGGCGCTGCGCCGGGCCGAGGCGTATCACATGGCCGGGGCCGACGGGATCCTCATCCATTCCAAGAGCTCTTCGCCCGATGAGGTCCTGGCCTTCATGCGCGAGTGGGGCGGTCGGGCGCCTGCGGTGATTGTGCCCACCATGTACTACGCCGCGCCCACGGAGGTGTTCGGCAAGGCCGGGGTGTCCGTCGTGATCTGGGCCAACCACAGCCTGCGCGCCGCGATTAGCGCCATGCAGGAGACCTGCCGCCGCATCCAGCGCGAACAAAACCTGGTGGGGGTCGAGGGCGAGATCGCCAGCGTGCAGGAGGTGT
This sequence comes from Alphaproteobacteria bacterium, assembly GCA_036475545.1. Lineage (GTDB taxonomy): Bacteria > Pseudomonadota > Alphaproteobacteria > DATDPM01 > DATDPM01 > JAZGAE01. Next base: position 17,613 of record JAZGAE010000017.1, read on the forward strand.
TCCGGCTGACCGGGAACAACGAGCTCGCCGACGCGGAACGCCGCTACCTTTGCGCGCCGCAGAAGCAGACCCATGCCATCGTCATCGCCGCGTCGCGCGGCGGCCAGCTCGGAAACCTCACCGAGGACCGTCCCAAGTGCATGATCGATATCCGCGGCAAACCGCTCTTGCGCCGCCTGGTGTCGACGTTGAAAAAGGGCGGGATCCGCGAGGTGACCGTGGTTCGCGGCTACAAGAAGGAAGCCATCAACCTGCCCTCGATCGAGGTGGTGGACAACGACGACTACGCCACCACCGGCGAAGCCGAGTCCCTGGCCTGCGCCCTTCCGCGCATCGAGGGCGACTGCATCGTTTCCTACGGCGACATCCTCTTCCGCCGCTACATACTGGATGCCTTGCTGGCCGCGCGAAGCGACATCGCCCTGGGGGTCGACGCCTTGGCCGCCGGCAAAAACCCGCAAGAGCACTACCGACTGCTCGACCTCGTCTCCTGCTCCCGCAAATTCACGGGCAACTATCTTTTGGAGAGGGAGCCGGTCTCGCTCACCCGCATCGGCAACGATCTGCCTGCGGCGGAGGTCGACGGCGAATGGATCGGCCTGGCGCGGCTCTCGCCACGCGGATCTGAGCTGGTGCGCGGCGAGATCGAGGCCATGCGCGCCGACGGCGTGCTGGGCGAGGCCAGCCTTCTCGACCTGTTCGCGCGGCTGCTCGCAAAGGGCGAGGTCATCTCGGTCGTCTATATCGCCGGCAACTGGCTCGACGTGGACGACGTCTTCGACCTTGCCGAAGCCCGAAATTTCCTTTGAGCACCTAGGAATGATCGAGGCCGACGATTTCATCGTGCCGGCGAAGGCGCGGGGTTTCGATTTCTATGCCGGTGTCCCCTGCTCGTTCCTGACGCCGATGATCAATCGTGTCATCAGCGACCGGAAGCTTACTTACATCGGCGCAGCGAGCGAGGGCGAGGCGGTGGCCATCGCCGCCGGGGCCTGGCTCGCCGGTCGCGGCACCGTGGTGATCTGCCAGAATTCCGGGCTCGGCAACGCGGTCAGCCCGCTCACTTCGCTCAACTACCCGTTCCGGATCCCGACGCTGTTCATCACGACCTGGCGGGGCCAGCCAGGGATCGGGGACGCGCCTCAGCACGAGCTCATCGGCCGCATCACCGACGCCCTCCTTGAAACCATCCAGGTGCCGCACCGCCTCTTCCCCAGGGAGCCGGAGGAGGTCGAGCCAGCGCTGGAAGAGGCCCAGGCTTCGATCGCCAAGCGCGACCTCCCGTTCGCCTTCATCATGGAAAAGGGGACCGTGAAGGAGTGTGGCCTCGATCAACCCGTCACTCCGCCCTGGCCGAAGGGGCGATACGTGGATGCGCAGGAGCACGACGCCCGCCCCACGCGAGCCGCGACGCTGGAGCGGTTCCTGGAAGTCGTCCCCGATGATGCCGCGGTGATCGCCACCACGGGCAAATGCGGCCGGGAGCTCTTCACCCTTTCCGACCGCGAGCAGTATTTCTACCAGGTGGGCTCCATGGGATGCGCCAGCGGCACGGCGCTGGGCGTGGCGCTGAACGTGCGGCGCGCGGTCATTGTGCTGGACGGCGACGGGGCCGCGCTCATGAATATGGGAACCTTCGCCACCATCGGGGCCCATCACCCGGGAAACCTCGTTCACGTTCTGCTGGACAATGGCGTGCACGACTCCACGGGCGGCCAGGCCACGGTCTCAAGCACCTGCGACTTCGCCGGCGTGGCGCTCGCCTGCGGCTATGCCCAGGCCATGTCGTGCGACAGTCTCGATGGATTCGAGGGGGCGGTCCGCCAAGCGCTGCGCTCCCAGGGGCCGACGCTTATTCACATGCGTATCCTGCCGGGCTCGATGCCGGAGCTCGGCCGGCCCACCATCCCGCCGCATGAGGTGGCGCGCCGCTTCAAGGCGTTTCTCACCGGGGGTTATTGAGCCGCGGCCTTCGGCGCGGCCAGGGGTCCTAGAGCATAATCCGGTCAGTGCCCGGAGCGCCCGCAGTTCTCGATTCCCATCTCGGCGACGACCTCGCGTACCGCCTCGACAAGCTCCTGCATCTCGGCCTCGCCGAGGGCCCCGATGCATCCCACCCGGAAGCTGTCGACCGCGGCCAGCCTGCCTGGATAGATGGCGTAGCCCCGCCCGCGCAGGCCCTCATAGAACCGCCCGAAGTCGTAGTTCGGGTCGGCGGGCGATAGAAAGGTCACGATCACCGGCGCCTGGAGCGTATCCGGAAGCAGGGTCTCGAAGCCCAGCGCGCGCATGCCTTTGACCAGCACGTCACAGTTGCGCCGGTAACGGGCCTCGCGCGCCGGGCGGCCCCCCGCCTCCAGGTATTCCTCCAACGCCTTGTCGAGGGCGGCGACGACGTGGGTGGGCGGGGTAAAGCGCCACTGACCCGTGCCCTCCATGAACCGCCGCTGGTCGTGAAGGTCCAGGCTCAAGGAGGGGGCGTTCCCCGCGCACTGGTCGAGTGCCGCCTTGCGGACGATGACGAAGCCCATGCCCGGCACGCCCTCCAGGCACTTGTTGGACGAGGCCATGACGGCGTCGTAGTTAAGCTTCGCCGAATCAAGGGACAGCAGGCCGAAGGTGCTCATGGCGTCGACGAGCAGCCGGCGGCCCGCCTTGGCCACGACGGCGGCGATGTCCGCCAACGGGTTGAGGATGCCGGCGGTGGTCTCGCAATGAACCACCGCGACATGGGTGACGTGCGGGTCGGCCTCGAGCGCCGCCTCCACCTGGGCCGCGGTGGGCGGCACGTGCTCCTCCGTCTCCAGGACGGCGCAGTCCCGGTCGATGATGTTGCAGATCTGGGCCATCCTGCGGCCATAGACTCCGTTCACCAGGACGAGCGCCTTGCCCGCATGGGGCAGCAGCGTGCCGAGCGCGGCCTCCACGGCAAAGGTGCCGCTTCCCTGCAGGGGCACGCAAACATGGTCCTGGCCAGCGTCGGCGATTTCGAGGAGGCGCTTGCATACCCGCGCCGTCATCTCGATGAAGTCGGAGTCCCGCGAGCCGAAGTCGCGCAACATCGCCCGCTTGGTCGCATCGGAGGTGTTGATCGGCCCCGGGGTGAACAGCCAGGGCCCGCGGCGCCCTCTCACTGTTTCCCTCCCGACGGAGCCGGCTCCGCCGGCGGACCGTCGCCCGCCGAGCCCCCCGCCGAGACCGGGGTCACGTTGTTTCGTATGAAGTCCATGACCTCTAGAGCCGTCGATGAAAGCCGACGCGGAACAGTCGCCGACAAGCTATCGCGCCGGGGACGCGGTTGGAAGGGGCTCGCGACCAGGGCCTTCAACGTGCCCGTGATTGCTGCAGGCGCCGGCGGAAAGCAGCACTCCTGGAGGAGCAACGGGCCAAGCCCTCTTTCACGCGGGCCCGGCGTGCGGCGATGGGTCGTCACGGCTCGCGATCGCCGGGGCCGCGGTCTCCACGCACCGTCGAGTTTTTCGATTGGTTGGGGCCGGCCGGGGAGCTGCGGCCCAGCGCCCTGGCCAACACACTGAAATCAGCAGAAACTAAAGAGTCGGGACGGCGCTTACGGGCTGCCGCTCACTTGATACGCGCCGTCATGACATCGTAGACCTGTAGCGGCATCCCGCCGTCTCTATGCCCGCACCCTTCCTTGAACAGGATCACGCGCACGGCGGCGGACGTTCCCCTGATATAGTCTTCGTAGACGAGAGCCTCGTCCGATGGGGCGAAGGACTTGCCGTGGATGGCCTCGTAGCGGCTGCTGAGGACACCGACTTCTTCCTGGAGCAGGTGGGCCGACGGCTGGCCGAGCTTGAGTTTTACGTCTTCCACCGTGATGCACGCGCCGCGCGCCCCGGACGTGAGAGCGACCTGTGAGAGGACGAGGAGGGCCGTTGCAAGAACGGCGTTAATCCGAGAGGGGCGCATGAGCTTCTCCATCATCGCTCTGGACTGCTACTCACGTACGAACGCGGTTCAGCATGCCCCTCGTCAGAATCAGCAGTTCGGTCCCATGAACGCGCGCGGCGCGAAGTTCCGGCCCAAGCCGCCCCGCACGCCGTTCTCGGCGAGAAATGCGCTCTGGATTTGGTGCGCCTCGAGCTCGCGCAACTGCCAGCGAAGGATCTGAGAGTCCTCCGCGAAGCTGCCGCTCTTATCCTGCATGTAATGGACAAGCTCATGGAGCAGGATCGAGCGGGCGCAGACGTTCGTCTTCAGCGCGAGGTCTCTATCGAGATAGACGACGCCGCTGCTGTTGTCTGGATACCACCCCAGGATCGGGCAGGGCCCCGTGCAGCTCATCTGCTCCAGGCTCGCATGAGGCACGAAAGCAATGACTGGAAACTGGTCAGGAACGTCGTAGCCCGCGTAGAGATTTATCCAAGCGAGCAGGCTTACGACCAACGCCTTTATCGATCCAACTTCCATCTCCACCTCCTGGCCCGGGAGCCTCCTTGAGGTCTCAATCCGGACCGAACCTACTTGGTTGCGGTGCGTACCTACTTGGCACGGAAGCGTACACACCGATTACACTCGCGTTTGTTTAACCAAAGGTTACTGGATTTCAATTTTTCTCATTATTGTGAAATAAAATTTCTTAATTTTAGAGAAAGACTCAGTTAACGATCTGGTAACGCTTTGCACATTCACCCCGTTCACCCGCTAAATCCTTGGCCCATACCCGGGCCGCCGCCTGCTTCGTCACAGATTTCGGTGCCTATTGAATATAAGTGTATATACACTTTTATTCTCCAGACGTCAACAATTTTTTCCGCGTTTGGGGGTAACCGCGGTGGGAGGAACCCCAAGCGGCCCTATCTAGACCGTTGCGCTAGGCGCTGTCCGGCGCCTCCCCGATCGGCGCCGTGCGGCCCGCCGCCACCGGCTCGTTGCCTTCCAGCCGCCCGCACGCGCAAGCGATACGTCAGGACCGCGGACAACCCCGGAGACCGTCGCCTCGGAAACGGAGGCTGAGGGCGGCCGCCCGGCCTATGCCGGTCGGGCCTCGCAAATCAATATTTCGCCCTTGCCACCGACCCCCTGGTCGCCCGCGTAGCGGCGTGCCCGGCTGTAGGACCTGTCGAGTTGCTCGAATTTCCCGCCGAAGGTCCGAATGTGGTCCATGAACAGCCGCAGGAAAGGGATGGTGTGGCTGCCGCAGTCGTTGAAAGTGGCCACCATCCGTTCCGGCCGAGCGAACAGAATCACGCTGCCCCGCTTCATCGCGAGGCCGGCGAAGTCGCCAACCCTGCCCAGAACCACGATGGACCCCGCGACCATGCGCGAGGCGCAATAGTCCCCGGCATCGCCCTCGACCAGCACGAGCCCGCGGCGCATGCGATCGCCGGCCCGCTCGCCGACGCTGCCGCCCACCTTGACCACCCCGCCCGTCATGCCGAGCTTGTCGCCCGGGATGGCGGCCGCCAAGTAGTCACCGGCATCGCCGTCGATCCATATTTTCCCGCCGCCCATACCGCTCGCCGGGAACGGGCCCGAATTGCCGGAGACGCGGATGGCGCCGCCCTTCATGCCCAGCCCCAGATAGGCGCCGGCGTCGCCCCCGACGGTGATCTCGCCCCGGGTCATGCCCTGGCCGATGCAGTCCAGGCGGTCGCAGCCTTTACGCAGGGCCAGCTCCGCCTCGCCCTCGGCGGGAATGGGATCGCCCGAGACCGTGAACAGGTCGCCCGTCCGCTCCCTCCTGTTGCCGACCATCAGCTCGATGGCGGCGACCGCCTCGAGGGTTCGGCCCGCAAGCCTCTCTGGCGTGAGGGCCGAGACGTCGACACGCTGGCGCGGCGGTTCCCCGAGGGTGAGGGTGAGCGCCGTCACGACATGATCTTCCGCAGGTGGAGGTGGAACTGGCCGAGCTTGCCCCCGTATTGGCCGGCGGTGATGCGTCTGATGCCCGCGGCTTGCCCCAACTCGCAGACCACCGCGATGCCGGCGCGCATGGCCTCGGCGACGGCCGTCTCCGTGACGCCGTCGATCACGATTTCCATCACCGCCTCGATCTCGGGCTCGAGCTCCGTCTTGGTTTGACCCTTGAGGGTCGGACAGAAGGCGTCGTTGGTGGAGGCGATCAGCGTCTTGTACTTGGACCCGACCTTGGACCCCGAACGCACGATGCCGCCGGGAAACGGCGTCACCACGCCCGGCAGGTCGCGCATGGCCCCGACCGCCTTTTCCGCCGCCGCCAGAGTCTGCGGCCGCGATTCCCCGAGAATTATGAAGTTGCCGCCGCCGACGGCGCTGGTGATGTACGCGAACTCCTCGCACAGGAACTCGCCGTCCATGACCGGGATGCGCCAGTAGCGCTTGTCTCCAACCATCTTGGAAATCTGGAAACCGTCGCCGAAAAAGCGCAGCAACGCGCCCAGCTTGATCTTCTCTTCCCCGTCGTTGCCTGCGAACAGCGCCGAAGTGGGCGAGGTCATCACGCTGTGGCCCGCGTTGATCGGCAGTTGCCTGGCGAGGTCCTTGCTCGATATGGCGAAAAACAGGACCGAGACGCCGGGCCGGCCGTCGGGCGTCTCGTCGGGGGTCAAATCGCGCTCGATTCCCGCCTCCACCCCGAATCCGATCACCGAGGTCGCGAAGCCGGTCATGCTGTGGGCGGCGTTGCGGGCCCACCTCCGTGTGGCCGCCGTGATGACGAGCCGCGTCCCCTTCATGGCGAAGGCCTCGGCGAAGGTGTCGTCGATCACCACCCCGTTGATGATCATGCGCGGCCCCCTTGACGGCATGGATGGACGGCGGCGCGAAACTCGTTCTGGTCGGCGAGCTCGTCCTCCGAGAAGCGGAAGTTCTCCATCCGCATGCTGTGGTAGGTCTCGAAATAGGGCTTGAGCCTGGCCTCGATGCTCCGGTCGAATTCGGGCCGCACGACGTGCGTCACCCCCCAGGTAACGTTGACGACCTCGCCGTCGCGCACCACAAGCTCCCCGTCCTTGAACACGTAGTCGGGTTTTCGGAACATGCGCTCCTTGTCTTCCTCCTCGCTATAGACCGCGATATCGGCGGCGGCCCCCTCGCCCAGGTGCCCCCGGTCGGAGAGCCCGAGGATGCGCGCCGGCCCGGCGCGGGTCAGGATCGCGATCTCGTAAAGCGAATACTCGCGGTCGATCGAGCCCAAGACGCTTGCCGCCGCAGCGTGTTTGTTGATGGAAGCGAGCATGTCGTTGCGGAAGCTCCTGTCCATCAAGAGCCGGATCAGGTGCGGATAACTCACGAACGGCGCGCCGTTAGGGTGGTCGGTGGTGAGAAAGACCCGCCAGGGATCGTCCACCAGCAGGAATATCTCCAGTCCGATCGCCCACTGCAGCGCGTTCACGAAATTCTGGTCCCGGTAGTTGAACGGCACCAGCCCGCAGCCCGCCTCGCATTCGATGTCCATGCACACCCACTTGTCGGGATGGGCGTGGCGGCGGTTGCGGTACTGGCTCATGGTGTCGCCCGAGACGGTCACGGTCTGGCCGAACATGATCTGGCCCACGTCCACCGTTACGTTGTCGCTGCCGTTGACGGCTTCGGCCACGTGCGCCGCGCCCGAGGAGAACTTGCGGTCGCCTTCGCGGCCGTACGCGTGGAACTGGACGTGGGTGAGGTGGACCGGCAAACCTTCCAGGCCCGAAATGGTCCTGAGGGTGGCGTCCACGTTTCCGGGGATCCCGAGGTTGCTGCCGTGGACATGGAGCGGATGGGGCACGCCGAGCCGGTGGATGGCGGTGGCCAACGCCTTCAGGATTTCGCGCGGCGTGAGCCCGTAATGGGGGCCCGTCTCGTCGAGGTCCAGGGTCCGCCGGTTGAACTTGAAGGCGCTGATCCCGCCGGCATTGACGACCTTGATTCCGATCGACTGGGTCGCGTTGAGCATCCAGGCGACGTAGTCGTTGAAAAGCGCCTGATCCTTCTTCTCGGCCAGCATCCGGAGCAGGAAATCGTCGTTCCCCAGCATGACGTACCCGCCCTTGTCGATGATCGGAATGTCGGCCATCTCGAGATGGGCCTGGCGGGTGTTCACCGGCACCATGGCGGGCTCGAAGGCGGCGGTGTAGCCCATCTCGGCGTAGCGGTAGCCGGTAAGGAAACTGGTCGCGGTGGCCTCGCCCGTGCCGGAACGCTTCAGCTCGGTGCTGTCCTCCCTGATTCGGCGGTGCTCTTCGGGAAACAGGATCCGGGCGATGTTGATCTTGCCGCCGGCGATGTGGCTGTGCATGTCGATGGCCCCGGCCATGACGATCTTGCCCGAGACGTCATAGGTCTTGTCGGGCTCGTCCGCCGGATCGGCGACGATGCGGCCGTCGCGAAGGAAAAGGTCGCGGACCTCGCCAGTGACCTCGTGGGCCGGGTCGAAGACTCGGCCGCCGGAGAGCTTGACCAGCATCTCAGCCCTCTACTTGTTGCTGCTGGATCAGGTGCGCGCCGATGGCGCGAATGACGTCCGCCGTCCGCGGCAGATCAACGTCGCGCAGCCGACGAAGCGGCAGCGAGGCGACGGTGTCGGTGCGGACTACGTGACCGTCGTGGTCGAGACCGGGAATGCCGACCGGGATGTACACCTCCGGCTCCCGCCGGAAATCGATCCCGGGGGCGCCCACGACGATGGTGGGAACGCCGGCGTCCACCGGAAGATCGTCGGCGCGGAAGGCCGAGACCCACGTCAGCGAGTCGACTGCGCCGTCGGCCACCAGGCGGCGCCAGGAAAGGAGATGCGGGTCGTATTCGGGGTGGCCGCTGGCGAAGCTCACGCGAAGCGGGAAGCCGCTCTGCCAGGAGCAGACCTGCGCGGCCCCGAAGGCGTCGTCCGCCCCCCCGAGGGGCAGACAGGAAAACCGCCCCGTTTCGTTGAGGTCGGTCACCAGGTCGGAGATTGCCTCCACGGCTAGCTCCCCGTTTGATTCGGCGAGGTCGGCCGCCACCCAGGCGATGACGCCGTATTTCGCCCGCTTCATACGGGCGACGAGATCGCGGAGCCGTTCGATCCGGACACCGCCCGCCTCTGCCGCCTGCAACGGCCGGCCATGGTAGAGAGCGCGCATCGCCCCGAAGACCTCGGCGAGCCGCGATCCGTCGCAGGCAATGACCGTCGGCGCGCGGCCGTCCGGGGCGCGGCCTGCCTCGGTGTCCAAGGCTTCGCCCAGATACACCACCTCGCGGGCGGCGGGCTCGGGCGCGAACAGCGAGTCGGCGTTCCAGACATAGCGCTCGAAGAAACGTGGCAGCCGGCTCACCACATCGGTGCCGGCCACGATCAGCAGGTCGACGCGGTTCTTCACTTCCGCCAGCGTCGTCGTCATCCAGCCCTTGTCCATGAGGACGAAGAAGTTGCGGAACATGGCGTCGGACTCCGCGTGATCCACCACGCCGCCGGCGCGCTCGGCGAGGTCCATCACCGCCTTGGCGCCGGCGACGTCCGTCGCCAGGCCGGCGAACAGGGGAAGCCGGCTTCGCGCGATGATTTGGGCGGCCCGTGCGCACGAGTCGTCGAGGCTCGCTTGGTCCCCGTCGACCCTCGGGGTTCCGCCCGCCTCGGCGGCCGCGAACGCCTCTATGGCGA
>JAZGAE010000018.1:0-28407 GCA_036475545.1 Alphaproteobacteria bacterium
CGGGGCGGGCGCCCGCGGCGTTGCGCCGCTCGGCCGATGCCCCCGCATCGCCCTTCGCGCCGCGCCTGGCGGATCGCCTCGCCACGGCGCAACGCAGCCGATTCCACCTGACCGGATTATGCTCTAGCCTTGACGTAGGAGCCAGGGGCGTCCTCGATCGGCGTCAGCTTGCCGCCGCCGGGGGTCCGCGCCGGGACCTTCTTGCCCCCCCGGCGGGCGACCCATTTTCTCCAGTCGTCCCACCACGAGCCACTGTGTTGTTCGGCTCCCAGGAACCAGCGCTCCGGGTTTTTCGGCGTCCTTGCATTGGTCCAATGGAAATACTTGTTCGCGGCCGGAGGGTTGATGACGCCGGCGATGTGGCCCGAGGCCGAAAGCACGAATCGGACCGGCCCGGAGAAGAGCTGCGTCGCCGAGTAAGTCGATCTCCAGGGCGCGATGTGGTCCTCGCGCGTGGACAGGAAGTAGGCCGGCACCTTGACCCTGGAGAGATCTATGGGCACGCCCTTGAGCGTGATCCCGCCGGGCCTAACCAGAACGTTCTCCTGGTAGAACTTGCGCAAATAGAAGCTGTGCATGGCGGCCGGCATCCGGGTGGAGTCGGAGTTCCAGTAGAGGAGGTCGAACGGGAAGGGGTCCTTGCCCAGCAAATAGTTGTTGATGACGAACGACCAGATGAGGTCGTTGGCCCGCAGCATGTTGAAGGTCGTGGCCATGTACTGGCCCTCGAGATAGCCCTTCCGGTTCATGCGGTGTTCGAGATAGTCGAGCTGCTCTTCGTCGACGAAGACCGAGAGCTCGCCGGCCTCGGCGAAATCGATCATCGTGGCGAGGTAGGTGGCGCTGACGATGCGCTCGTCCCCCTTCGCCGCCATGTAGGAGAGCATGCACGCAAGCAGCGTGCCCCCCAGGCAATAACCGACGGCGTTCACCTTTTCCACGCCCGTCGCCGTGGCGATGATGTCGAGCGCGGCGAGCGGGCCCCCCGTCATGTAGTCCTCGAACGTCTTTTCGGCCAAGGTCGCGTCCGGGTTGACCCAGGAAACGACGAACACCGTGTGGCCCCGCTCGACCGCCCATTTGATGAACGAGTTGCTCTCGCGCAAATCCAGGATGTAGTACTTGTTGATCCAGGGCGGAATGATCAGCAGGGGGCGCTCGTAAACGGTCTCGGTCGCCGGCCGGTACTGGAGGAGCTGCATCAGCTCGTTCTGGTAGATGACCTTGCCCGGCGTGGTGGCGATGTTGTCTCCGACGCTGAACGCCTCGGTGTCGGTCATCTTGATCTTGAGCCGCCCTTTGCCTCGCTCGAGGTCTTCCAGGAGGTTGTCCAGGCCCTTGACCAGGTTTTCGCCGCCGGTCTCGATGGTCATGCGAAGCACTTCGGGATTGGTCAGCACGAAGTTGCTGGGGGACATGGCGTCGGCGAACTGGCGGGTATAGAAATCCACCTTCCTGGCGGTCTTCTCATCCAGCCCTTCGACGTCCCTGACCGTTGACTGCATCCAGCGCGAGGTCAGCAGATACGACTGCTTGATGAAGTCGAAGAGCATGTTGTCCTCCCAAGCGGTGTCCCTGAAGCGTCGATCCTCGTCGGCGGAGGCCACGGGCTCGATCTCTTCGCCCATCATGCGGCGGGCGGTGTGCTGCCAAAGGTTCATGTAGTCCTGCCACAGCGACATCTGGGCGCGGACCAGCTTCGCCGGATCGGCCATCATCTTGGCCGTGAGCTCCAGGAACGCGCTGCCGATGTTCAAGGGATCTTGGTGTCCCGGCTGGCTTTCGGACGACTGACGGCTCAGAAACGCCGACAGGATACGCTGGCTCCTCTCGGCGATTCCCGCCATCGTGCGTGAAATCTCCGCTGGGTCTGGAAACCTAATATCCGACCCGTGTTGATCAGCCATGTCGCAATCCCTTATAATTCCGTGGCATGTCGGCGGCGTCGTGACGGTGTCTACGCCGCGAAACAATATGTCGCGATTATCGTGTGCCGCAATCTATTACCCAATGATTGGCGACGTTTCATCGCAAAATTAGCAGGACTTGGGGTTTGAAAATGAGGAAGCTGCAATTTACTTCGTCTTTTCACGGGAGGAGTCAAGAGGCCGGCTTCCGGCGCGTCTTCGACCCGCGCCCCGCCGGCGCGGCCGCGATCGCCGTGCTGGTCGTTCTGGGAACTGTATCGGCGTGTTCCTATGTGCCGGATGCGGTGAATCCCGTCCAGTGGTACAAAGGTGTGGCCGGGTGGTTCGGTGAAGACGAGGAGCCGGAGGCGGAGACCCGCACGGCCGAAGCGACGGTCATGCCCGGGCCGTCCGGCGAGGAGCAGTCTTTCCCGACGCTGGCGGAGGTGCCGGAACGCCCCGTCCCGGCGACCACGCTGGCAGAGCGGCGCCGCATCATGGAGGGCCTCACCGCCGACCGCGAGCACGCCCGCTATGCCGAGGACCTTGCCGCCGCGGCGGCGGAGCCCGGACCGCTTCCGGCGGCCGAGCCCGAATCCCAGCCGGCGGCGCCGGCGCCCGAATTGGCCGCGCCCGCGGCCGAAGCCCCGTCCCCGCCGCCCAAGGCCGTTGCGGCCGCGCCCGAAGACGCGGGCCGGAAGCGGTTGATCTCCCCCTTGGAGACAACGCCCGTCCCGCCGCCGCCTGTGCCGAAGGCGGCGCCGGCCGAGATGGCTCGGGGAGTCGGTGGAGCGCCGTCTGCGGCTGCGCCCGGCGCCGGCGGGCTCGGCGAGCTTTACCAGGGCAAGCTGCAGGAGTCCGCCCCCACGGTGTCGACGGCGACGGTGGGCCCGGCCGCGCAGATCGCCGCCCTGCCGCTTGAGATGGGAGCTCCGGAGTCCCGGGAAGACATGCTCGCGCTGGGCCCCGCGGTGGACTGGGATCTGTTCAGATCCACGGTTTCGATGCAGGTGGGAACGGTCGCATTCGCTCACAATTCGTCCCGTCTTGCACCGGCCAGCCGCAAGGTTCTCAAGGACGTCGCGCGGCTTCATAAGGAGCGCGGCGGGATCATCCGCGTGATCGGCCATGCGAGCCACCGCACCCGGGACATGGATCCGGTGCGCCATCAGCTCGCGAACTTCACGGTTTCGGTCCGTCGCGCCGATGTCGTGGCGCGAGAGCTGGTCCGACACGGCGTCGAACCCAGTAAGCTTTTCGTCGGCGCGATATCGGACTCCGAGCCGATCTACTACGAGTCCATGCCGGCGGGCGAAGCCGGAAACCGCCGGACCGAGATTTTTATCGATTATTAGCAGGCCCCGCGTTACAACCCCGCAGGAACGCAGAAAGCTGCGGGTTTTGGCCGGACGCTCGCCCGCCTGCCCGATTGGGGGACTTCCGGAGCATGGCAGAGGACTTCTATCGAATTAAGCGGCTGCCGCCCTATGTCTTCGCCGAGGTCAACGCCATGAAGGCGGCGGCCCGGGCCCAGGGCGAAGACATTATCGACTTCGGAATGGGCAACCCGGACAGCCCGACCCCGCCGCACATTGTCGAGAAGCTGGTCGAGACGGTCCGCGACCCGCATACGCACCGCTACTCCAACTCCCGCGGAATCCCGGGCCTGCGCAAGGCGCTCGCGAATTACTACGAGCGGCGCTTCGACGTCTCGATCGACCCCGAGACCGAGGCCATCGTCACCATCGGCTCGAAAGAGGGGCTGAGCAATCTGGCCCAGGCCGTCACCGGGCCCGGCGACGTCGCGCTCGTGCCCAATCCGACTTACCCGATCCACGCCTTCGGGTTCATCATCGCCGGCGCCACCGTCCGCCATATGCCGGTCGGGCCCGATGTCGATTTCATGGCCGGGCTGGAGCGCGCGGTGAAATACAGCATTCCGGCGCCGCTCGTCCTCTTGCTCAACTTTCCCTCCAACCCAACGGCGCAGGTCGTGGACCTCGACTTTTTCGCCGAAGTGGTGAGTTACTGCCGCGCCCACGGGCTGATCATCATCTCCGATCTGGCCTACTCCGAGATCTATTTCACGGACCCGCCACCGCCCTCGGTCCTGCAGGTCCCGGGCGCCAAGGACATCGCCGTCGAGTTCACTTCGTTGAGCAAGACCTATTCGATGCCCGGCTGGCGCATCGGGTTTGCGGCCGGGAACGAGCGGCTGATCCACGCGCTGGGGCGCATCAAGTCCTACGTGGACTACGGCGCCTTCACCCCCGTCCAGGTCGCGGCCACGGCGGCCCTCAACGGCCCGCAGGACTGTGTGGAGGAAATTCGCAAGATCTACCGGGATCGCCGCGACGTGTTGATCGAGGGTCTCGCCGCCGCGGGCTGGGACATCCCGAGTCCGGCTGCCTCCATGTTCGCCTGGGCGCCGATCCCGCCGGCCTTCGCCCGGCTGGGGTCGCTGGAGTTCTCGAAGCGCTTGCTGAGCGAGGCGAAGGTGGCGGTTTCGCCGGGGATCGGCTTCGGTGAATACGGCGAGGGTTTCGTACGCTTTGCCCTCGTGGAGAATCGCCAGAGAACCCGACAAGCGATAAGGAATATCAAGGGGTTCCTGGCATCTGCTGATAAAGAACTCAAAACATCGGCCCACCCGGCGCTGGCCTCTTGAGCGACCCCATCACCATCGCTGTCGCCGGTCTCGGCACGGTTGGAGCCGGCACCCTGAAGCTTTTGCAACGCCACGCCGGCCTCATTGAACAGCGCTGTGGCCGGCGGATCGAGGTGGCGGCGGTCTCGGCCCGCGACCGCGAGCGCGACCGTGGCGTCGATCTTGGCGCGGCGGTTTGGTACGACGACGCCGTGGCCATGGCGGCCGCGCCCGGGACGGAGGTGGTCGTCGAGCTCATCGGCGGGGCCGAGGGAGTGGCCAAGGCCGTGTGCGAGGCGGCCATCGCCGCGGGCAAGCACGTGGTGACCGCGAACAAGGCGCTGCTGGCCCATCACGGCGTCGCGCTGGCACGGGCGGCGGAGGGGAAGGGCGTCACCGTTGGCTACGAGGCGGCCGTGGCCGGCGGGATACCGATCGTCAAGGGCCTCCGTGAAGGGCTCGCCGGCAACAGAATCACGCGCGTCTACGGGATCCTTAACGGCACCTGCAACTACATCCTGACCACTATGCGCGAGACCGGGAACGAGTTCGCGGACGTGTTGGAGGAGGCGCGCAGGCTCGGATACGCGGAGGCCGATCCCAGTTTCGACATCGACGGCATCGACGCCGCCCATAAGCTCGCCATCTTGACCAGCGTGGCGTTCGGTTGCGAGATCAATTTCGACGGAGTCTTCGTCGAGGGAATCCGCCATGTCTCGGCGCTCGACATCACCTTCGCCGAGGAGCTCGAGTACCGCATCAAGCTCTTGGCGCTGGCGCGGCTCACCGAGAACGGCGTGGAGCAGCGGGTGCATCCGTGCATGGTCCCGAACCGCGCCGCCATCGCCTATGTCGAGGACGTCGACAACGCCGTCGTGGCCGAGGGCGACTTCGTCGGCGACGTCATGTTCGAGGGCCCCGGGGCGGGCGCGGGGCCGACCGCCTCGGCCGTGGTCGCGGACCTCATCGACCTCGTCCGCGGCCGGCGGCTCGCGACCTTGGGGCTTCCGGTGGAGACCCTTGCCAAGGTCCCGGCCGCGCCGATGGAACGGCACCGCGGGCCCTATTACATTCGCCTAATGGTCTTGGACCGGCCCGGCGTGATCGCCGATGTCGCGGCCGCCATGCGCGACGAGGCGATCTCGGTGGAGTCGATGCTGCAGCACGGACGTGCGCCCGGGGAGGCGGTGCCCGTGGTGCTGACGACCCACGAAACCGAAGAGGCGTCGATGAACCGGGCCCTGGCGCGAATCGCGCAACTAGAGACGGTGGTTGAGCCACCGCGTATGATAAGGATCGAACCGCTCTAGCAGCGGCGCAAGGGGGAGGCGCGAGATGGCGGACCGCCTGGATGCCAATCTGGCGCTGGCCGCGGCCCGGGTGACCGAGGCGGCCGCGCTTTTCGCCGCCCGGTACATGGGATGCGGGGACGAGAAGGTGGCGGACCAGGGGGCCATCGAGGCCATGAGTGAGGCCCTCGCCGCTCTCGCCATCGACGGCACGATCGTGGTGGGCGAGGGCCTCGAGGGCGCCGCCCCCAAACTTTACGTCGGCGAAAAGGTCGGGACCGGAAAGGGTCCGCCGGTCGATATCGCCCTCGACCCCCTGGAAGGGGCGACGATCACCGCCCGCGGCGGCCCCAACGCCCTTGCCGTCGTCGCTCTCGCCAATCGGGGCGGCCTTCTCACCACCCCGGACATCTACATGGAGAAGATCGCCGTAGGCGGGGGCCTGCCCGAAGGCGTGGTCGGCCTCGATGAGGAGCCGGGCGTCAACCTCGCGAACCTGGCCAAGGCCAAGAACAGCGACATTTCCGACCTGGTCGTCTGCATCCTCGACCGACCGCGCCACGCCGAGCTCATTGCCAAGGTGCGCGAGGCCGGCGCTCGCATCATGCTGATCGAGGACGGCGACGTGAGCGGCGTGGTCGCGACCGCCATTCCGGAAAGCGGGGTGGACGCCTATATGGGCGTCGGCGGCGCGCCGGAAGGGGTGCTGGCCGCCGCGGCGCTCAGGTGCATCGGCGGTCAGATGCAGGGGCGACTCGCGATCCGCAACGACGACGACCGGGCCAAGGCGGCGCAGTGCGGGATCGGCGACCTGGAGCGCGTCTACGGCGTCGAGGATCTGGCGCACGGCGAGGTGATGTTCGCCGCCACCGGGGTCACCAACGGGGCCATGCTCCGGGGCGTGCGCCGCACCAGCGCCGGCGCCTATACCCATAGCATCATGACGTCGTCATCCGCCGGGACGGTGCGCTGGATGGAAGCCTATCACCATTTCACCCACGGCGACGGCCCCAGGCGCGCGGAGCCCTGAGGCATGCAGGTCGCCGTGCCCCACGTCCGCAACGATGAGCCTTTTCTCGGCGTGGAACGGTCGCTCCGCGGCAAGCGGTGGCGGCTGAGGCTGGCGGACGAGCGGGCGGGTCTGGCGCTCGCGCAGCGCCTCGAGGTGCCGGAAATCGTCGGCCGGGTGCTGGCGGCACGGGGCGTCGGGCTCGACGAGGCCGAAGGCTTCCTCAATCCCACGCTCAGATCTCTTCTTCCCGATCCCTCCCATCTCCTCGACATGGACGCCGCGGCCGAACGCCTGGCGCGGGCCGTCATGGGCGGCGAGGCCGTGGCCGTCTTTGGCGATTACGATGTCGACGGTGCCACCTCGGCGGCCCTGTTGCAGCGCTTCCTCACTGCCGTGGGCGCCCCGGCGCGGGTCTACATCCCCGATCGCCTGCGCGAAGGCTACGGCCCCAACGCGGCGGCGCTCCTTGCGCTCAAGGCGGAGGGCGCGCGCGTCGTGGTGACGGTGGATTGCGGGACCAGCGCCCACGGGCCGCTCGAAGAGGCGGCGGTGGCGGGGCTCGACGTGATCGTCGTCGATCATCACGAAGCGGAGGCACGGCTGCCGCGGGCGTGGGCCGTCGTCAATCCGAACCGGCTCGATGAGGCGAGCCCCCACAAGCAGCTCGCCGCCGTCGGCGTGGCCTTCCTGCTGGTGGTGGCGGTCAACCGGCGACTGAGGGAGGCCGGATGGTATGGCGAAGCCGGGGGGCGAGCGGAACCGGACCCTCGGACATGGCTGGACCTGGTGGCCCTCGGCACAATTTGCGACGTGGTGCCGCTTACGGGCGTGAACCGGGCCCTGGTGGCGCAAGGCTTGAAGGTCATGGCGCGGCGGGGCAACGTCGGGCTGGCGGCGCTTGCCGATGCGGCCGCGCTCGAGGCCCGACCAGGCACGTATCACGTCGGCTTCGTGTTGGGGCCGCGGGTCAATGCGGGGGGGCGCGTGGGACGCTCCGATTTGGGGGTGCGTCTGCTCGCCACCGAGGACGCGGACGAGGCCCGCGCCATCGCCCGTGAGCTCGATGCCCACAACACCGAGCGGCGCCGGCTCGACGCGGCCGTGCTGGTGGAGGCATTGGCCCAGGTCGAGGCGCGCCCGGGCAAGCCCGGTCCGCTGGTTTTTGCGGCCGGCGAGGGCTGGCATCCCGGGGTGATCGGGATCGTCGCGGGCAGGTTGAAGGACCGTTACAACCGTCCTGCCTGCGTGGTGGCGCTGGACGGCGGCACCGGCAAGGGATCTCTACGCTCCGTCTCCGGGATCGATATTGGCGCCGCCGTGATCGCGGCGCGCCAGAGCGGCCTGCTGCTCAACGGCGGCGGCCATGCCATGGCAGCCGGGCTCACCGTAACGGAGTCCGGCATAGAGCCGTTGCGCGAGTTTCTCGCCGAGCGCATCGCGGGCCAGGCCGGCGTCGCGCCCGTGATACCTAGCCTGGGGCTCGACGGCGCGCTTTCGCCCGAGGCGGCCACGCCGGAGCTGGTTGAGCTGCTGGAGCGGGTTGGCCCCTTTGGGGCCGGCAACGCCGAACCGAGGTTCGCCTTTGCGCGCATGCGGGTGGTCAAGGCAGATGTGGTGGGCGCCGACCATGTGCGCTGCGTGCTCGCCGACCAGGCGCGCGGTCGGCTTAGGGGAATCGCCTTCCGCAGCCTGGACACCGATCTCGGGCAAGGATTGCTGGCGAGCGGGGGTGCGCCCCTGCACGTTGCCGGTAGGCTCGCCGCCGACAACTGGCAGGGCCGCACGAGGGTGCAACTCCTGATCGACGATGCGGTGCCGGTTTCGGCCGCCTGAGTGCGCCGTCGCATTGGTCGGCGGACTTGATTTTATCGGCCGGGAACTTTAGTAGTGCGGGCCTGCTCATGGTGCGACCCCATCGTCTAGAGGCCTAGGACTCCGGCTTTTCAAGCCGGTAACACGGGTTCGATTCCCGTTGGGGTCACCACCCCTTTGGAAAGAGCGACTTGATTGCAGGATTACAGGCAGTTGGCGCCTCATGGGCAACGGTCGGGCCGGGCGCCGAACGGCGCGGGAGGACACACCCGCGGGAGGACACACCGGAGTTGCTGTGGGCCGCTTACCGGGCCCTGTTTCCTTGAGTGGAATATAAAGCCGCCGGACGGCTGGGTTTTGCGGGGTAGCGCATCGCACCGTTATGCGCTATTACATGAAGACTTCTTCGGCGCCGGCGGCATTTCCATCGACCTCGGGGTCGAAGATTAAAAGGGGTGTACGACGAGGGGGCCGGATCTTTCCCGACATGCCTCGGCCGATTCGCGGCGACTCTGGGCAGAAGGCGCGAATCCACCGGCTCGCGACGATTCGATACGGCCTGTGGTTCAGGAGGGGAGTTACTCGAAATGACGAAATTCACGCCACTGATTTTGGCCGCGCTGGCACTGGGCATGCTCGCGGTATACGAGACGCCAGCGGCTGCGGCTGTGGCTTCGGAGTTCAATCAGGCTCTCCACGGGGAGTACATGGCGCGTGCGGCACGCGAGCGGGCGGAAAATCATCATGTCGCGGCCGATCTCTTCACCAGCAAGGCACAGGCCGCGGCGGCCAATGAATACGTCTCGCCGGAGAATCCCAGGGATTATGAAATTCCGCCGGAGTATTTCGGCGAACTGTACGACGCCCGCGTGCGCCTGATGCGCGCCCTCGACCGTGGTGGCCGGGCGGCGCTGCCGGCGGTGGCGGCGAGCGCCCAGAAGAACTACGACTGTTGGGTGGAGGAACAGGAGGAAAACATCCAGCCCCTGCATATCGCCGCTTGCAAGGAGGCATTCTTGGCCGCGCTGGCGCGGGTCGAGCCCTTGGTCGCGGAGCCGGAGCCCGGCCCGGCGCCGATTCGCCCGCACATGGTCATCGCGGCGCCGATGCCTGCGCCAATGCCGGCGCCGGCGGTCGCGCGCTCCTACCTGGTCTTCTTCGACTGGGACAAGTCGGACCTGACGGCGGAGGCGCGCAACATCATCCGCACGGCCGCGGCCAACGCGGCGGCAGCGCGCGCCGGTCGAGTCACCGTCACCGGCCATACCGACACGTCCGGCACTGACCGCTACAACATGGGGTTGTCCGTACGCCGGGCGGAGGCCGTCAAGACAGAGCTCGTGCGGCAGGGAATCGGTGGGGCCACGACCGACGTGCTCGCCAGGGGCGAGCTCGATCCCCTGGTGGCGACGCCGGACGGCGTGCGCGAGCCGCAGAACCGCCGGGCCGAAATCGTCTTTTGAGGTAACGCGCTCTCTGCGAAAGGGGCCGTTCGGCCAAGAAGAGGGGGCGCCGCAAGCCATGCGGCGCCCCGTTCGATTGACAATATGATGCTATTCGGGATCGCGAACCGCGCGCCGATCCGTCGCGGCTAATCGCTGGTCGTTTCCCGAGGACAGGTCTCCATGCCGTGGTCCACTTGGGGGGGCCGGCGTGCAACGTACGCCTGAAGGTCCGCCGATTCGAGTCCCAGCACCTGGCTGAACAAAGAGGAGGCGGACGCGCAGTACACTTCGGTGCCGTTGACCAGGCTTCGCGCCGAGGCCTCGTTGGCAAGCCGGGTGACGAAACGGGACGTCTCGGCGTCACCCCTTTTTCCGTGAACGCGCCTGAAATACTGGCGCAGCGCCTTGCCGTTGGCGACGAGCTCCGCCCTGAACTTCCTTGCGAAGCTGTTGTACCGGCTCCGCTCGCCGCAGGTGAGGGCGGCCACCATCAGCTCCGTCTGAAGCACTCTCGTATCGAAACCGGCTCGCTCCGAAGGCATGGCGCACATGGCGGCCTCGGCGCGGTCCGCAAGACCCGCGGTCCCGACCGTGGCGACCAGAACTAAAGGCATCAAATACGCAAGCCGTCTCATCCGACCCCTCCGGCTACAGTGGTTTCCGCTCGCTTGAGCCCGCGCAAGCATCCCTAAGATTGCGCTGCCCTGTTTCGCGGGAGGGGCGCATGGGTCGTGGCGCAAGGGCCTGAACAAGGCGATCTCTCGGAAAATGGCCCGGGCGGATGGCGATCCAGGCGCATCGAAGCAGTCCTCCCCAATGCCTATTTATCCCCTAGGGCCCAACCCTATTTCAAGGTGGAATCTCGCAGGGTCCGCACGGACCGGCCCGTGGGCTAGTTAAACAGCTTGTCGATGTCCTCTTGGGAGGTTCCCTCGGCCGCGCCCTGGGGACCGGTGAGCTGCGTATCCTGCCCGGACCCTACCGCCGGTTTGGGAACCTCGATCTCGCGGAAGGTCTCGGATCCCCAGATCTCGATCATGGCGTTCACGCGCTCTTCGATGAACTTCATCGTATTGACGACCTTGGTGATGCGCTGGCCGGTGATGTCCTGGAAGTTGCAGGCCTCGAAGAGAGAAATGATCACATCGCTGACCTTTTCCATGGCCTCGGAGGTATGCTCCTCGGCGGTCGCGTTCTTGACGCGCTGGGTCAGCTCTTCGATCTTCTCGGCGCCCTCCAGGATCGCGTGGGTCGCCGAATCGGTGGCGCGAACGACGGCGTCGAGCTCGTCGGTGGCGTTGAGGATCGGGTCGCTCGCGCTCTCGGGATGGCGCATGGCGACGATCTCCTTCTTGGTGTCGACGATGGCGTCGCGGAGGCGCTCGAGGTCCTGCCTCAACTTCGCCGGGCCGGGGACTCCCCGCTTGTGTCCTTCCTCCGTGCCGCCGTCGGGCCGGACGTGAGATTCGATGACCTTGCGAAGGTCCTGTATCTCGCCCAACAGTTGATTGTATCTGGCCATCGCCTTCTCGCCGGCGATGGTCGAAGTGGTGGTCCCGCCCGGATCACTCCCGGCTTCCTGTCTCGTCCGAAGGATCTCGGCGGTAAAAGGCTTCTGTTGTCGGTTGTGAGCCACTTCTTGCTCCATCACGGCTGAGGTCACGAGCCCCGGCCCTTGGCGCGGCAGGACGGGTGCCGGACATTTGAGCTAAAAACCGTGAAGAAAGTATTAGCCCGGAAGCGCGAAAGCACGCCGCGCGGTCCCCGGCGAGGTCGCCGGTTCGCGAGGGGAAGAAGCGAGGGGCCAAAAGACGCACTTGCTCTCGGGGTGACAAGAGGTCTAGCGGTCGTTGCCCGGTGAGGCTACAATATGTTGGGTATCCTCCGGTCTTGCCACACAGGATGGGGTTCGCAATGAACGGCGCCGCCTCGACAGGAAAGACACCGCCCCGCTCGCCCCGGAGGGCGGAGCGCGACCCCTGCACCGGCGCGCGTGGGCGAGGACGCCGGGGCCGAAGGGCGGCGATGGTCTGGGCGCTTGCCCCCGTCCTATTGGCCAGTGGAATCGTCGGAGGCGGGCACGTCCAGTCCACCGAGCTGTCCCATGAGCGGCTCCTGCGGAACTTCGACATCATCGTGTTCCGCAACGAATTCGACGGCAGGGTGGATGAGCGCCTGCGCAAATGGGTGGAGCCGGTGCGGATATACCTCGACATTCGGGCCGGTGACCCCGAGATTCTGGGCCGTATCGTGGAAGCGCACGTTCGCGACCTCACAGAGATCACAGGGTACGACATCGCCACGGTGGGCGATCGCGAGGCTGCGAACGTTACCGTGGTGTTCGAGCGCGACAGCCGGCTCGACCGGGTGGGATCGGACTATTTCTCGACCGAGTTCGACATCCGGATGGTGATGCGGACGAACCTGTGCTTCGGCCGCTATCACTCCAATGTCGCCTACGAGATCTTCAAGGCCGTTATCGTCATACCGACCGACCGCGCCATGTCGCGTGGGAAGCTCCCGGCCTGCATCGTCGAGGAGACCACGCAGATTCTCGGCCTGCCCAACGACTCGGAAGAGGTGTTCCCCTCGATCTTCAACGACCGCAGCATCGACGACGAACTCACGGAACAGGACAGGGTCCTGCTCCGGCTCCTGTATGACCCCCGCCTGAGGCCCGGCATGCCGCGGGAGCAGGTCCTGCGCCGGGTCGGCGAGATTCTTGAGGAAATCGGGCCCGTATCGGACGTCAGCGCGGTGCGGTCCGGCGCCGGCTCGCAAGGGCCGCGGTGACGGAAAGGGAGATGAGCGCCCCGGTGGCGGCGAGCGTCGTGTCCTTTTGCGCGTCGAACAGGTCGCCTTGGGTGCCGAGATAGGCATAGGCGGCCTCGGGGCTGACGATCTCGGCGACGATCCACTCGAGAATCTCGTAGCCGGCGCTGAACGTTAGCGTGAAGGTGAAGGCGAGGAAATAGAGCCAGAGGCCGTGGATTCCGGCGGCGCGCATGATGATCTCGCGAAGCGGGTAGGCCATCAGCAGTCCGAAGCAGGCGTGGACGATCCGGTCGTAATGGTTGCGGCTCAGATCGAGGGCTTGCTGCAGCCAGAATCCGAGCGGGACCTCCGAGTAGGTGTAGTGCGAGCCGACGGTATGGAGCGCCAGGAAGACGGCGATCAGGATGTAGGACAGGTCGGACAGCGGGAAGACCCGGTACGTCGCCGCCAGCAACCCCACGGCGATGCCGACCAGGATGTTCTCCAGGAACCAGTCGAACGGGTAGTTGGGCTCGATGGCGGCCGCGATCCAAACCAGGGCATAAAAGGCGGCGAGCGCCTGGAGTAGCCGGTTATGGCGGAAGTCCGCCGTGGTTCGCGACCCGGCCGTGGTGATCACGGCATTCCCCCCTCGTCTCCCAACCAGTAACGGCGCCGGGACTGGGCTCTATCTGCCGAAGCCTCATTGCAGGCTCGACGCAACGAAGACGAATTGCCCCAGTGGCTCGCGAACTCCCCTCGTTCTCGGGCTCCGCACCGGGCCGCGCACCGGGCCGATCGCGTCTCTCCTAAAGCTATATCGGCCTCTTCGCGGAATTGCTACACGCATCGGCCCTCCTCTACCGCAGCTCTAGCCGGGAAATGAAAGGCCGTGTACGGCGGACCGCAAACGCCGAAGGAGAGGCGGCGAACGGCCCCGCTTGCGCTATGATGGCCCGGACTACGGCGATTGGAAGTCTGGATGGTCGGTTACATCGCCTTCGGTGTTGCCGCTTACGGCGCCCTGGTTGGCGGGCTCTATCTGGCTCAGCGACAGCTCATGTATTTCCCGTTTCTCAGCGGGGGCGTTCGCGAGCCGGCGGCCCACGGGGCGCCGGAGATGACGTTGGTCCGGCTCATTTCCGCGGACGGGCTACGGCTGATGGCGTGGTACCGCCCGCCACCCGCGCCGGAGCGGCCCGTTCTCGTTTACTTTCATGGAAACGCTGGCCATATCGGCTTCCGCGCCGGCAAGGTGCGCGCCTATCTCGACGCCGGGTTCGGCCTATTGCTGGTGAGCTACCGCGGGTACAGCGGCAACCCCGGCCAGCCGAGCGAGGAGGGGCTCTATGCCGATGGGAGGGGCGCCCTGGACTTTCTCGCCGCGCGCGGCATAGCGCCCGACCGCATGGTCCTTTACGGCGAGTCCCTCGGCGGCGGGGTCGCGATCGAGATGGCCCGTGAAAGGCAAGTCGGCGCGGTGGTGCTCGAGGCGCCGTTCTCTTCCATAGCCGACATCGCCGCCTTCCGCCTTCCCTTCGTGCCGGTCCGCGCGCTCCTGCGTGACCGCTTCGAAAACGCCGCCAAGATCGCGTCGGTGGGCGCGCCGGTTCTGGTAGTCCACGGGGAGAAAGACGGAATCGTACCGATCCGGTTCGGCCGCAAGCTCCTCGCGGCGGCGGCCGAGCCCAAGGAAGGCCGCTTCTTTCCCCGGGCGGGGCACAACGACCTCTACGACTTCGGCGCCGCCGAAGCGGTGATCGACTTCATCACTCGGCATCTCCCGCAGCGGTAGGTATTCCCGGGCGGCGGGTCCTCCGGGCTCAAGGGAACGGGACATGACTCGGCGTACTTGTGTAGCCGTTATAAGTAAAACTTTTGTATAATCAACTAATAAAATTTAACTAAAATGCCTTTATTAAGTATTTATTAGAAGTCGCCTGGCATTATATCGGCGTAAACATAGTTTTGCTTATATATTAGCCAGACATGTTTGAGGTTTGCTTGGCATGATTCAGAGCCTGCACACATCGATTTCCGGCTTGACGGCGGCGGTCAAGCGCGCGAGCGTGGCGGCCAGCAACATCGCCAATGCCGGCAGCACACTGTCGATGGACCCCGTGTTGCAGATCTCCGGGGCGGATGCGGACGGCCAATCGGACGCCTACAGCGGATACCGCCCCGTCCGGATCCAGCAGAAAACGGTGGCGGGCGGCGGCACCGAGGCGGTGGCGCGGCCTGTCGAGCCTCCCTTCGCGCCGGTCTTCGATCCCGGTCATCCCGATGCCGACGCCGACGGCGTCGTGAAATTGCCGAACGTCTCCCTGGTGGAGGAACTCGTCGAGCTCAAGCGGGCGCACCACGCGTACAAGGCCAACCTGGCGGTGATCAGAACGGTCAACGACCTCCTGGGCACGCTGGTGGACCGCAAGGCGTAACCGTTTCCTCAGACCAGACGGGTTGCACGGCAACCTTGCGGCCCCGGTCTCGTCATCGAGACCGGGTTTTTTTGGGGACCGCCGTCGGCGTTTGCGGCGATGCCCGGCCGCCCGGTGCATTTGACGGGGTCTATCAGGAGTGACTTTTCCACTGTTTCCTCCCCGTTCGAGCGGGCGGCTTGGGCCGCGGCGCTTTGATTTCCCCGCCTGTTATGTCATGCACGCGGAGTCGTTCAACGCTTCACTATGCCGGATAATTTTTCATCCTGCCGTCCTGCCCGGCGATTGCGGGGTTGGGCCCGGGCACAAATGCGCTCAGACACCCGATCGCCGCGCGGAGGCCGACGGGAAAAAAAGGGCGGCGAGGGTATGACCCCGCCGCCTCGAGAGATTACCTCAGGTGATCTTAGAGTTTGGCCACGACCGTCTTGAGCTCGGTATACATCTCCAGCACCTCCTTGCCCATCTCGCGGCCCCAGCCGGACTGCTTGTAGCCCCCGAACGGCAGTGCCGCGTCGAACACGTTGTGGCAATTGATCCAGACCGTACCCGCCCGGATATTCTTTACCATCTTGTGCGCCACGCTGAGGTCGCTGGTAAACACACTCGCCGCCAAGCCGTAAATGGTGTCATTGGCTTCCTGGGCGATCCGATCGAGGCCGTCATCATCGAACGGCTGCGCACAGACAACCGGGCCGAAGATCTCTTCCTGGATGACTTTCATTTGCGGATTGGTGTCGACCAGGACGGTCGGCTCGACGAAGTAACCCTTGTCCCCCTTGCGCTTACCGCCAGTGACGGCCTTGGCGCCTTCGGCGAGCCCTGACTCGATATAACCGGTTACCCGGGTCATCTGTTCTTGCGACACCAATGGACCCATCTCGGTGGTCGGGTTCATACCGGGACCAAGCTTGATCTTCCCGGCCTCGCCGGACACGCCATCGACTACCCGATCGAACACCGACTTATGCGCATACAGGCGCGAACCCGCACAACAGCACTGACCGTGGTTGAAGAAGATCGCGCTTGCCACGCCCGGGATCGCCACGTCAAGATCGGCGTCCGAAAAAACGATCGTGGGCGACTTGCCACCAAGTTCGAGCGAAACCTTCTTCAGGTTGCCGGTCGCCGCGTTGGCGATTAGCTTGCCGACTTCGGTCGACCCCGTGAATGCAACCTTGTCGACATCCGGGTGCGCTGCCAGCGGCGCGCCCGCGCCTTCCCCGAAACCGGTGATTATGTTGATGACGCCCGGCGGAAACCCGGCCTCCTGGAACAACTCGCCCAGACGCAACGCCGTCAAGGGCGTCTGCTCGGCGGGCTTCAAAACGATCGTACAACCGGTTGCCAGAGCCGGGCCCAGCTTCCACACCGCCATCAGCAGCGAAAAGTTCCAAGGAACGATCTGACCGACCACGCCGACGGGTTCCCGGAGCGTGTAAGCGTGGAACTCGGCGCCGGGCATATACGGCACCGAGATTGGGATTGTTTCGCCGTGTATCTTGGTCGCCCAACCCGCCATGTACCGAAACAAGTCGATGGCGAGCGGAACGTCGGCGCCCCGGGACACAGTGATGGGTTTGCCGTTGTCTAGCGTTTCAAGCTCGGCGAACTCCTCGAGGTTCTGCTCGAGAAGATCGGCAAGCT
This sequence comes from Alphaproteobacteria bacterium, assembly GCA_036475545.1. Lineage (GTDB taxonomy): Bacteria > Pseudomonadota > Alphaproteobacteria > DATDPM01 > DATDPM01 > JAZGAE01. Next base: position 16,952 of record JAZGAE010000018.1, read on the forward strand.
TCCAGATGAGCTTGCCCCGTTCCGACGGCGTCATATTCGGCCATGGGCCCGACTCGAAAGCCTTGCGCGCAGCTTTCACGGCGCGGTCGATATCCTCCTTCTCACCCTCGGCCACATGGGCGATGACCTCGCCGGTGGCCGGTTCGTACACCGAAAAGGTCTTTCCCGAAGCGGCATCGACCCATTCGCCGTCAATCAGAAGTTGCCGTTTCTTCGCCAAAAAGCGAGCGACGGAATCGTCGACTTTGTACTCGAGAACTGTTGCTGAACCTTCCATACGTGCCCTCCCGCGCCCGAAGGCGCAATGCTTGTAAGTAGGCTCTCCGCGTTTTCTCTCCCTGACCCCAACGCTAGGCCCAGGGACCAGTGACGGTCAATGCCTTTTGGAACGTGGATATACGGTCGCTCCGGTATTGGATTGGTCCTTGGCGGGGATAAGGTCATCGGGCATACTGCGCCGCGTTTTGCGCTCCCGGATTCCGATACGCGTGCAGGTGGAGCACCAGCCCACACAATCGCCGAGCGATGCTCGCGGAGCCGATCTCGTAATCGTTCCCGAGAACGCATGAAGCTGCTTTCAGGCGTAGTTCTATTGAGTCTTGGCCTTTCCTTGGCCGGCCCCCTTGCGGCCGACGAAGGGGCGAGCGAATTTTCGGCGTCCGGACGGGCGGTCGCCGCCTGGGAGGGCACGGGGGGCGAAGGCGAGCCCGGCGAGGCCGACCTCGGAGCGCCCCATGTGGACGGCGGGGCGCTTGGCCTCGTGTGGGTGATCCCCTTCGTCGGCATGCTGCTCTCGATCGCCGTCCTCCCCCTCGTGACGCCTCATCTCTGGCACGACCATTTTGGTAAGATTTCGGCCTTCTGGGCGCTCAGTTTCATCCTGCCGTTCACGCTGACCTTCGGCACGGACGTCGCCGCGTTCGAGATTCTGCACACGGTGCTACTCGAGTATCTTCCGTTCATCATTCTGTTGTTCGCGCTTTTCACGGTGTCGGGCGGGGTGCGCCTGACGGGCGGCCTCCGCGGCTCGCCCGTGGTGAATACCGGCATCCTCGCCATCGGCACGGTGCTCGCGAGCTTCATGGGAACGACCGGGGCGGCCATGCTGTTGATCCGGCCGCTGCTCGAGGCCAACAGCGGGCGGCGCTACAGCGTGCATGTCGTCGTCTTCTTCATCTTCCTGGTCGCCAATGTCGGCGGATCGCTGACGCCGCTGGGCGATCCTCCGCTGTTCCTCGGCTTTCTCAAGGGCGTCGATTTCTTCTGGCCGACCCGGCACATGCTCCTTCCCATGGCGATGGTTTCGACCATTCTTCTCGCGCTCTTCTTCGTCCTCGACAGGTATCTGTTCCAGAAGGAGAATCCGGCTCCCGCCGCGGCCCCGCGCGGAAAGGAGCCGCTCAGGATCGAGGGGGCGCACAACATCGTGCTCCTGGGCGGCGTTCTCGCGGTGGTGTTGATGAGCGGGCTGTGGCGCCCCGACATGGGGTTCGAGGTCTATCACGTCCGGATCGAGCTCCAGAATCTCCTGCGCGACCTGCTGCTGGTGGCGATCGCCTTCGTCTCGATCAAGGCGAGCAGCGCGGAGAGCCGCAGGGCCGCCGCCTTCACCTGGTTTCCGATCATCGAGGTAGCGAAGCTGTTCGCCGGCATCTTCCTCACCCTCGTTCCCGCCATCGCCATCCTGAAGGCGGGGACCGAGGGCGCGCTGGCGCCGATGGTCTCGATCCTCTCGGTCGGGGGCCAGCCGGTCAATCCCCTTTACTTCTGGCTGACGGGCACGCTCTCCAGCTTCCTCGACAACGCGCCCACCTATCTCGTGTTCTTCAACACGGCGGGCGGGGACGCGCAGACTCTCATGGGCCCGCTCAAGACCACCTTGCTCGCCATCTCCGCGGGGGCGGTGTTCATGGGCGCCATGACCTACATCGGCAACGCGCCGAACTTCATGGTCCGCGCCATCGCCCAGGAGCGCGGCGTTCCCATGCCGAGCTTCTTCGGCTACATGGCCTGGTCCTGCGGAATCCTGGGCCCGATCTTCGTCCTGGTGACGGTGGTCTTCTTCGTCTGAGGGCCGACCGCCGGCGGCCGGGCCGCTCAGTGGCCCATGAGGACCGGCACCTGCATGTGGTCGAGGACGTGGCGCGTGACGCCGCCGACGACCATCTCGCGCAGCCGCGAGTGCCCGTAGCCCCCCATGACGATGAGGTCCACGTCCATGTCGCGGGCATGGGCCAGGATCACCTCGCCGACGTGGCCATTGCCGTCGATGTCGGCGTAGGCCTGCGCCTTGACCCCGTGGCGGGCGAGGAACGCAGCGGCCATCTCGTCGGGTCGCGGGTCGGCCTCCGGCGGACTGACCGAGAGAACGGTGACGGTCTCGGCTGACTCAAGGATGGGGAGAGCGGCGCGGACGGTATGCAGCGCCTCGCGGGTCGCCTTCCAGGCGACGAGCACGTTCTTCCCGGGCGGCCGGAAGTCCTGGCGCTCAGGCAGAATGATCACTGGGCAGGCGACGGTGAGCGGCAGGTCTTCGGGGACGTGGAACATCACCCGGTCCTCGATCAGCTCGGCGCGCGAGTGGCTGACGATGGCGAGGTCCGCGTAGTGTGCGTACTGGGCCATGATGTCCAGGTGGTCGCCTTCCTCCACCCGCCATTCCCAGGACAGCCGCTCGCGCTCGCAGGTCGAACGGATCTCCGCTTCGATGGTGGCGGCCTTCTCGTGGGCGACCGTGGTCGCTTCGGCGATGTAGGCGAACGAGGCCCCGCGACCGGTGATGGCGGCGGGCATGGAAACAGGCGTGGCGATGTAGAGGGCCACGAGATGGGCCTCGAACCGGCTGGCCAGGTCGATCCCGAGCCTAAGGCGCGCCGTATGGCCCTTATCGTCCGCCAAGTGCACGAGAATGGTCTTGAAGGGCATGAAGCTCCGCCTCGTTCGTGTCGCCGGCCCACCGCACCGGCGGCCAGCTGCAAGGTCTATACCTTCCGCGCCACGGAAAGCTAGCTTTGCCGCGCTCTCGATGCAACAGGGCGGATCGTCGCCGGGACCCGAGCGGACGGTCTCGCCGCGCGGTCCGCGGTCCGGCCATGATGGGCGATGGACTGTTTACTCCGCTTTGCGGGCCGGCTATCCAAGGAGGATGCCGATCCGATCCTGGCTTTCCGTGCTGGCCCTGTTAGCGGCGCTCGCGGCTGGCGTCGCGCCGCTGTCCGCGCCCACGCGGGCAGACGCGCCCGGCGCCGTCGTCTTCCGAGTCGCGTCCCTCACGGTGGAGACCGCGAGCGGCGACCACGTTTTCCTGGTCGAGATCGCGGACACGCCCGAGCGGCGCGCGCGGGGCCTCATGTTCCGCCGCATGCTCGGCCCCGACCACGGCATGCTGTTCGACTACCGAGAGGAGCGCGAGGTCTCCATGTGGATGAAGAACACCTACGTGCCGCTGGACATGCTGTTCGTCGATGGCGCCGGGCGCATCGTCCACATCGTCGAGCGCACGGCCCCGCTCTCGACCGTGCCGATTTCGTCCACCGTGCCGGTGTGGGCCGTCCTGGAAGTTCCCGGCGGGACGGTTGCAAGGCTTGCGATCCGCCGCGGCGACCGCGTCCGCCACCCGATCTTTACCGGAAGGGTTGAAGGCGCGCGGTAACCGCGATCGGGACCGAGGGAGAGCCGGCTCACGCGCGCCCGGCGTCGCGATGCGGCCGTCGCTCCCACTGAGCGGGCCGGCTATGGGCCCCGGTCCTCGGCTTGGGGCCAGCGCCTCAACAGCGGATAGAGGACCAGCGACGCGCCGAGGCAAGTGGCGACCGACACCATCACCATCGCGTTGAAGAGGTTAGGGGGTACGGCCTGGTCGCCGAGCAACATGCCGTGGTGCATCACGACCAGCGCGATCTCGGCCCGCGGGATCATGCTGATGCCGAGCAGCACGGACCCCGCCGCCCCCGCCCTCGGGAGCGCGGGAAGGGAGGTGCCGGCAAGCTTGCCAAGGACCGCCGCGGTCAAGAGGATGGCGCCCAGGCCGGCGGCCCCGGTCAATGCGCCCATGCTCACGGCGAGCCCGATGCCGATGAAGAAGAACGGCGCGAAGAGATCGTGGATCGGGCTCAGCCATTCATCCACCTTGATGGCCTCCGGGTCCCTGCTGAAGGCGAGGCCGGCGATGAAGGCGCCGATGGGCAGCGAGAAGCCGAGTGCCACGATCCCCGAGGCCATGATGATCGCCGTGCCGACGACGAGAAGCATGAGATCGGGCGCGGGCTCGATCTTGGCGAAGAATGCGGTGAGGGGGCGCTCGACATACCGCGCGAAGAGGACCCAGACGCCGGCCAAGGCAGCGAGCTTGAGCAAGAGCCAGGCCACGGTCTCGCCAACGCCCGGCGTGGGGCCGGCCTGCGCCCCGGCCATGGCCGCGGGGGCCAGGGCGAGCAGCAGGGCCATGAGCGTGATGGCGGATATGTCGTCGAGCCCCGCCACGTCCAGCAGCATCTCCCCGTTGCGCGAGCGGAGCGCCCCGACCTCCTGCCATACGCTCACCGGGACGCTCACGCTGGTTGCGGTCAACGCGGTCGCGACAAACAGGCTCGGGATCAGGCCGAGGTGGAGAACGAAATAGGCGGCGGCGAAACCCGCGAGCCCGCTGACGACGACGTTGCCGATCCAGACCTGGCTCGCCCAAGGGAGCTGGCGGATCAGGCCGGGCAGGTTGCTCTCCAGCCCCACCCGGAACAGCAATACGACGATTCCGAGGTTCGCCAGGAACTCGAACACGGCAAGGGCGTGCTCCTGTTCCGACAGCAGCCCCCACTCGTCGTCCGCCAGCCGCAGCAGGAACCCGAGCGCCATGAAGCCGACCAGGGAGGGCACGCGGAGGCGCTTCAAGCCCGGCTTCACCACCATGACCAGGACGATCATTATGCCGACGAGCAGGGTTACGAACGGGAACCCAAGACCTGGCTCTTGCATGTCTGAGTCGTCTCGGCTTCGCAGGGGTGGCGCGCGGCGCTCGACCGCTTCGGGCGGACCCCACTTTGAGACCGTTTGGGCCGCGCCGCAACCCGCCTCATGGTGCGGGGCCCGCGTCTGGACTCGGCCTCGCCGACACCGATACCTTGCCGCGGTCGGGCCGCCTTCTGACCCCGAGCGCCGGCGCCCGAGGACTCCTCTCGAACCTTCCCTCGTTTAACAGGAAAACACCCGCGGGCGTCTACGCCTTTACCCGAAATGATGATTTAACGGAGCGCCGTAACCGTCCGTAATATATCAAGATTTTCGGCCAGGCTTCACCCGCGCTTGAGCGCCAGCGTGAGGCCGTCGCCGACCGGCACCATGGTGAGGGTGACCCGGGTATCGCCGTGGATCTTCTCGTTGAGCGCGCGAATCGCCTCGGTGTCGGGGTCATGTTTCGCGGGATCCGCCACGGCCCCGTCCCAGAAGACGTTGTCGATGGCTATCAGGCCGCCGGGCCGCAGCAGCTCGAGCGAGCGCTCGTAGTAGGCGTCGTAGCCCGTCTTGTCGGCGTCGATGAACGCGAAGTCGAAACTTGCCGCCTCGCCTGCGGCGATGAGCCCGTCCAGGGTCTCGACGGCCGGGCCGAGGCGAAGGTCGATGCGGCCCTCCACACCCGCCTTGCGCCAGAAACGCCGGGCCGTGGCGGTCCACTCCTCGCTCACGTCGCAGGTGACCAGGCGGCCGTCCTCGGGCAGCGCGAGGGCCATGGCCAGCGCGCTGTAGCCCGTGAAGGTGCCCACCTCGAGGACCTTGCGGGCGCCCATCAGCTCCACCAGCAACCCCATGAACTGGCCTTGCTCGGCGGCGATCTGCATGTTGACTTCCTTGAGCCGCAGGTTCTCCTCGCGAAGCTCACGCAGCACCTCGGGCTCGCGCAGCGACTGCGCCAGCATGTACTCGTAGAGCCGGTCGGTGAGCACCGTCGCGCGGTACGACATGGCCTTTACCCTCTATCTTGGCCCCCGGCATCCCGCCCGCTGGCGGGGAGGGGCTCGCTTTGGCCCCGGCGCGCGGCCGCGGAGGGGCGTGGCGCGGGTCGCGTCGTCGGAGAGGTGCATGTTAATCCTTTGCTTCCATGCTCGAGTTCTCTATTTATTTCCGCGAGGCGGGGCGTAGCGCAGTCAGGTAGCGCACCTGCTTTGGGAGCAGGAGGTCCCCGGTTCGAATCCGGGCGCCCCGACCAGATCTTCGCGAGCGAACCGGGCGCCGCTGGCGCCGCTCAACTTCGGCGGGGACGAAAGGCATGAAGGCTGACGCGACCAAGGCCCGCATCTACCGGCCCGCGAGGACGGCCACCCAGGCGGGGTGCGCCGGCACCCGGAAATGGGTGTTGGAGTTCGAGCCGGCTTCGCCGCGGACCCGGGACCCGCTCATGGGCTGGACCAGCTCCGCCGACACCCGCCAGCAGCTTCGGCTCACCTTCGACAACCTGGACGAGGCGGTCAACTACGCCGAGAGAGAGGGCTTGGCCTACGCCGTCGAATTGCCGCGACGGGCGAGGCGCCGCTCCAAGATCTACGCCGACAATTTCAGGTACATGCGCCCGCACTAGTACCGCCGCTATTATGATAGCGGGGACCGGGGGGTCCGGATCGCCGTCCGCCTGTGCTAGTCTGGCGTCCGAGTGTCGCGATGCCTTCACGCGCCCTTAGCTCAGCTGGATAGAGCAACGGCCTTCTAAGCCGTAGGTCGCAGGTTCGAATCCTGCAGGGCGCGCCAATCTTTCCAATGGATTACGACGCCTCAGGGGGGCCGAAAGTCGCCGCCGACTTCGGCCGACGGCCGGCCGGGGGCTGGCTACGTCCCCTCCCGTCCCGAGGCGGCGTTCCCGCCGCGGCGGCCGAGGCTATGCCCGCCGATGGCGACGGCCTTGACGAGGGCGTAGACAGGCGTTCCGACCTCGAGGCCCAGATCGTGCACCGACTTGGCGCTGATGCGGGCCCAGAGCGGCGAGCCGATGTCGACCAGGACGTCGGCCTGGTCGACGTCGGCGGCGATCTCGGTGACGGTGCCGGGAAAGGCGTTGAGGATGCTGATGTTCGACGGGCGCTCGAGCGCCAGTGACACGTCGCGCGCCCGCACGCGCACGCGCAGGGTCTCGCCGACGGGGAGACGCACGCGGGGAACGCAAAGCCGCCCGCCCTCGAACGCCAGGTGGGTGAGGCCGAAGGCTTCGTCGTGGGACTCGACCGTCACCATCAGCACCGAGCCGGCCTCGTAGCGGCCGGTGAGGGGGCGCAGGTCGAGCCGGCTCATCACCTCGTCCAAGGGGCCGACCGCGGCGACCCGGCCGTCGGAGAGCAGCACCACGGTGTCGGCGAGCCGCACGATCTCCTCCATGAAGTGGCTGACGTAGACGACCGCGAGCCTGAGCTCGTCGCGCAACCGCTCGATGAAGGGGAGGATCTCGTTCTTGCGGGACGCGTCGAGCGAAGCCAACGGCTCGTCCATGAGAAGCACCCTCGGGCTCACGAGCAGCGCGCGCCCGATGGCGACCCGCTGCTTCTCCCCGCCCGACAGGTCCGCCGGCCGGCGCTTGAGGAACGGCCTCAAGCCCAGCAAGTCGACCACGTGATCGAAGCCGATCCGGCGCTCGGGCTTCGGCGTCCGGCGCATCCCGTAGGCGAGGTTGCCGGCGACATTGAGGTGAGGGAACAGGCGGCCCTCCTGGAAGACGTAACCGAGGTGGCGCTGCTCCGGCGGCAGGTCGATGCCCTGCTGCGAGTCGAACAGCACGCGGCCGTCTAGGACGATGCGCCCCTCATCGGGGCGGGCGAGCCCCGCGATGAGATTGACGGCCGAGGTCTTGCCGGAGCCGGAGCGGCCGAAAAGCGCGGTGATGCCCCCCGGCTCGACGGAGAAGCGCACGTCGAGGGCGAAGTTTCCGAAACGGCGTCGGACGTCGACGTCCAGCATGATCGTCAACCCCTGACCCGGGCGGTCACCCGCCGGGCGATGAGCTCCGAGGCGACCAGCGCCACCACGGCCAAGGCGACCGACAGCAGCACGAGCCGGAGCGCGCCGGTCTCCCCGCCGGGCGTCTGGGCCAGCGTGTAGAGCGCGAGCGGCAGCGTGCGAGTCTGGCCGGGGATGTTGGAGACGAAGGTGATGGTGGCTCCGAATTCGCCGAGGCTGCGGGCGAAGGCGAGGATCATCCCGGTGATGATGCCGGGCGTGATCAGCGGGACCGTGATGGTGGCGAAGACCCGAAGCGGCCCGGCGCCGAGGGTCCGGGCGGCGGCCTCGAGCCTGCGGTCCACCGCCTCCAGCGACAGCCGCAGCGCCCGGACCATCAACGGGAAGGCCATCACCGCGGCGGCGATGGCGGCGCCTCTCCAGGTGAACGCCACGGTGATGCCGAAGGTCTCATAGAGCCAGGCCCCCACCAGGCCTTTCCGCCCAAGGAGGATCAGCAACACGTATCCCACCGCCACCGGCGGCAACACGAGGGGCAAGTGCACCACCGTGTCGAGCACGATCTTGCCGGGGAAGTCCCGCCGCGCCAGCAGCCAGGCGACGAGGAGGCCGGCCGGCAGGCTCACCAGCACGCTCCAGAAGGAGACGCGAAGGCTCAGGAGAAGAGCCTCCGTCTCGAACGGGGTCAAGGCCATCACCGAGCTAATTCACCGTGAAACCGTGTCGTTCGAAAACGGCGCGCGCGGGCGGCGAAACCAGGAAGTCGTAGAACGCCCGCCCAACGGGTCCGGCGCCCTTGACGAGCGCCACCGCGTAGGTCACCGGCGGGTGGGCACGGTCCGGGAACACGCCGACCACCTTTACCTTGCCGCTCGCGGCGGCATCGCTGGCATACACGATTCCGGCGGCGGCTTCACCCCGTTCCACGAAGGCCAGCACCGCGCGCACGTCGGCCATCGGCGCCAGCTTGGACTCCAACGACCGCCACACCCCGAGCGTCGTCAGCGCCGCCTTGGCGTATATGCCCGCCGGCACGAAGCCGGGATCGCCGAGCGCGAGCCGGCCGTCGCCGAGGGCGTCGGCCAGCGCGAAGCCCGGCTCGATGGCCAGGTCCAAGGGGCTCTCCGCCGGCGCAATCAGGACCAGCCGGTTGCCGAGGAAGCTCTGGCGGCTGGCGGGCTCGATGCCGTCGCGCTCCGCCAGGTAGTCCATCCATTGCTCGCTCGCCGAAATGAAGAGCTCCGCCGGCGCGCCATTCTCGATCTGGCGGGCGAGCGTCGCGGAGGCGGCGAACGACGCGATGACCTCTCCCAGCCCCTCGGCGGCGAAGCGGTCGGCGATCTCGAGCACCGCGTCGGTGGCGCTGGCGGCGGCGAAGACCAGCACCTTGCCGGGCTCGGCCGCGGTCTCGGCCGCCGTGGCGGCGGCCGGCGCGGCGGTGAGGCAAAGCGCGAGCGCCAGCGCGGCGGAGGCGCGCGAGGCCGCGCCCGGGGGCTCGGACGCGTCCGGGCACCGGCCGGTCTCGATCTGCACCACCGAGTGGGACACCCGGAACACGTCGTTGAGGTAGGCCTTGATGGCGCGCAGGGCCCCCTCCCGGTCCGCCCCGGCCTCGACGCTCGCGTGCAGCGTCACCAGCGGCCGGCCGGACGTGAGCGACCAGGCGTGGATGTGGTGAACGTCGCGGACGTGGGGCACGAGCCGGACCAGCTCGTCGCGCATTCGCTCCAGGTCCAGCTCCTCCGGCGTCCCCTCGAGCAGGATGTGGGTCGAGGCTTTGACGAGCGCCCAGGCGCTGCGCAGGATCAAGAGGGCCACCAGCAGCGACAGCAACGGGTCGATCTGGGTCCAGCCGGTCAGCAGGATCACCACGGCGGCGGAAATCGCCGCCACCGAGCCGAGCATGTCGCCGATCACGTGCAGCATCGCCCCGCGGAGATTGATGTGCTCTTCGCCGTCGAGCTTCAACAGGCGCAGGGTGAGGAGGTTGACGAAAAGCCCGACCACCGCGATGCCCAGCATGGGACCCGCCCGGACGGGGATGGGCTCGGCGATCCTGAGCGCCGCCTCGACCATGATCCACAAGGCGACCCCGGTGAGGGCGATGCCGTTGACCCAGGCGGCCAGCACCTCGAAGCGGCGGTAGCCGTAGGAGCGCCGGGGGTCGGGCGGGCGCCGGCCGAACCAGAATCCGGCGAGCGCCAGGCTCAGCGCCGCGGCGTCCGTGAGCATGTGCCCCGCATCGGCGAGCAGCGCCAGCGACCCGGTGAGCAGGCCGCCCACGGCCTCCACCACCATGAAGACGGCCACCAGGCCCAGGGCCCACGCGAGGCGCCGCTCCACGCGGCTCAGCCCCGATCTGTCACCAGCCTCGGCCATATCGCCTCCTGCTTCCCATCTTTCGGGGAGAGAGCGTGGAACGCAACCGGCAATCGGCCGCAGGCGCAACGCCGTGGGCGCCCGCCCCGGCGCAACGCAGCCGATTCCACCTGACCGGATTACGCTCTAGTCGGGGTAAAGCTCGGCGGGGTCGATTTCGACGTCGCTGATGACCTCGAGCTTGCCGCCGCGCGCGCTGCGGAAGAAGCAGCTGCGCCGGCCCGTGTGGCAGGCCACGCCCTTCTGATCCACGAGCAGGAGGACCGTGTCGCCGTCGCAGTCGAGGCGCAGCTCCACCAGGCGCTGCGTCTGGCCCGAGCGCTCGCCCTTGCGCCAGAGCTCGCCGCGCGAACGCGACCAGTAGTGCACCTGGTCCGTCGCCAGGGTCTGCGCCAGGGACTCCCGGTTCATCCACGCCATCATCAGCACCTCGCCGGTGTCGTGCTGCTGAGCGATGGCCGGAACGAACCCTTGCGCGTCGAAAACGACGGCGTCCAGGATTTCGTCCGTGGCGCGGGCCGTCTTCTCGGTCATGAGCGCTCTCCCGTGCTTGGCCCTGCTGGCTCGGGCCGCGTCCTTTATCTTAGATCATCCTTCGCCCCGGGTGCAGTCAACCGCGGGCGTCGGGTGGGCCGGCGGAGCCCAGGCAGTCGGTCAACCCCTGCGCCAGGCGGCGCATCAAGGTCAAGTAGGCGTCGGGGCCCGGCGGAATATCGGCCCCGAGCGGGTCGAGAATACCCGTTCGCGCCCCGGTGCCGCCAACGATGGTGCGCGCCAGCGCGGGCTCGAACTGGGGCTCGGTGAAGACGCAGCGGACGCCGAGCTCCCTGAGTCTCCGGCGGATTTCCCTGACCCGCCGCACCCCGGGTTTCTGCTCGGGCGTCAAGGTGATCGCTGCCACCGCGTTGAGGCCATAGTGATGCTCGAAATACTGGAAAGCGTCGTGGAACACCACGAAAGGCACGTGCCTCACCGGCGCCAGCGCCGCCCGCAGCTCCTCGTCCAAGGCGTCGATCCGCATCCTCGCCTTGTCGCCGTTTTCCCGGTAACGCGCGCGGTTGGCGGGATCGATCGCGCCGAGGACCGCGGCCATGGTCCCGACCATCGCCTTCGCGTTCGACGGATCGAGCCAGATGTGGGGGTCC
>JAZGAE010000019.1:0-9684 GCA_036475545.1 Alphaproteobacteria bacterium
GTCAGGGCGCGCAGGCCGGAGCGGACCGTGGCCGCCATGTCCCTCTGCTGGGCCTTGCCCGAGGCGGCGAAGCCGAGCTCGATGTCGTCGACGCCGAGGCGGTCGAGGGCCTGGGCGATCTCGATCCTCTTGGCGCGGGAAAACGCGATGCCGGGCTGCTGCTCGCCGTCGCGCAAGGTGGTGTCGTAGATCCGGACGTGAGGCTTGGACGATGAGTTCATGGCCGCATGCCTTCCGGCTCAAATCGAAGCGTTTCTCTCGCCGCCCCCGCCCGTGGTCACGGGCCCGACCGGAGAACCAGCCCCGCTGGCGCAAGGGAACGGAGCGGGCGGCTGGACTTTACGCTTCGGCATCGCTCAAGAGCGGTCACTTCGGCTGCGCGAGGACCCATCGCTCACTCAAAAGCCGGCGCCGGTTGTGCCGAAGCCGGCTCTGGCTGCCGCCGCGCGGCTTCGCCCTACATATGATGACCACCCGGTTTTCTACCACTCCTATCCTACCCATAGGTTAATTTTCGTATCGTTCGCGCCCGCCCGAACGGGCCGAAAAGGCAGGGCGTCGACACGATCGAAGACCGTGATACCGCTTGCTCCGGAGCCGCCGGGGCGAATGCGCCCCGCGGTGGAGCCCCTAACCCGACTCCGGGGCCTCCCCCGGGAGGGACGCGCCGGCGGGCGCGGGCGCAGCCGGCGGCTCCTCCCCCGGGTCCGCGGGGATGAAGTCCGAGGTGAACTTCTGAAACTTTCCGCTCGGGCTCGAAGGGATCTCGTCCACCTGCCTGATGGTGATCGGCGGCCCCTTGCCTCCAACCTGCGCCCGCCAGGCTGCGGTGATCGGCTTCTCGAACTTTCCTGAAAGGGTCTCGGCCGCCACCACCCTGAGCTCGAAGGAATCGTCGCGGAACTGGTGCAGCTGGTAGCGCCGCAGCTTCCGAACGAGGGCCAGGGGCAGCTCGTCGATCGCGTCGTCGACCGCTTCCACCCGGGCCAGCGTCCCGGGCGGACAGTAGGCGAAGTGACGGCTCCGACCCACCACGGCGCCGAAGGAGGGCAGCGTCCGCCCGCACGGGCAGGGGCCGTCCACCACTTCCGCCAAATCGCCGCTGTCATACCGGATCAAGGGCATGGCGGGGTTCGTGAGCCCGGTGACGACGAGACGGCCCACCTCGCCCGGTGCGCAGGGCTGGCCGTCGGCGTCGACGATCTCCACCAGGCAGAACTCGGCGTGAACGTGGTAGCGGCCGCCTTCGGGACAGCGGGCGGCGACGATGCCGATCTCGTTGAGGCCGTAGTTCTCGTGGAGAGGGACGCCGAACGAGTCCTCGATGCGCCGGCGCATCCCGGGGGTGATTTGCTCGGCTATCCCCAAGAGCGCGCGCAGGCTCGCGGTACCGGCCTGCTCGCGGATGGTGAGGGCAAGGTGATCGAGGTTGTTCGACCAGGACAAGAGATAGTCCGGGTCGTGCCGCGCCAGCCATTCGACCTGCTCCTCTATTGAATTGGTGATGCCGAAGCCGACGAAGGGACCCGTTTGGAAATATTCGCCGACGTACTGCCAGGCAAGGGCGTGAAAGGTCCCGTCTCGCAGAACCGGCTTGCCGTCCCGGCCGGGCGGCATTTCCACGGGCTTGCGGATCGCGGCGAACCTGCGGGCCGGGTCGAAGCGGAACCAGCGCAGCTGACGTTGGGACAGGGCCACGTTGGAAAACACGGCGCTCGTCGCGGTCCGGAACACCTGGGCAGGAATCCCGGTGGTGCCCGAGGATCGGTACTCCCACACCTGCCTTTCGCCCTTCGGCAAGGTGCCGGGGCAAAGCCTTTTCCCCAGCCTTTGCAGATCGGACCTGGTGAGTACCGGGAGGCGAGGCAGGCTCTCTGTGTCCTCGAGCTCGGCGGGCGCCAGCCGCAGCCGTTCGGCCAGGTCGCGATAGTACGGGACCTCGGCGAACGCGAACCTGATCATTCTCGCCAGACCGCGGCGCCGGCGGGCGGCCTGCTCGTCCTCGGACAGGAACTCGTTCTCGACCAGCCTGTCGAAGCGGCGCATCGCCAGCCACCGTGGCTGGAGGATCCACCGGTGCTGCTCGTCCCACTCTTCGTCGAGGCGGCTGGACACGACCGGCGGGCCCGCCGTCGACGTGCCCTTGTACTTTTCACGGCGGCGCGCCAGTCCCGCCCGCCATTCTTCGCGCAACAGCCCCATCAGGACGATGTCGCGCCAGCCGTCGGGAGGCACCCATTCGTGCTCCCGCAGGACGCCTTCTTCGCGGAGCCCGCCCAACTTGTTGAGCGCGATCGCCGAACGGTTGCCGCTGTAGACCCTGCCCACCAGCTTGTGCGCGCCCAAGGTCTCGAACAGGAAGTCCATCACCACGGCGGCGCCCCTGACCGCCGCCCGCTTGCCCCAGTAATCGCGATCGCCGATGACGACGGTGAGTGTGGCTACCTTGCTGGTCGGACTGCACTCGGCGGTGTAATAGCCGATGAGAAGGCCCGTTTCCTTGGTGAATATGCCGAGGTTGAACCTGGAGACGTTGTCGAAGCTCTCGACGTATTTAACCAGCTGCTTTCGCGTGAGGCCCCGCGGCATGGCGACGTAGTCCATGACCTTCGGGTCGTGGAACCAGCCGACGTAGCGGTCCGTGACGTCGGCAGGAGTTAGGGACCGGACGAGGAATCGTTCCGTCTCCAGGCGGACCGGCCGACCCGGTTTCCAGGTCGCGGGGGAGCCCGCGGCCGACGGCCTCTCGCCGCCCCCTTCGGCCGTTGCCGCGTTCGGATCGTTGCCCGCGATCTTGGGCTCAGACATCACTACCTCTATGTTGGCCGTCTATGTTGGCCGCCGGGTGCCGTCCGCTGTCCGGTGCAACCCAGGTGTCGGGGCCACCGGACGGAGCCGGGCCACCCTTACGTGGTACGTCGGCGGCGCCCCCGTTCGCAATAGCTCTCAACAGGTCTCGTTAATTGTACGTTTATGGCCACCGTTTTCGTGCCGTGCCCACGGATCGCGGTCACGCCGGGTAGCAGCCGGCCTCGCGGGCGCGTTGGCGCACCAGCGCAAGGATGGCGTCGAGACAGGGGGTCTCCACGCCGACGACGCGGCCCATCTCCTGGACCACGGTGACGATGGGGTCGATCTCCATCGGGCGGCCGCGCTCGAGATCCTGCAGCATGGAGGTGCGGTGCTCGCCGACCTCGGCGGTGCCCTCGATGCGGGCGTCCACGTCGAGCGGGAACTGGACGCCGAGCTTCTCCGCCACCGCCTGGGCCTCGAGCATGATGATGCGGCACAGCGCCCGCGTGCCCGGATCGCCGGCGATGGCCGCGAGCGTGCCGTGGGTGAGCACGCTCACCGGGTTGAAGGCGACGTTGCCCCACAGCTTCACCCAGATCTCGTCGCGGATGCGGGGGCGCACCGGCGCGCGGAAGCCGGCGGCGATCAGCACTTTGCTCAGCGCCAAAGCGCGTTCCGAGCGGCGGCCGTCCGGCTCCCCGAGGATGAGCCGGTCGCCGTAGGTGTGCCGGATCACCCCGGGCTCCACCATCTCGCAGGCCTGAAACAGGACGCAGCCGATCGCGCGCTCGGGCCCGATGCCGTCCCACTGGCGGCCGCCGGGGTCGACGCTCTCGAGGCGCCGGTCCTGCCACGGCCCTTCGAGCTTGTAGAAGTACCACCAGGGGATGCCGTTCATCGCCGTGACCACCGCGGTCCCCTCCCCGAGCAGGGGCTGCAGGGAGTCCACCACGGCCGGCCCGGCGTGGGCCTTGAGGGTCACGATGACGTGGTCCTGGGCGCCGACCTCTTCGGGGTCGTCGGTGCAGCGGGGATGCACCACGGCCTCATCGCCCCCGCTCAGGATCCTGAGCCCGCTTCGCTTCATCGCCGCCAAATGCGCGCCGCGCGCAATCAGCGTCACGTCCGATCCGGCCTGGGCGAGCCGGGCCCCTATGAGCCCGCCGATCGCGCCCGCGCCGAAGATACAGATCTTCATCGCCCGAGCCCCAGCTTCCCGGCCAAGCCGATGCGCTGCGGCTTGCCGGTGGGCCCCTTGGGGATCTCGGGCACGATCGCGATCCGGCGCGGCACCTTGAAGAAGGCCAGCCTTTCGGCGGCGAGCGCGCCGACGTGGCCCTCGCCGAGGACAAGGTGATGTAACGACCAACGCTTGGCCCGGCGCCGGTCGCCGTCGATTCTAATCAGCGCCGCCGCGTGCGGAGCGAGCGAGACCTCCACCCGGTCGGGGGCGAGCGCAACGCCCAGGCCAGTGGCCTTGATCACCGCCTCCTTGCGTGTCCAGCCGCGCAGGATCGCCGCGTCGCGATCGCTCTCCGGCAAGGCCACGAGCGCCGCCTTTTCCGACTGCGAGAAGGCCGCCTCCGCGATGCGCTCCGGCGCGACGCCGGGACGCGGCACCTCGACGTCGACGCCGACCTCGCCGCCGCGGGCGAGCGCCACCAGCATCACCCGCCCGGCATGCGAGAGGTTGAAGCGGAGCCCGTTCGGGCCCTTCTCGTCCGCAAGGAAGGGCTTGCCCCACGGGCCATAGCCGAAGACGAGCGATGCCGGCGCGCGCTCCAGATGGCGGGCGAGAACGGCCCGCAGGAGACCGCGGGCGGCGACGAAGCGCGCTAGGTGGGCCTCGAGGCGGAAGGCCGCGGCCCGCGCCCTCTCGTCCGGCGATAGAACCCGCCACAAGCTTTCGACCATGGGAAGCGGGAGGTCCAGCGAGACCATCCAAACCTGGATTCCCGAGGCCCGCGACACAGTCACGCGCCCCGACCGGCCGTTCCGGCCTCGCTTGCAGCGCCGGCCTCGCCGGCGACCCGCAGCGCCGGCAGCTCAGAGAGTCGTTGGTCCGGGTGCCGGACGAAGCGCTCGAGCATGGCCTCGAAGTCGCCGATCATGCCGGCGATCGTGTCCTCGTCGAACATGTCGACGTTGAAGGTAACGGGCAGCGTCAGGCCGTCGGGGCCGTCGAGCAGATCGAAGGTGAGGTCGAAGCGCCCGATGCCGTGGTCGTACTTGAACTCCTTGAAATAGAGATCGCCGGCCCGGTAGGCGGCGTCCGGGAAGTTGCGCAACTGGATGATCACCGGCGCCACCGGGATGGTCGTTCCGGTCTCCTGGATTCCCAGGAGCTCCATGATCTTCGCGAAATGGAAATCCTGGTGAGACAATGCCCCCACGACGACGCGCATCGTGCGGGCGAGAAGCTCCCGCACGGTGGGATCGCCCGAGAGGTCGGTGCGCAGAACGAGGAGATTGACGAAGTACCCGAGGAGCCGCTTGAGCTCCGAGCGATCACGGCCGGCGACGAGGCAGCCGAGCACGATGTCTTCCTGGCCGGAATGGCGATGCAGCATCGCCTGGAAAGCGGCTACGCAGGTCATGAAGAGGCTGACGCCGGCCTCCCGGCTGAAGGCCCTGGCCGCCTCCGTCAGGGAACGCGAAAACTTGCGGGTAATGAGGTCGCAACGGTGACGGGGTATGTCCGGTCGCGGACGGTCCGTTGGCACGATGAGATCGGGGGGAGGGGGAGCGAGGCGCTCCGACCAATAGCGGGTCTGCTCGTCCAGGGAGGCGCCCTGCAACCGCTCGCGCTGCCACCAGGCGAAGTCGCCGTACTGAACGGCGAGGTCCGGAAGAGGAGAAGGGCGGCCGGCGGCGAAGGCCTCGTACACCGCTCCCAGCTCCCGCACCAGCACGCTCATGGACCAGCCGTCGAAGAAGAGGTGATGGATCGTGAGGATGAGGACGTGTTCCTCGTCGTCGAGCCGGGCGAGCCCGGCCCGCAACGCAGGCCAGCGCCCCGGATCGATGGGACCCGGGATCTGGGCCAGGGCGAGCCGGAGTGCCTCCTCCCGGCGCCGATCCGAAGGCAGCCCCGTCAAGTCGACGACCGGAAGGGTCATGGGTTCGGGCGGAAGGATGACCTGGCTCCACGAGCCGTCCTCGCGGCGCACGACGGTGCGCAGCGTTTCGTGGCGGCGGATCATCTCATCGAAGCTGCGCTGGAGCACCGAGACGTCGAGGGGGCCGATCAGGTGAATGGACGACGGCCGGTTCGACAACGGGTGGTCCGGCCACATGCGATCGAAGTTCAGCCGCCATTCCTGGTTGAACGAGAGAGGCGCGCGACGCGGGTCGGGCCGCTTGGTTATGGATTTCCCCACGACATCGGCGATCGGCAGGGAGGCAATGGACTCCTGCTTGGCGGCGGGCACGCCGATTTTCCGATCCCCGGGCCCGGCGTCCGCCCGAAGTTGGGCGGACGGTTCCGAGGTCTCCGCGAAAATTTGGGTGGGCGGACCCTCCCCCTTCTCGCGGCCGCCAGGTCTGCCCGCCGCAAGGCGCTTTTCTTTTATGCGCGTTGCCATGTCGGCAATAGTAGGCGTGTCGAACACGTCCAACAGCGTGATCTCCACTCTCAAGGCCTCGCGGATTCGTGTGACGAGCTGAGTGGCCAGCAACGAGTCCCCGCCGAGGTCGAGGAACCGGGCACGCACGCCCACCTCGTCGAGGCACAGCACCTCGCGCCAGAGGCCGGCGAGCGCCGCTTCGAGGTCGCTGCGCGGGGGCGTCGTGTCGGCCTCGGTAGCGCCCGCCTC
This sequence comes from Alphaproteobacteria bacterium, assembly GCA_036475545.1. Taxonomy (GTDB): domain Bacteria; phylum Pseudomonadota; class Alphaproteobacteria; order DATDPM01; family DATDPM01; genus JAZGAE01. The sequence continues at coordinate 6,609 of JAZGAE010000019.1, forward strand.
GGCCGCCCCGAGGCCGAGCCCCAGCTTCTCGGCCAAGCCGATGCGCTGCGGCTTGCCGGTGGGCCCCTTGGGGATCTCGGGCACGATGACGAGTCGCCGCGGCACCTTGAAGAAGGCCAGCCTCTCGGCGGCGAACGCCTTGATCTCGTCGGCAGTGGCCTCGGAGCCCTCCTCGAGCACCACCGCGGCGCCAACGTCTTCGCCGAGGGCCGGGTCCGGCACGGCGAAGGTGAGGGCCTCCGCCACCGCCGGGTGGGAAAGCAAGACCTCGTCCACCTCCCGGGGCGCGACCTTCTCGCCGCCGCGGTTGATGATCTCCTTGATGCGGCCGGTGATGGTGAGATAGCCGTCCTCGTCCAGCACCCCCTGATCCCCGGTGCGCAGCCAGCCCCCCACGAAGGCCCGCGAATTGGCTTCGGCGCCGTTGCCGTAGCCGCCCATGACGTTGGGGCCGCGGATCACGACCTCGCCGGGCTCGCCCGCCGGAAGGTGGCCGCCGTTGGCATCGACGACCGCGATCTCGGGCCCGGCGGCGGGGCCCACCGAGCCCGGCTTGCGCACCCCCGGCGGCAGCGGGTTGCTCGCCATCTGGTGGGCCGCCTCGGTCATCCCGTAGGACTCGATCACGGGCACGCCGAAGGTGGCCTCCAGGCCGTCCAAGACCCGGGGCGGCAACGGCGCCGAGGATGAGCGGATGAAGCGCAGGCTGTTGCGGGCGACGATCTCCCGGTTCCTCGCCGCCCGCGCCAGGATCGCCTGATGCATGGTCGGCACGGCCGTATACCAGGTCGGGCGGACCTCATCGAGCCAGGCGAAGAACTTGAGCGCGTTGAAGCCCGGCGTGCAGACGAGGCTTGCGCCGGCGCCGAGCGACGCGAGCGCCGCGGCGACCAGGCCGTGAATGTGAAAGAGCGGCAGGATGTTGAGGCACCGGTCTCGGCCCGAGAGCGCCAACGTCTCGGCGACGTTCCGCGCCGAGGCGAGCAGGTTGGCGTGGGTCAGCGGCACCAACTTCGGCCGCGCCGTGGTTCCCGAGGTGTGCAGCGCCAGGGCGACCTCGTCCGCCTCGGCGTAGCCGGTGGCCGCCGATGCGCCCCCGGCGCCATCGCCCTCGAGCGAGAAACGGCCGGCCTCTTCCCCCGGAGCGAGGGACAGCACCGGGATGGCGCGCCGGGCGGCGGCGGCGAGCGCCGGCGAGTCGGCCTCTGCGGGCACGATCAGCGCCGCGGCGCCGAGATCGCTCAGATAGAAGTCGAACTCGTCTTCCGTGTAGCCGGGGTTGAGGGGGGCGCAGCACGCCCCGGCGGCGACGGCCAGAAAAGCGGCCGCCGCCTCCGGGCCATTGGGAAGCACGAGCGCAACCCGCTCGCCCCGGCCGACGCCGAGCGCGTTGAGCCGCGCCACCGCGTCGCCGACCTGGTCGGCGAGACCCCGGTAAGAGAGCGGGGGCCGCCCCGGCGCCGCGATGGCCACGGCGTTGGGTGTGCGGTCCGCCCGCGCCGCGATCAAGCGGCCGATAGAGGTGGCATCAAGCTGCATGACCAACCATGGAGCCGGCGAGGGAGCGAGGGCAATGGGCCGTGCCGCCTCGCTCCTCACGACAACGGGGCGAGAAGCGGCGAGGCGACGCGCGGCCCCTCGCTCGCGGCGTCACGGTAGCATGGGGCCAACGACGGTCACGTGACAAGTTCCGAGCGGAACTCTTCGAACTTGCCGCCTTTGCTGCGGGGAATGTGGTCGTGATAGGTGAAGGTGATGCGGAAGGCGTCGCCGATCCCGGCGCGCATCACGTCGCGGAGCCGCTCCTCGTCCTGCTCCCCCATCTCGGCCTTGACGACGAGCCGGACCTCGAGCTCATCCAGGCCCTTCTGGACGACCTGCACCTGGCGCACCGGCGCCACGTCGCTGAACTTGTAGAGGTTGAAGATGGGCCATCGCTGCTCGCCCGAGGGAAAGGTGAGCATGTTGCGCACGCGCCCCAGGATCCGCTTGAGCACGGGAAGCCCGCGCCCGCACGGACAAGGCTCTCCGACCACGGCGTAATCGCCGACGTCGTAGCGAATCAGCGGCATCGCGAAGTTGTGGAGCGGCGTGACCACGACGCGGCCGGTCTCGCCGGGGCCGCATGCGCCCCCGTCTTCGTCCACCACCTCGACGAGCCCGTTCTCGCTCTGGACGTGGTAGTGCTCGTGATCGGGACACTGCAGCGCGATGTAGCCCGCCTCCTGGGTGCTGTAAATGTCCGCGACCCGGACCCCCCAGACCTCCCGGCAGGCCTCCCTCGTCTCCGGGTAGAGGACCTCGGCGAGGGTCTCGACGGCGCGCAGCTTGGGCAAGGCGATCCGCTGGTCGCGGCAATAGGCGATTATTGCCTCGAGGTTCGAGGGGAAGGTGATCAGGTACTCCGGGTCCTGGCGCTGGAGCCACTCGACCTGCTGCGGCACCGGCGTGTCGATGCTGAGAAAGACCGCCGGTCCCGAGGGATAGGCCGGCGCGGTGGAGGGCCCCCAGTTGGCCATGCTCAGCCCGTCGGGGTACTTGCCGGCGCCCCGCCCGGAGTAGCGGATGGCGGCGAGCTTCTTGGTGAAGTCGAAGCGCTGCCAGAGCTGGTCGCGCAGGGTGAAGCACAGCCAGAAGAACTGGGTCAGTTGCGTCCCCAGCGCGGTGAGCGGCATGCCCGTCGAGCCGGAGGTCTGCAGCGTATGCGCCTTCCCGTGCCGAGGCGGCAGCCGACGGCTGTGGAGGTCCTTGCCCGCCTCCTGGATATCTCGTCGCGAGAGGACCGGGATGCGGGCCCAATCCTCGTCGGCGATCCCGGCCGCCGGGTCGATCCCGGCCTCGTGGAGACGGCGGCGATAGAAGGGCACCGTGGCGAAGGCGTGTCTCAGGAGGACGTCGAGCTGGCGGAACTGGTGGCGCCTGATCGTTTCCGGCGGCCACCACTGGCTCCGCTCGAGCTGGAACTGCATCGCCAAGAGCGCCGCGCCACGCCTAGCGGGAATGGCGGGCCACTGGATTGCCTCGATGGACGATCGCGCTACCAGCATCTCCATGACTCATCCGCCCAAGGGTCGCG
>JAZGAE010000020.1:0-2262 GCA_036475545.1 Alphaproteobacteria bacterium
ATGAACCTCGGCGCCATTTGCCTCATCACCGCCGTCGCCTACGCCCTCGCCGCGGTGGTCTTCGCGCCCTAGGGTCTGTACTCAATTAGGGCTAACCCATTGAAACTGAAGCACTCTGATTTTTCGCGTCGCATGGCAAGAGTGAATCTTATCAGAGGGTTTCGAGTTATTGAGTCAAGACACTAGAGCATAATCCGGTCAAGTTGAACTGACTGCGCCGGATGAATTTTGTGCCGCGGGCAGGAGCGGGGCGAAGCACGTTGCGGTGCCACCGCGCGAGCTTTGCTACGAACCCGTGGCCGCGAAAGACCCCGGCCCTTCGGGTTGGCGCCGGGGCGGGCGCCCGCGGCGTTGCGCCGCTCGGCCGATGCCCCCGCATCGCCCTTCGCGCCGCGCCTGGCGGATCGCCTCGCCACGGCGCAACGCAGCCGAGTCCACCTGACCGGATTATGCTCTAAGGGACGGGACGCGGTCCGCCGGTCAGCCCAGGACCGCGAGCATCTCGTTCACTTCTGTGAACTTCTCCCGCGGCTTGCCCTTGGGCGCGCCGCGCTCCACCTCCGCCGCGTCGATCTTGAGCCAGTCGTCGTAGCTGACCGCCCGCACGCCGCGCTCCGCCAGGAGGGGCAAGAGGGCCTCGGCGCCGGGCTTGGCCGCCTGGTCCAGGCTGGGGAGGTCTTCCAGGAGCGCCTTGACCGTGGCGACGGCGTCGGCCCGGTTGGTGCCGATGACGCCGGTCGGCCCGCGCTTGATCCAACCGGCGGCATAGAGGCCCGGAACCGCCTCCTTGCCGTCGAGGATCCGGCCGTCCGCATTCGGGAAGACGCCGCGCTTCTCGTCGAACGGCACGCCCGGAATGGGAACTCCGCGGTAGCCGATGCTGCGGAAGAGGATGCCGCAGGCGAGCTCCATCGTCTCTCCGGTTCCTCGAGCCGCTTGGCCGAAGGGCTCACCCTCCAGCCGGTTCCTTTCCAAAACCACCTTCTCAAGCCGGTCTTTGCCTAAGAGCTCGATCGGGCTCTGCAAGAAACGGAAGTAGATACGCCGGCTCTTACCGGCGGCCGGCGGGCGCTCCACCCAGGTGCGGAAGATCTCGACGTTCTTCTTATTGGCGAAGCTGGTTCTCTCCGTGAGCTCCTCCTCGCTTTCGGGATTGAGCTCGAGGTCGGCCGGGTCCACCACCGGGTCGCAGTCCTCGAGCTCGGCCAGCTCGCGGAGCTCCTTGGGCGTGAACTTGGCCTGGGCCGGCCCCCTCCGGCCGACGACATAGACCTCGCGGACCCGGCTTTGGGCGAGCGCGGCGAGCGCGTGCTCGGCAATGTCCGTGTGCTTCAGCTCGTCTACCGTCTTGGCGAGAATCCGGCAGACGTCCGCGGCCACGTTGCCCTGGCCAATGATGACGGCGACCTCGTGGCTCAAATCGAATGCGCGGTCGCAGTAGCCGGGATGGGCGTTGTACCAGCCGACGAACTCGGTGGCGGTGTGGCTGCCGGGCAGGTCCTCGCCGGCGATGCCCAGTCTGCGGTCGGTCTCCGCGCCGCAGCAGAATAGGACCGCGTGATGGGTCTCCCTGAGCTCCTCGACGGCGACGTCCTTGCCCACCATGATGTTGCCGAGGAAGGCGATGTCCGGCTCTCGCGCGATCTTGTCGTAGGTGGCGATGGCCTGCTTGAGCTTCGGGTGGTCGGGGGCGACTCCGTTTCGCACCAGGCCGTAAGGGGCGGGAAGCCGATCGATCAGGACGACGCGAACGGCGACGTCCGATCTATGGAGCGCCTCTGCGGCATAGAAGCCGCTGGGACCGCTGCCCACGACGGCGACGCGTAACGGGTTTTCTTCCGACCCGAGCTTGCTCATGTCCTCTACCGTCCCCCTCTGTTCGTCTTCGCGTGTCGCCGATGGGTCCCGGGAGGTCCCCCGGAACCTTCTCGCTCCGGTTCACACCGCCGGTTCGAGGGCGGGGCGCCAGGCGTCCGTCTTTCTAACGAAAGGAATTCCCCCTCAGAATCCCAGTTCGGTCTTTCTCTTCTCCGCCGTCGGCAACGGATCCTGCTTTTCGTCGATGACCGGCAGATTCGGCGCCTTTTCGGCGTTGATCTCGATCCACTCGCTCTTGTCGGCGGGGAGATCGGGTTCCTCGTAGATGGCCTGAACCGGGCATTCCGGAATGCAAGCGCCACAGTCGATGCACACCTCGGGGTCGATGTAGAGCATCTCTTCGTCGCTGTGGAAACAGTTGACGGGACAAACCGTCACGCAATC
>JAZGAE010000021.1:0-4919 GCA_036475545.1 Alphaproteobacteria bacterium
GGCGCGGCCTCGGGATACAGCCCCAACAGCCCCGCGCGCGTGGCGGGCGCGAGCCCGCGCTCGGTGATGAGGCCGGCCACCAGGCGCGCCGGCGTCACGTCGAAGGCGGGGTTGGCGACCGGCGTGCCCTCGGGCGTGACGGCGACCGCGGTGACGCGGCCGCGGCCGTCGCGCCCGGTGACGGTGGCGACCTCTTCGCCGCCGCGCTCCTCGATGGGGATGCCGCGGAGCCCGTCGTCCAGCGTCCAGTCGATGGTGGAGCCGGGAAGCGCCGCATAGAACGGCACGCCGTTGTCGTCGGCGGCGAGCGCCTGCAAGTAGGTGCCGATCTTGTTGCACACGTCGCCGGTGGCGGTGGCGCGATCGCTCCCCGTGATGCACACGTCCACCAGGCCGCGCTGCATGAGGTGGCCGCCGGCGCTGTCCACGATCACCGTATGGCGAACGCCGTGTCCCTTGAGCTCCCAGGCGGTGAGCCCCGCGCCCTGGTTGCGGGGCCGGGTCTCGCCGACCCAGACGTGGACGTCGAGGCCGGCATCGAAGGCGGCGTAGACGGGCGCAAGCGCGGTGCCCCAGTCGACCGTGGCGAGCCAGCCGGCGTTGCAATGGGTGAGCACGTTGACCGGCCCGTCCGCCCTGCCCGCCTCGGCCTTGGCCGCCCTGATGTCGCGCAGGAGGCCGAGGCCGTGCTCGCCGATGGCGCGGTTGTTGGCCACGTCCTCGTCGCAGATCTCCCCCGCGCGCCGGTAGGCGGCCGCCGTGCGCTCGGGCACGGGCGTGCGGGAAAGCGCCGCCCGCATCTCATCCAGCGCCCAGCGCAGATTGACCGCGGTGGGCCGCGTCTCGAGAAGAGCGTCGCAAGCCGCGGCGAGCGCGGCGTCGGAGGGGTCGCGCCGAATCGCCAGGCAAACGCCGTAGGCCGCGGCGGCGCCGATCAGGGGAGCGCCGCGCACCAGCATCGCGGAGATGGCGTGGGCCGCGTCGTCCAGGGTCTCGAGCCGGCGGGTCTCGAACGCGTGGGGCAGCTTGGTCTGGTCGATGATCTCCACCGCCCAGCCGTCGTCCGAGAGCCAGATGGTGCGGTAGGGTTTGCCTTCGACCTTCATGGGCGTCTCCGGCACCGCGTGCGCGTTGCGCGCCCAGGCGCGGGCGGCGCGCGTCAGTCCGGGCCCGGCCCCCGCCTCACGAACCCAGTACGCGGCCCGCCACCGCGGCGAGCCGCTTGACGGAATCCGGGTCGCGCGCCTCCCTGTCGGTGACGATGGCGTCGTCCAGCGCCCTGTGGCAGCCCGCCTCGCAAGGGCCGTCCCGGTCCCTGAGCCTGGGCGCCACGGCCTGGATCAGAGTCCTCGCCTTCTCCGCATTGGCCATGACGACCCCCATGATCTCCTCCACCGTCACGTCCAAGTGGTGCGGATGCCAACAGTCGAAATCCGCCACCATGGCGACCGTGGCGTAGCATATCTCCGCCTCGCGGGCGAGCTTGGCCTCGGGCAGGTTGGTCATGCCGATCACGTCCATGCCCCACGAGCGAAAAAGCGCGGATTCGGCTCGAGACGAGAACTGCGGCCCTTCGATCACCAGATAGGTGCCGCCGCGCACGACATCGACGCCGACCTCGGCGGCCGCCGCCTCGATGTGGTCGCCGAGGCGCCGGCACACGGGATCCGCCATGGAGACGTGCGCGACGATGCCGGCGTCGAAGAAGGTTCTGGAACGGGCGATGGTGCGGTCGACGAACTCGTCGACGATGACGAGGGACCCCGGCGCCAAGTCCTCGCGCAGGCTGCCCACCGCGCTCATCGAGAGGATCTCGGTCACCCCCACCCGTTTGAGCGCGTCGATGTTGGCGCGGAAGTTGATGTCCGTAGGCGGGATCGTATGCCTGCGGCCGTGACGCGGCAGGAACACCAGGGGCTGGCCATCGAGCTCGCCGAAGAACAGCTGGTCCGACGGCTCCCCGAACGGGCTCTCGACCGCCTCCTCGCCCGTTCTCTTCAGGCCCGGGATGTTGTACACCCCGCTGCCGCCGATGATGGCAAGCAAGGGCTTCCTGGCTGGCTCCGACATCCTCCCCCCCAAGAAATCGAGCGCCGGCCCGGGTCTGCGCGCCCGCCTGCCGAAGTCGTACGGCGTGCAGGCCAAAGCGCGCTATAGCCCGCAGGCGGGCCGGCGGGACGCCCGAGTGTCCCAGCAATCCGGCGGCCGATCAAGCCCGGACAAGGGGGGAACGGGTCAGCGGCCGGGCGGGCCAGCTAGTGGAGCGCGCTCCAGACCTGGCGCTTCACGGCGTAGAGAAGCGCGGTGAAGACGATCAGGAACAGCAGCACCTTGACGCCCAGGCGCTTGCGCGCCTCGAGCTCGGGCTCGGCGGCCCACGCCAGGAAGGTCACCACGTCGCTCGCCATCTGGTCGAGCGAGGCGTGGGTCCCGTCGGCGTACTCCACGGCCCCTTCGAAGAGCGGCGGCATCATGCGGATCTGGTGGCCCGGGAAGGCGGCGTTGTAGAAGAGGTCCTCCGTGAGCTCGAACCCTTCGGGCGGGTCCACGTAGCCGACCAGAAGCGCGTGGATGTAATCGGGCCCGCCTTTACGCGCCTTGGTGATCAGCGAGAGGTCCGGCGGCAGCGCCCCGTTGTTGGCGATGCGCGCCACCTGCTCGTTAGGGAAGGGAGCGACGAAACGGTCCGACGGGAGCGCCGGGCGGGTGTACATCTCGCCCTCCTCGTTGGGCCCGTCGACGACCTCGTACTCGGCGGCGATGGCCTTGACCTCGTCCTCGCCGAAGCCGACATCGCTCAGGTTCCGGTAGGCCACCAGGTCGAGTGAATGACAGGCCGCGCACACCTCGCGATGGATCTGGAGGCCGCGCCTCAAGGCCCCCCGGTCGAAGGTCCCGAAGATGCCGCCGAACGACCAGTCGCGGGCCGCGACCTCCGGCGTCTCGGCCGCGCGCGCGGGGGTCGGCGCGCAAACGCCGACGAGCACCGCCGCCACGCCCGCCATGAGAAGCCTCCGCATCGCGCGCCCCTCCGCCCTCAGCCCGCCGCTCCGCCGCCTTCGGTCACGGCGGCGGCGATGCTCTCGGGCAGGGGCTTCGGCTTCTCGAGCCAGCTTACCAGCGGCAGCAGCACCAGGAAGTGGAGGAAATAGTACGCCGTGGCGATGCGGCCGATGGTCAGGAAAAGCCCCGCCGGCGGGTTGGCGCCGACCCACCCGAGCACGATGCAGTCGGCCACCAGCAGCCAGAAGAGCTGCTTGAAGATGGGCCGGAAGCGCCCCGAGCGCACCGGCGAGCGGTCGAGCCACGGCAGTGCGAACAGGACGAGAATCGAGGCGAACATGGCGATCACGCCGGCCAGCTTCGCCGACACCAGCACGAAGCCGAAGGCCCCGATGTCCGGCACCGCGCGCAGGATCGCGTAGTAGGGCAGGAAGTACCACTCGGGCACGATGTGCGGCGGGGTGACCAGCGGGTTCGCGGGAATGTAGTTGTCCGGCTCGCCGAGAAGGTTGGGCGCGAAGAACACGAAGGCCGCGTACAGGATGAAGAACATGCCGAAGCCGAAGTTGTCCTTCACCGTGTAATAGGGGTGGAAGGGGATCGTGTCCTGCGGCCCCTTGATGTCGAGGCCCAAGGGATTGCCCGACTTCACCTTGTGCAGCGACCACAGATGCACCCACACCACGCCGACGATCAGGAAGGGGATCAGATAGTGGAACGCGTAGAAGCGGGCGAGCGTCGGATTGTCGACCGAGTAGCCGCCCCACAGCCAGGTCACGATCGCGTCGCCCACCCAGGGCACGGCGGAGAACAGGTTCGTGATCACGGTGGCGGCCCAGAAGCTCATCTGCCCCCAGGGCAGCACGTAGCCCGTGAAGCCGGCCAGCATCATCAGGATCAGGATGATGAGGCCGAGCCACCACAGGATTTCGCGCGGGGACTTGTAGGAACCGTAGTAGAGGCCGCGGAACATGTGGATGTAGATGGCGAGGAAGAACATCGACCCGCCGTTCATGTGGAGGTAGCGCAGCAACCAGCCGTAATTGACGTCGCGCATGATCCGCTCGACGCTCTCGAAGGCATGGTCCACGTGGGCGGTGTACTGCATCGCCAGCACGATGCCGGTCACGATCAAGATCACCAGCATGACGCCGGCGATGGAGCCGAAGTTCCACCAGTAGTTCAGGTTCCGGGGCGTCGGGTAGTCGACGATCTCGCGCCGCATGAAGGTGAAGATCGGGAGGCGGTCCTCGATCCAGGTGACCAGCGGGCCTTGGGTCTGGCGCGCGCTCATGGGCGAAGCTCCTAACCGATGCGGACCGTGGTGTCGTCGAGGAATGCGTAGCCATGCAGGTCCTCGCCAATCACCTCGCCGGGCAGGTCGAGGTTTCTCGGCGCCGGGCCCTTGCGAATGCGGCCAGAGGTGTCGTAGTGCGAGCCGTGGCAGGGGCAGAACCAGCCACCGAAATCGCCCCGCGGCTCAGTCGTCCTCTGCCCCAGCGGCACGCAGCCGAGATGCGTACAGATGCCGACCACGATCAGCCATTCGGGCCGCTTGACGCGCTTGGCATCGGGCTCGGGATCGGGAAGGTCGGCGGCGTCGTCCGCTTGCGCCGCCGCGATCTCCGCTGCCGTGCGGCGGCGGATGAACACCGGCCTGCCCTGCCACTTGACGGTGATGCTCTGGCCCACCGCGACCGGCGAAAGGTCCACCTCCGTCACCGCCAGCGCGCGGATGTCGGCCGCCGGATTCATGCTGTGGATGAAGGGCCAGGTGGCCGCCGCGGCCCCCGCCGCACCGACCGCGGCAGTGGCAAGATACAAAAAGTCGCGCCGGGTTTCCCCGGTCGCGGCGGACTCGTCAGCCGTATCGGCCATCTACCATGCCTCGCTGCCGACTTTCCGATAAGAGCCCC
>JAZGAE010000022.1:0-31051 GCA_036475545.1 Alphaproteobacteria bacterium
TCCTCCGCGCTCCCCAGCCTCGGCGAGATCGGAGGCGCATTGGTGATGTTCTCCTACAGCCGCGCCGACGAGGCCGAGGCCGACGCGCTCGGGGTCGAGATGTTGAAGCAGGCCGGCATCCGCACCGACGGCCTACAGGCCTTTTTCGAGCGGCTTGCGGACGCCGAGGGCGCACTGCCCTCCTTCCTCGCCTACTTCTCCACGCACCCGCCGAGCGAGGAGCGCGCCGACGCCGCGGCCGCGGCAACCACCGGCGGCGACGCCGGCCTGACACCCGGGGAATGGGCCGCGCTGCAAGCGATCTGCGAGGCCGAGGCCGAGGAAGGGTCAGAGTGACCAGGGCCGCCTCGGGGACCGCGCACCTGTCGCGCCCTCTGGAGACTGCGATGCCGGAATTGGAGCGGGCGAGGGGAATCGAACCCCCGTCTTAAGCTTGGGAAGCTTCTACTCTACCATTGAGCTACGCCCGCCCAAGGCGCGTCAGGGGCGATTATATACGCGAGCCCCGACCCTGCGGCAAGGCAACGGAACGCTCGGCCCGGGCCGAGCGCCGGGTCCCGGTCCGTCGGCTCGCCGTTTCGCGCAAGCCCGGCGTTGCGACCACACATTAATTTGATTTGGCTTGTTGGGCGACACAGGATAAACGGGCCCCAACACCGTACGCCTTTCTCGGAGGACCATGACCGACACGGCGCTAGAGGCGCGGGACGAGGTGCGGCTCGAAGCGCCGGCCCGCCTCGATCCCGAGAAATTCCGGGACCCCGACCGCACCGCCGCCGGCGAGCCCCGCGCCCGCGTCGCGTTCCGGGAGCTGCGTACGCTTTGGTTCAACACCGGCACGCTCTGCAACCTCACCTGCCGCAACTGCTACATCGAATCGAGCCCGACGAACGACCGCCTGGTGTATCTCACGGCGGCGGAGGTGCGGGGCTTCCTGGACGAGATCGCGCGTGAGGAGCTGCCGACGCAAGAGATCGGCTTCACCGGCGGCGAGCCCTTCATGAATCCCGATCTCATGGACATGCTGGAAGACTGCCTCGGCCGGGGCTTCCGCGCGCTGGTGCTCACCAACGCCATGAAGCCCATGCGGAAGCTCGAAGGCCCCCTCCTCGGCCTTCGCGAACGGTACGCCGGGCGGCTCTCGATCCGGGTCTCCCTCGACCACTACACGGCGCGCCTCCACGAGCTCGAGCGCGGCCCCCGCACCTTTCCGCCGACCCTCGACGGGTTGTGCTGGCTTTCGGCCAACGGGTTCGCCGTAGCCGTGGCGGGGCGCACCTGCTGGGGCGAGCCGGAAGAGGCGCTGCGCGCCGGCTATGGCCGCCTCTTCCGCGAACACGGCGTCCCCGTCGATGCCTCCGACCCCGTCGCCCTCACCCTGTTCCCGGAGATGGACGAGGACGCGGACGTGCCCGAAGTCACCGAGAAATGCTGGGGCATCCTCGGGCTGGATCCGGCCGGCATCATGTGCGCGACTTCGCGCATGGTTGTCAGGCGCAAGGGGGCGAAGCGTCCGGCGGTGGTCGCCTGCACGCTCATCGCCGAAGACCCGGCCTTCGAGATGGGCGCGACGCTTGGCGAGACCGCGCGCCAGGTCAAGCTCAACCACCCCCATTGCGCCCGGTTTTGCGTCCTTGGCGGCGGCTCCTGCAGCCGGGGCTGACGTCCCCGCGGGGGCCGGGTCCCGGCCCAAGCGGCTTGACAGGGTTCCCGCGACCCCGTAATCAGTCCCTGATCCGTGGTGATTTGAGCCGACCGGCTTGCGGCCACGTAAAACATATCGCTAAAAGGTCGGAGCTGAGACAAGCCCCGATCGGACCGGTCGGGGTTTTTTGTCGTTTCGGGCCGGCAGGCGTCGTGCCTGGAACCCCAAGGGCAGGGAGGCGCAAGGATGGCGGACAACGAATCCAGGGCGAACCCCGAAGGCGTGGCGGCGGTCGAACTCCCGAAATCGCCCGAGGCCGACTCTTGGCGGCCGCAGACGCGGCTCGTGCGCGGCGGCCTACGGCGCAGCGCCTTCCAGGAAACCTGCGAGGCGATCTACCTCACCTCCGGATACGTTTACGGGTCCGCGCAGGAGGCCGAGGCCGCCTTCAAGGGCGACATCGAGCGCTTCGTCTACTCGCGCTTCGGGAACCCGACCGTCGCCATGTTCGAGGAGCGCATGGCGCTGCTGGAAGACGCCGAGGCCTGCCGCGCCACGGCGACGGGCATGGCCGCCGTGTTCGCCTCGCTGATGTGCCAGCTCAACGCCGGCGACCGGGTGGTCGCCTCGCGCGCGCTCTTCGGCTCGTGCCAGTACGTCATCACCGAGCTCCTGCCGCGCTACGGGATTACGACCGTCATCGTCGACGGCGCCGATCTCGACCAGTGGGCCGACGCCCTCAAGACCAGGACCCAGGCCGTGTTCCTGGAGACGCCGTCGAACCCGCAGCTCGAGATCATCGACCTCCGCGCGGTGGCGGAGCTCACCCATTCCGCGGGCGCCCGGCTGGTGGTCGACAACGTCTTCGCCGGCCCCATCCTTCAGCTTCCCCTGGAATTCGGCGCCGACATCATTGTCTACTCGGCGACCAAGCACTTCGACGGCCAGGGCCGGTGCATGGGCGGCGCCATCCTGGGATCCGCCGCCTACTGCACGGACGAGCTCACCCCCTTCTTCCGCCACACCGGGCCGAGCATGAGCCCGTTCAACGCCTGGCTCCTGCTCAAGTCCCTCGAGACGTTGGAGATGCGCGTCATGCAGCACTGCCGCAACGCCCGCGTGGTGGCCGATTTCCTGACCGGGCGCAAAGGCGTGGAGCGGGTGCTCTATCCGGGCCTTTCCAGCCATCCGCAGCACCAGCTCGCCGCGTCGCAGATGAAGGATTTCGGGAACATCGTCGCCATAGACGTGGAGGGAGGAAAGGAGGCGTCGTTCCGGCTCCTCAACGCGCTCAAGCTCATCGACATTTCGAACAACCTCGGCGACACCAAGAGTTTGGTCACGCACCCGGCGACGACGACCCACCAGCGTATCGATCCGGAGGAGCGCGCCCGCATGGGCATCGGCGAGGGCCTCGTGCGCTTCTCCATCGGGCTCGAGGACGTGGACGACCTCAAGGACGACATCGCGCAGGCCCTGAAGGCGGTTTGACCGGTCGCGGGGCCTCCTGCGGACCCGCCGCCGGCGCCGCGACGAAATCGCGCGGGGGATGGACAGGAGTGGGCCAAAAGATCATATCATTGGTTGGGCTCGGCTCCGGCCGCGGATGCGACGGAGTGGGGCTCGGCGAGGGTCGGGGAGAGGCCTCGAAGAGGCGCTGTAATGTACACGGACACCACTCGTTCGATACAGGTGACGGTCGAGCCCATCTACCTGGATGATGAATCGGCCCCGGACGAGGACCACTACGTCTGGGCCTACCACGTGCGCATCGAGAACCGCGGCCGCGAAATCGTCCAGCTCCGCTCGCGCCACTGGCGGATCACCGATTCGTTCGGCCGCACGCAGGAGGTGCGCGGCGCAGGCGTCGTGGGCGAACAGCCGGTCCTGCACCCCGGCGACTCCTTCGAGTACACGAGCGGCACGCCCTTAAACACCCCTTCGGGAATCATGGTCGGGTCCTACCGGATGGTGAACGCCTCAGGCGAGGGCTTCGACGTCGCCATTCCGGCCTTCTCGCTGGATAGCCCGTATCAGGAAAAGCGGCTCCAGTAGCGCCCCGCTTGGCGGGGGTCACCCGGGTCCGGCGCGCGGCGCGCCGGCGCAAGCTTTGCTTCGATCCAAGGCGCGGGAATGCTATGATTTTACCGTATGGGGCCCCCGGAACCTTGGAATCAGTCCTTGACCCGGCGGCCCCGGACGCTAAATGGCTCATGCGGGGGATGGCTGCCGGCTGGACCGCCTGCCGTTCATCCCGTGACAGGAGAAGGAAACCGACCGGTGACCGCAGCTGATTCCTCCGGGCTCAAGGCGGCCGTGACGGTGGTCGAGGCCGCCGCGACCGGCAAACCAGTGGAGAGGCCCACCCGCGTGGAGGCCGAGGAGGCCGTGCGCACCCTCATCCGATGGGCCGGCGACGACCCCGACCGCGAGGGCCTGGCCGGGACCCCGGGCCGGGTGACGAGCGCGTATCAGGAGTTCTTCTCCGGCTATGCGGAGGATCCCGTCGAGCTCCTTCAGCGCACCTTCGAGGAGGTCGACGGATACGACGAGATGGTGGTGCTCAGGGACATCCGCTTCGAGTCCCACTGCGAGCACCACATGGCCCCGATCATCGGCAAGGCCCATGTCGCCTATCTGCCCGACAAGCGCGTGGTCGGCATCAGCAAGCTCGCCCGCGTCGTCGAGGTCTATACCCGGCGTCTGCAGATTCAGGAGAAGATGACGGCCCAGATCGCCAACACCATCGAAGAAGTGCTGCAGCCCAAGGGGGTGGCGGTGGTCTTGGATGCGGCCCACCAGTGCATGACCACGCGCGGCATACACAAGCCGGGGGTCACCATGGTGACCAGCCGCATGCTGGGCCTGTTCCGCAACAATCCGTCGACGCGGCACGAATTCCTGGCCATGATCGGCGGCACCCAGCCCGAGTATTTGATCAACGTTTGAGGCGCCCGCCCGCACATCCGGCGAGGGCGGCGCTCGACTGATGGCGGCGGGCCGTGCATCCCCGTATGCCTCCCCGTCACGGGCGGCACGAGACGTCACGGGACGGCAACAAACGCGGGGGATGTCGTGAACGGACCGCCGACAGATACTAGGGCTCCGCTATGGACAGGCGGGGCCCTTTCGCCAATGATGGCGTGCGAGCGTGACAGGGGGACACCGGCGGGTCCGTGATCGATTTCCGGCCCATTCTCTTCGTCATCGGCATCCTTCTCACCACCCTGGCGATCGTCATGGTGGTGCCTGGGGTTGCCGACTTCGCCGCCGGTCACACCGAAGACGCGTTCGTCTTCGCCGCCTCGGCCGCGATCACGCTGTTCGTGGGCGTCGGCCTCATTCTCACCAACCGCATGGCCCGGTTCGAGATACGCCTCAACGAGGCGTTCGTGCTGACGACGCTGAGCTGGCTCGTCATCGCCTGCTTCGCCGCCCTGCCGCTGGCGTTCTCCGGCCTCAATCTGTCCCTCACCGACGCCTTCTTCGAGGCCATGTCGGGAGTGACCACCACCGGGTCCACGGTGATCACCGGCCTCGACTACGCGGCGCCGGGGCTGTTGCTGTGGCGGGCGTTGCTGCAATGGCTCGGCGGCATCGGCATCATCGTCATGGCGCTGGCGGTGCTGCCGATGTTGCGCGTCGGCGGCATGCAGCTGTTCCGCATGGAATCGTCCGATACCACCGAGAAGGTGTTTCCCCGCACCGCCCAGATCGCCAGCGGGATCGGGGTGATCTACCTGCTGCTCACCGCCGTCTGCGCCACGGCGCTCTGGTTCAGCGGCATGACCGGCTTCGAGGCGGTGACGCACGCCATGACCACCATCGCCACCGGCGGGTTTTCCACCTCGGACGCCTCGATCGGCCATTTCGGGAGCGCCACGATCGACGCCATCGTGACCGTCTTCATGATCCTCGGCGCGCTGCCCTTCGTGCTGTACCTCCAGGCCGTGCGCGGCAATTCGGCCCGCCTCTTCAAGGACAGCCAGGTGCTGTGGTTTCTTTCGATCGTCGCCACGGCCGTGGCGGTCATGACGGTGTGGCTGTCTGCGGGCGGCGAGCCGGTCCTCCGCGCGTTCCGGTACGCCTCCTTCAACGTGATCTCGATGATCACCGGGACCGGGTACTCGACGGCCGCCTTCGACCTCTGGGGCGGCTTCGCCGTCGCCGCGCTCTTCTTCCTCATGGTGGTGGGCGGATGCGCGGGCTCGACCACCTGCGGCATCAAGATCTTCCGCTTCCAGGTGATCTACGCCACCGCCAGGAGGCAGATCCTGCGGCTCACCCAGCCCCACGGCGTCTTCATCGCCTATTACAACAAGAGGCCGATTACCGAGGAGGTCGCGAGCTCGGTCATGGGCTTCTTCTTCCTGTTCGCGCTCTCGTTCAGCATGCTCTCGTTGGGCCTGGGGCTGCTGGGCCTGGATTTCCTGACCTCGGTGTCGGGCGCGGCGAGCGCGATCGCGAACGTGGGGCCGGGGCTGGGGCCGGTGATCGGGCCGGGGGGCAACTTCGCCGCGTTGCCGGACGCGGCGAAATGGCTGTTGAGCTTCGGCATGCTTTTGGGCCGGCTCGAGCTCTACACCGTGCTCGTCCTCTTCGCCCCCTCCTTCTGGCGGGGATAATCGCCATCACGGCCGGCGCTAGGGCTAAAAGCGGCGAGGCTCGCGGCCTGCCAGTTTTCTGCAACCCGACTCCCGGGGGCCGCGGCGGACGCGCGCCTAGAGCAGGAAGCGGCCAAGGTATTGGCGGATGTTCTTGGACATCTCGGCGTCGAAGTCCTTCATCAAGCCTTCCGTGAGCTCGAACCACACCCGCTCGCGCTCATTGAGCGTGATGTCCTCGGGCACCGTCTGGGTGCGTTCCGCCCGCGCCCTGACATAGCCGTCGCGGTAGCCGCGGGGCCCGCGGATCTCGATCTCGACCTCTACGGCCGCGTCGTACCGCTGCGCCTGCTCGGTGGTGAAGTAGCCGCGGACGTCCTTCCCGACCTCCAGCGGCACCTCCTTGATGCTGGCGTCCTTGATGATGACCCTGGCCCGGCCTTGCGCGCCCGCGGCCTTGAGCCTGTCCTCGGCCCAGCGCCGCGCCGTCTGCTCCGGCGGGGCAGGCACGAAGTGCTCGACGTGGGGCGGCTTGAAGGTCGGCTCGAACTCGGAGACGACTTCGATCTCCGCCACGTCCAGCTTGAAGGGGGCCAGGTGGGACCAGGTGAGCTCGGGAAAGGCCTGCTTCGGCGGCGGCGCCGCGCAGGCCGCCAGCGCCAGCAGGCTAAGCGCGACGACGGCGAGGCGGGCGGAAGCCCGAAGGCGCATGGCGGTGATTCCCTTGGTCCCGAGCCGGGCGGCATTCTGGCACGGGCCGAAGCCGCGGTTCAAGACGCCCCGGGGGGCCGGTGTCCGGGGCGGCGGCGGCGCGGCGCTCAAGCTTCGTAGAGCGCGGCGAGCGCGGCGTCGTCGAAGCTGTAGCGGGCGTTGCAGAACTGGCAGGTCACCACCACCTCGCCCTCGATCTTGAGGGATTCCATCTCGTCGCGCGGCAGGCTCGCCAGCACCCTCTCGACCCTTTCTTCCGAGCAGCGGCAGCTGTAGTGGAGCGGCTTGGGCCTGAACACCCGCACCCGCTCCTCGTGGAACAGGCGGCTCAGCAGGTCCTCGGGCGTGAGCCGCGGGTCGAGGAGCTCGCCGTCTCTGAGGCTGCCCATCAGCACCATGGCGCGCCGCCAGTTTTCCTCCTCTTCCTCGTCCCACGGCGGGTCGGGCGAGCGGGCATCGTCGCCCCCCTTCGCGTCGAGGGCCACGTGCTGGAGCACCAGCGCCCCCGCCCGCCAGAGGGCCCGCCCGTCCCCGTTCGGGCTTCGCCCGGCGGCGAGGCGGATTCCGGTCTCGATCGGCTCGGATCTGCGGAAGTACTGGTGGGCGATTTCCGCCACCGTCGCGCCGTCGAGCTCGACGATGCCCTGATGGCGGTCGCTGGCGGCGCCCTGATCGACCGTGAAGGCCATGTGGCCGGCACCGAGCAGGCGCGGCGCCGAGACCCCTCCCGGCGTCGCCCCGCGTTCGGCCGCGGCGGCGGCCACCTCGTCGAGCCGCCCCTCGTCATAGGCCGCGTATCCGCGCATGTCGCGGTCGCTGGTAATGTCCGCCACCAGCATGGAGACCGGACCGTCACCCTTGGTCTGGACCGAGAACACCCCCTCGAAGCGCAACGCCGCCGCCAGCGCCGCCGCCAGCGCCAGCATCTCGCCCAAGAGCCCCGCCACCAGCTCCGGGTAGTCGTGCCCCCCTATCACGGACTCCGCGACCGCGCCCAGGCGCACCAGGCGGCCGCGGGCGCCGAGGGACTCGACGTTGAAGGTCTGGACCAGGTCGTCACCGGGTGGAACCGAGGTCATGCTCGGGCCCGCCTCAGGTGAAACACCAGATGAGGATGCCCTTCTGGGCGTGGAGCCGGTTCTCGGCCTCGTCCCAGACCACCGACTGCGGCCCGTCGATGACCGAGGCGGTCACCTCCTCGCCGCGGTGCGCGGGCAGGCAATGCATGAAAAGGGCATCCGCGCTGGCGGTCGCCATCAGGTCCTCGTCCACCTGGTAGGGCGCGAGCAGCTTGCGCCGTTCCGCCGCATCGGTGGCGCCCATCGACACCCAGGTGTCGGTGACCACGCAGTGGGCGCCCGCCACCGCCTCCTTCGCGTCCTCGCCGAGCGAAACCTTGCCGCCGTTGGCCACCGCCCACTTCACGATGCTCGCCTCCGGGCTCAAGGCCTCGGGACAGGCGAGCCGAAGCTCGAAATCGAACCGCACGGCGGCATGGGTCCACGAGGCGGCGACGTTGTTGCCGTCGCCGACCCAGGCCACCACCTTGCCCGCGATGGGGCCGCGGTGCTCCTCGAAGGTGAGGATGTCGGCCATGAGCTGGCAGGGATGGGTGCGGTCCGTGAGCCCGTTGATCACCGGCACGCTGGCGTGTTTCGCCATTTCCAGCAACTTGTCCTCGGTGTCGGTGCGGATCATGATCGCGTCCACGTAGCGCGAGAGCACCCGGGCGGTGTCCGCGATCGTCTCGCCGCGGCCGAGGTGGGTGTCGGTGTGGGTGAGCACGATGGACTTTCCGCCCAGCTGATGCATTCCCACCTCGAAGGCCACGCGGGTGCGGGTCGACGGCTTCTCGAAGATCATCGCCAGGGTCTTGCCCGCCAACGACTTGGCCCCGCCCGGCGGCAAGCCGCCGAGCTTGGTGTCGCGGCCGAAGTTGAGGATCTCCCGGAGCGTGCCGGAGTCCAGCCGATCGAGGTCGAGGAAGTGCTTGGGTCCGCTCATGCCACTGCAGCCGGCCTATTGCCGCCACTGGCCGCAGGTCCGGTCCAGGATCTCCACCGCCTCGTCCACGTGGCTCTCCTCGATGACGAGCGGCGGCAACAGGCGCACCACGTTGTCGCCCGCGCCCGCGGTCAAGAGGCCGTTCTCCCTGAGACGGCTCACCAGGTCGGTGTTGGGGACGGCGCATTCAAGCCCGAGCATCAACCCCATTCCCCGGACCCCGGCGAGGACCGCGGGGTGGCGCTCGGCCACGGCCGCGAGGCGGTCGCTGAGGATGCCCCCGATCCGCTCGACCTCTTCCAGGAACCCGTCCGAGAGCATTACGTCCAGCACGGCGTTCGCCACCGTCATGGCGAGCGGGTTGCCGCCGTAGGTCGACCCGTGGGAGCCCGGCGCCATGCCGGAGGCCGCCCGCTCCGTCGCCAGGCACGCGCCCACCGGGAAGCCGCCGCCGAGCCCCTTGGCCAGGGCCATGACGTCCGGCTCGACATCCGCCCATTCATGGGCGAACAGCCGCCCCGTGCGGCCCATCCCGCATTGCACCTCGTCGAAGAACAGCAGCAGGCCGAATTCGTCCGCCACCTCACGCAGCCCGCGCAGGTAGTCGGGCCCGCCCACCCGGATGCCGCCCTCTCCCTGGATCGGCTCCACCAGGATCGCCGCCGTCTCGGGGCCCACGGCCGCGCGCAGCTCGTTGAGGTTGCCGAACGCCACGTGATCGAAGCCCTCGAGCAGGGGCTCTAAGCCCTGCGTGTGCTTCTCCTGGCCTCCGGCCGAGATGGCGGCCATGGTGCGGCCGTGAAAGCCGTTGCTGCAACACAACACCCGGTAACGCTTCGAATCGCCCGTCCCGTCGTGAAACTTGCGCACCATCTTGATGCCGCATTCCACCGCCTCGGCGCCGGAGTTGCAGAAGAACGCCCTGTCCGCGAACGTGGCCGCCGCCAGCCGCTCGGCCAGGCGCTCCTGCTCCGGGATGCGGTAAAGATTGGAGCAGTGCCAAAGCTTGCGCCCCTGCTCCGCAAGCGCCGCCACCAGATGGGGGTGAGAGTGGCCGAGGGCGGTGACCGCGATGCCCGAGGCGAAATCGAGGTAGCGGCGCCCGCCCGCGGCATAGAGGTAGGCCCCTTCGCCGCGCTCGAAGGCGAGGTCGGCAGGCCGATAGGTGGGAAGGACGGCAGAGCCCAAAAACTCTCTCCGGTCGTCGTGTTCATGGGGGCGGACTTCCGCCCCGGGGTCAGGGACGAGCGGCCGGAGTACTGCATTTGCGCCGTCGCTGTCAACGCGCGCGGATGGGCGCATGGCGCGGCCGAAACGCGCCTCGCGGGCGGGCGCCGGCGCGCCGGACCGGAGGCTCAGAACCTCACGCCTTCAGCTTGTAGCCGGTCGCGAACATGCGATGGCAGGCCGCCCACAGGCACAGGTTGGCCACCACCATGACGACGATCCCGGCGCCGAGATGCCCATCTGCGTGCCCGATGAAGCCGTAGCGGAACCCGTCGATCATGTAGAAGAACGGGTTGAGGTGGGCGATGGTGTGCCACATGCCCGGAAGCCGCTCGACCGAGTAGAAGGTACCGGAGAGAAACGCAAGAGGCGTGATCACGAAGTTTGTCACCGCCGCCATGTGGTCGAACTTCTCCGACCAGATGCCCGCAGCGACGCCGAGCAACGAGAGCAAGAGCGAGGCGGCCATCGCATGGAACAGGATGAAGCCGACGTTGTGGATCTTCATGTCCACGAAAACGGCCATGGCGAGGCTGACGGCGAGGCCCACCATAAGCCCCCGGGCGGCGCCGCCCACCGCGAATCCGAGCGTGAGCTCGCCGGCCGAGAGCGGCGGCATCAGCACGTCGATAATGTTCCCCTGCACCTTGGAAATGACGATCGAGGACGAGGTGTTGGCGAAGGCGTTCTGGACCATCGCCATCATGACCAGGCCGGGGGCGAGGAACTCGGTAAACGGCACCCCGCCCAGATATTCCACGGAGCGTCCGAGCGCCAAGCTGAAGATGGCCAGGAACAAGAGCGTGGTGACCACCGGCGCGATGACGGTCTGGGTGAACACCTTCAGGAAGCGGCGCACCTCCTTGGCGCAAAACGTCCATGTCCCCAGCCAGTTGACGGCGCCGATGGGACGGACCGTGGGCAAACGGGGATCGGGCGGCATCGCGCTCTCCGGACCAAGGCGAGGCCGAGCGCCAATCGGCGGCGCCGGCGGAGCGGCACCTTAGAACCGGCCCCCGCCCGGCACAAGCGCGAGCGTGCCTAAGTCATACTCAGCCGAAGGACCGGGTCGCCAGTCGACTCAGGCAACCGTAAGCCTGGGCGCGGCGTTGTGGCATCACGAAACCGCGTGGGTTCGTCGCCCCACTGATACCACCCTGGACGCCTATGCCGAGCGAATAATTCGAGAAACGGCCCAACACTGCAGCCCTCTATGATGTCGTACAATTCGTCCGGCTTTCGGCTATGTTCACGTTTCCGGGTCGCTAACAGGTTGGGCATGGTTCGGCCAGGCTTTAATGTGCGAGCGTTCCTGCCGCGGACCCCGAAAAGAACGAGTTCAGTGACGTTCCGGAAATAAAAACCAACGCCCCTTCTATCAGGTCCTCCATCCTTTCGGACCTTGTACCAAACGAGGTTTGTCTTATACGTAAAGCCCCAGGTTTTCATCACCTCGAGCCCTTCTGCCACGAGAGCATTCGGCACCCAAAGGTAAAGATGCGCCGGTGTATCCACCAACTCCGCGACTGGAAGGTCAAGGATGTCATCGAGTATCATCGTGGCATAACGCGATAGTCGCTTGTGCTCCGGCGCCATCTTCCCGGTCCGGTTCGTGAACTGCCACGGCGGGTCAGCCAATATGGTTGAAAATTTTTGGCCGTCGGCAAATCGAAGCAGTTCTTCGCTTGGGTTTCTTCCGCTAGTCATCAATGTATGCCTCCCTTCGAATGCCAAATACCGCGATCGGGCAGCCTCCACCTCCACCGCCTTCGATCCTTGGCAATAACTTGCTCATGTGGGTGGTTGATGGGCCGTAGCTTTTCCCTTTGCCAAGAGCGTCGAATACTTCTTGTAATTCGTCGCAACGCGTGATGATAACGCCGATATCAATGGCCCGTAGGTCAAAAAGAAGTCTAAAGTTATTCAAATCCCTATCAAAAAACGGGTCCTTATTGTTCCACTCCACCTCAAGGGCCACACGGTTCTTGTAGCAGTCCACTTTATGGGTCGGTGTTTCGTAAACCCTATCATCCACTGTGATATTCGTATTAAACCCCTTCTCCTTCCACCCGAGGTCATAGAAATGGCCGTCAAGCTTGTTGGCAATTGGCGATTTACGGCCACCCGGAGCGCGGACATGGGATCGCAGGAGCCGAAAGGCACCTAAAACTGTTAGTACATCGTTCCATTCCTCGGGATGCGCTGTGGCCAACACGGCTAGGGCGTTACGCCACTCGTGGAACTCGTAAAGCTGCGCGATCTCGGGTGGAAGCGATACGCCGCTCATGTTGAACCCGGCCTAGCGGTGTAAACACAACATGTAGCATGGTTTCCCGCCAACCTAAACAATATGCTATCTACGCTTTATACTGTCTTTGTGAGAACAAATCAAGAACAAACAACGTCGAACCGGCACAAGCGCGAGCGTGCTGGCGGTTGCCGCGCCCCCCGTGCCATGCTCCCGAAACCATGAGCGGCTTGCGGGAGTCTTGGCATCGCCGGCGGAAGGGGGAAGGTTCGCGCCGGGGCAAGCAACGGGGCAAGGGCCCGGCGCAAGTGACCGCCGCCTCGCTGGAGGCGGCGGCCTTGCGCTACCTCGGGCGTTACGCCACCTCGGCGGCCAACCTACGCCGCGTGTTGAGGGTGCGCGTCGCGCGCGCGGCCCGCGTCCACGGCACCGACCGCAATGCGGCCGCCGCGATGGTGGACGCGCTCATCGCCCGGTTCGAACGCTCGGGATTGCTGGACGATAAGGCCTACGCCGAGGCGAAGGCCCGCAGCCTCCACGGGCTTGGCCACCCGCCGCGGGCCATCCGCGCAAGGCTCACCGCCAAGGGCGTCGCCCGCCAAACCGTCGAGGAGGCTCTCGCCCTGCTTTTCGAGGAGACGACGGAGCCGGAGCTCGCCGCCGCCTGCCGCTACGTCCGGCGCCGGCGGCTCGGCCCCTACCGCCCGGCGCGAGAGCGGGCCGCGCGCGGCGGCAAGGACCTCGCCGCCATGTCCCGCGCGGGCTTCGGGTTTGCCGTGACGCGCCGCGTGCTGGCGGCCCCGGATGCCGACGCCGTCGAGGAGATGCTGCGCGAATCGCGCTGAAGCTCGGAAAGACCCTCGGCCGCCGGGCGCCTCGCCGGGTAACGGCTCAGGCCCCGTCCCCTTCCGCTTCCCCCTCCGAGCTCGTGCTCGCTGCCTCGCTGGGGGCGGCGGCGATCCCGGCTGCGGCCGCCAGGCGCGCCGCCTCGTCCGGCTTTTCCTCGCCGAAAAAGATGGTGCGGTGGGGAAAGGGGATCTCGATGCCCAGTTCGTCGAAACGCTGCTTCATGCGCCGGTTGAACTCGCGCCCGATCATCCACTGCTTGATGGGCAGGGTCTTGATGCGGACCTTAATGATCACGGCCGAGTCGGCAAAACGGTCGAGCCCCAGCACCTCCAAAGGCTCCAGGATGTTGGCGCCGAACTTTTCGTCCGCCTGCAGCTCGGCCCCGATCCGACGCAGTACCTGGATGACGTGGTCGACATTCTCCTTATAGGCGATCCCAACGTCGAACACGTAGTACGAGAAGTCGCGGGTGCGGTTCAGGACGGCCCCCACCTCGCTAAAGGGTATCGTGTGCAGGTTTCCCGACAAGTCGCGCAGCTTGACGTGCCGGACGCTCATCGCCTCCACCAGGCCACCGTGGTCGCCAAGCGTGACCACGTCACCCACCGCGATGGTGTTCGCGAGAACGAGGGAGACGCCGTTGATGATATCCTGGACCAGCTTCTGGGCACCAAAGCCCACCGCGATGCCGACGATCCCTGCCCCGGCCACGAGCGGCATGATATTGATTCCGATCTCGGCGAGCACGATCAGAGAAACGAACCCCACCAGGACCAAGAGAAGGCCGTTCCGAAACAGCGGCAGCACCGTCTTGGCCCGGGAGACCTGCCCGGCCGCGAGGTTCTCGGATTCCAGGCGCGAGAGGTATCGCGCGATATAGAGACCCGCGATTTCCCAAACCCCCAGCGCGACGGCGATGACGAAGGTAATGGTCAATGCGCTGCCGATGAGCCGTTGGGTGACTTCGCTCGTCACCCAGGCGAACACGTCGATCCCCCAGGCCTGCACGAGCAAGAAGGCGGCAATGACGTAAATCAGGGTTCTGGTCACCCCGTGGATGACGGGAACATACCGGTTGACGCGTGCCTCGAGCGTCGGGAACCGGGCCTTGATATCCTCGCCCACGGCAAAGAACCGGTCGACGACCCGTTGGGCCAGTCCGGCCAGGAGCGGCGCCGCCGCCAGGATCACCACCGTGAGCACGGTGGCCCTAAGCGCGAAAGCGAATCCACCCTCGATGCGCAGCGCCCCGACCATGAAGACGGCAACGACGTAAAGAATGGCGAAAATGTGCCAGACCTCCGCCAGGATGCCGCGCAGCGTCCGGAGGGTCCCGGGGCGTTCCTGTGCCTGGCCGGCCTTGGAGCCACCGCGGATCCAGTTCGCAACCTCGGCCTGGTTTTGCAGGATCAACGTCACCAGCATCAGTGTGATGACGAGGCCGAGCAGATTGAGAAGCGTGGTGTGTCCCCCCTTGGGCAGCCCCAGCAGAAGCGCCGCCTCGGCGGCGAAATACCAATAGATCGCGGTCTTCGCGAGCCGGCCGGCCCAAAGATACAGGTAGTTTGCGGACTCGTCGGAGACGGGGACGACGCGCAGCGAGGCGACCCGGGGCGCCAGGCCCATCGACGCCAGCGCCATGACTACCCGGGCGAGCAGGATCGCGTTCACCAGCGCCAGCGCCACCGACCTGGTAACCGGTCCCGGATCCGTGAACGGGAGAAGGCCGTACGCGACCGCGGCAAAGGCCAGGACCGGCGCGAGATCAAGGCCGGTGCGGGCCAGCAGCAGAAGCCACCGCATGAGTGCGGTTTCCGGCGCGCGCGTTTCGACCGCGCCGCGCGGTCGCGACAGCGCCCTGCGCGCGACCCTTTCGGCGACGAGACCCGCCCCTAGGACGATGACAAGCTTTACCAGGATCTTGAAGAACCGGGCCCTGGCATCGGGGTCGGCGACCTGGCGCCCCAGCCAGCGGAAGAGTTCGGGTGCGTTCACTACGGCGCCGGCTACGGCAGTTATCTGGTCGCTCAAACCGTCGACCCAGGCGGAGATCGCCTGGATGGATTGGGCTCCGGCGGTCTCCGGCTCGGCCTCGGCGGCCTTCTTCGCCGCGATGAGGGCCCTGAGCTGCGCCGCCAGTTTCTCGCGCTCCGCTTCGTTTTCGATGGTGGAGAGAAGAGTCTCGAGGTCTTCGACGGTGACGGCTTCCGCCGCGCCCGCCTCGGCGCCCGCGGGCCCAGCCGGGGCCCCGGCGCGCGCGGAATCGCAGACCACCACGGGGCCGACGCTCAAGGCGATCGCCACCGCCCAGGCCGCCAGCGCTCGGCGCGCGCGACTCCTGAGCCCGGTTACATTTCCGCTCGACCGGACTATCATGCCCCGGGAGATTACCGTTCTGGGTTGCGGATGTCACATGGCTTCGGGGGGACCGGGGCCGGCGCCCAGGGGCCGGAAGGAACGAGACCCAGGGAGACGACGCGGGCAAAAGGCCGTTCGCATGACAGTGACCATCTACCACAACCCGCGCTGCAGCAAGTCGCGGCAGACGCTGGAGTTCCTGCGCCGCCGAGGGATCGAGCCCCAGGTGATCGAGTATTTGCAGACACCGCCGAGCGAGGCGGATCTCAAGCGCATCCTGGGGCTTCTCGGCATGGCGCCCAGGGATCTCATGCGCCGCGGCGAGCCCGCCTACAAGGAGCGGGGTCTGGACGACCCGGCACTGTCGCAGGAGGCGCTCATCGCCGCGATGGTGGAGAGCCCGATTCTGATCCAGCGGCCCATCGTGCTGGCGAACGACAAGGCGGCGATCGGCCGGCCGCCGGAATCGGTTCTTGGCATCCTTTAGCCCGCCGACAGGCCCTTCCGGCGGGCCCCCGCCGACGGACCAGGGATCGGAGGATGACGCAAAGGTCAAGAACCGGCTCGTCTTTGCGCCCCCGACCCCAGGCGGCGACTCCCTCTCCATCAGACCGGTTCCGGTGACGGGGTTGGGCGGCTCGCCGCGATACCGCGGCGAGCGGTGGAGGCAAGGGCGCCTGGGCCGAGCGGGTCCGGGTCAACCGGTGAAGACGGGAATCCCCGGAGGGGAAGGCATCATCGCGAGGCCATGACGGAAGGGAAGAAGGCTCTCGAGGAGGCGCTGGGCCGGCATCTCGCGAAGCTCTGCGTCGAGATCGGCCCGCGGTCGACCCTGCAACCCGACGCTCTCGCGGAGGCGCGGCGCTACATCCGGACCGCGTTCGAGGGCGCCGGGCTCGATGTCACGGAGCAGGATTACAGCTACCTGCGCCAGTCCGTGGCGAACGTGATCGCGACGCCCCGCGAGTCGGCCACGGCGCCGGCCTACTACGTGGTCGGCGCCCATTACGACACCGTCCCCCAAACGCCCGGCGCCGACGACAATGCGAGCGCCGTCGCCGTGTTGATCGAGCTGGGCCGGCGCCTGGCCGAGAGAGGCGCTCCGGCGCCGGTGCGGCTCGTCGCCTTCACCCTCGAGGAGCCGCCGAGCTACATGACCCGCCACCAGGGAAGCCGCGTATTCGTGCGCGAGCTGCGGGGCAGCGGCGAGCGGGTCCTGGGCGCGGTCGTGCTCGAGATGGTCGGGTATACGACGCCGAAGCAGCATTACCCGTGGTTCTTGCGCTGGGCCGGGTACCCCAGGGAGGGCAACTTCATCGGAATCGTCGGAAACTGGGGCTCGCGCCCTTTCGGCGAGACCGTTCTCGGGGGATTCCGGCGCAACCCGGCGTTGCCCGTCGAATCGCTTTTCGTGCCCTTCAACGGCTGGGTCGTGCCCGCGACGCGGTTCAGCGACCATGCCTCGTTCTGGGATCGGGGCTTGCCGGCGGTGATGGTCACCGACACCGCGTTCTTCCGCAATCACAACTACCACGCCCCCAGCGACACGCCGGACACGCTCGATCTCTCCTTCATGGCGGAGCTGGTGACCAGCCTCGAGCTGGCCCTCGCCGAGCTCGCGGCGTAGGCGGGAACGGCGGCACGCGCGCGCCGGGCCGGCGCTCGAATTCCGCCTACGCCCTGGGACTCCGGCGCTCGTCCGTGACGGCTGCCCCAAATCGAGTTGTGGGAAGCCGCGCGCCCGTGTGCTAGCCTCGCCGCCATGACCGAAGAGGCAAAGGCCCGCTTCCGCGTCGGACAGATCATCCGCCACAGGCTGTTCCAATATCGCGGCGTCATCGTCGACGCGGACCCGGTCTTCTCCGGCACCGAGGAATGGTACGAGGAGATGGCCAAGTCGCGGCCGCCCAAGGACAAGCCGTGGTACCTCGTGCTGGTCCACGACGCGACCCACTCGACATACGTGGCCGAGCTGAATCTCGAGCCGGACGAGTCGGCCCAGCCCGTCAACCATCACATGGTGGACGAAATCTTCACGGGGATCGAGGACGGCACCTACGTCGTCCGCCAGTCGATCAACTGATCGCCCTTCACCCGGGCGCCGCCGGCCGGCACCACCCGCTCCACGCGCGTGCGGAACCCCGAAACGGCAGTTCCGGGTTCTTGCCGGACTCGAACTCGGGCCCGCCTCCCCGGCCGCCCCGCAGGGGCCACGAGCACGGGGGCCGCGAAGAAGCCGTTCCAGCGGCAAGGCGATGATCTGCTATTCTTCTGGAAACCTCACCTGGAGAGGGATCGTAGGCGTTGGTTCATCAGCGGAGCGGTCAAACCGGGGCGCCGGGCAAGGCCGAAGCGACGGCCAAGCTTCTCGAAGTCGTCGAGAGGTTGGCCACCGAGCTTCATCCGCATCTCAAGACCGCGGGCCCCGCAGCGCTCGACAGCTCACTGGATCGCGATCTTGCGTTCGACAGCCTGGGACGCGTGCAGCTTCTCGCGCGCATCGAACAGGCCTTCGACGTGGTGCTGCCCGAGCGTGTGCTCGTCACCGCCGACTCGCCTCGCGACTTGCTGCGGGAAGTGCTCCGCGCAAGAGGCGTGAGCGCGGCTTCCGTGGCGCCGGAGGTCCGCGAAAAGGTCGAGCTGGGCCTGGCGGAGCCCGCGCCCGAGAGCGCCGAGACGCTGGTGGACGTGTTGGACTGGCACGTGCGGGCCCATCCCGATCGGCCCCATATTCAGCTTTACAGCGACGTCGGCGAGGGCGAGGTCATCACCTACGGCGCCCTCAGACAGGGTGCGGAAAGGGTGGCGGCCGGCCTCCAGCGGCTGGACCTGCAGCCCGGAGAATCGGTGGCCATCATGCTGGCCACGGGCCCCGACTACTTCGTGACCTTCTACGGAGTCCTGCTCGCGGGCGGCGTTCCGGTCCCCATTTACCCGCCGGCGCGGGTGACCCAGATCGAGGAACATTTGCGCCGCCACGTCAGCATCGTGAGCAACTGCCTTGCCGGGATTCTGGTCACCTTGGCGGAGGCGAAGCCGCTCGCGCAGTTGCTGCGGTCGCAGGTGGAGACGCTGCGGCACGTGGTGACCGTGGAGGAGGTTTGCACCCGGGCCGCGGCGTTCTCGGGTCCGGCGCTGCACGCCCAGGACACCGCCTTTCTGCAGTACACCTCCGGCAGCACCGGCACCCCCAAGGGGGTGGTGCTCTCTCATGGCAACCTGCTCGCCAACATCCGCGCCCTGGGAGAGGCGGTCCAGGTGCAGCCCTCCGACGTGTTCGTCAGCTGGTTGCCGCTTTACCACGACCTCGGCCTGATCGGCGCCTGGCTGGCGAGCCTGTATCACTCCCTGATGCTGGTCGTGATGTCGCCGCTCGCCATGCTCGCCCGGCCCCAGCGGTGGCTTTGGGCGATCCACCGTTACCACGGGACCCTGTCGGGAGGGCCCAACTTCGCCTACGAGCTGTGCCTGCGCGCAATCAAGGACGAGGACATCGCCGGCCTGGACCTGAGTTCGTGGCGCGTCGCCTTCAACGGGGCCGAGTCGGTGAGCCCCGACACCGTCGCGCGGTTTTGCGAGCGATTCGCCAAGTACGGCTTCAGGCGCGAGGCGATGGCGCCGGCCTACGGGCTCGCGGAATGCACCGTGGGCCTTGCATTTCCGCCACTCGGGCGCGGCCCCTTGATCGACAGGATCGAGCGCGCGCCGTTCCAGCGGGACGGCCGCGCCATCCCCGCCGCCGAGGGGGCCGGGAACGTGCGCCGCTTCGTCGCGTGCGGGCTTCCGCTGCGGGGCCACGACATCCGCATCGTCGACTCCGCCGGCCGCGAGCTTCCGGAACGCGAGCAAGGACGGCTCCAGT
This sequence comes from Alphaproteobacteria bacterium, assembly GCA_036475545.1. Lineage (GTDB taxonomy): Bacteria > Pseudomonadota > Alphaproteobacteria > DATDPM01 > DATDPM01 > JAZGAE01. Next base: position 19,509 of record JAZGAE010000022.1, read on the forward strand.
TCCGCGGTCCGTCCGCGACAAGCGGCTACTTCCGAAATCCCGAAGAAACTCGTGCCCTGTTCCACGACGACTGGCTGGACTCCGGCGACCGGGCCTACATCGCAGACGGCGAGGTCTACATCACCGGCCGCACGAAGGACATCATCATCCGCGCCGGCCGCAACATTTATCCCGATGAGCTGGAGCGTGCGGTCGGCGCCATTGCCGGGATTCGCGAGGGCAGCGTGGCCGTGTTCGGCGGCGCCGACCCGGAAACGGGCACCGAGCGGCTCGTGGTACTGGCCGAGACCGAGATCGAGGATCCGCAAACGCTGGACCAACTGCGCGCCCGCATCAATGCCGTCGCGACCGAGTTGATCGGTCAGCCGCCCGACGACGTGGTCTTCGCGCCGCCCAACTCCGTCCTCAAGACTCCGAGCGGGAAGGTTCGGCGCGGCGCCACCCGCGAGGTTTTCGAGCGCGGCCTTCTGGGCAAGCCACGGCGGACGGTGTGGTTGCAGGTGACGCGCCTCGCGCTGGCGGCGGTGGTGCCGCAACTGCGCCGGGCCCTGCGCGCCGTGTCGGCGCTGTTGTACGGCGGCTACGTCTGGATCCTCTTCGGGCTGCTGGGTGTTCCCGTTTGGCTTACCGTCGCCGTGCTGCCGCGCCCCTCCTGGCGTTGGTCCGTGATACGCGGCGGGATACGCTGTCTGGCCCGGGCCTCGGGCACGCCGCTAACGGTCCACGGGCTGGAGAACCTTCCGCCCCGCGGCCAGCCTTGCGTGTTCGTCGCCAATCACGCCAGTCACCTCGACGGCTACGTCCTGGCCGCGACCCTCCCCCGCGAACTCGGCTTCGTCGCCAAGGTGGAGCTGACCGAGTCGCTCATCACCCGTGTGCTCCTGAGCCGCATGAACACCGAATTCGTAGACCGTTTCGACAAGGAGGCGGGCATCGCCGGTGCCCGGCGTGTGATCCAGTCCGCGGTGGCTGGCCGTTCGTTGGTGTTTTTCGCCGAAGGCACCTTCATTCGCACGCCCGGATTGCTCCCCTTCCACATGGGCGCTTTCGTGGCCGCCGTGGACGCCGGAATCCCGGTGGTTCCGGTCGCGATCTCGGGGACCCGCTCGATACTGCGTTCGGAGTCCTGGCTTCCTCGCCGCGGAGCGATCACCGTCACCATCGACAAACCGATCGACCCGAAGACGGTCGAAGCGGCCGACTCGTGGGAGGCGGCGCTCAAGCTTCGGGAGGCGACCCGCAGCCGGATCCTGCGCCACTGCGGCGAACCGGACCTGGAGCACGTCAGGCCGCCGATCTGGGCCCCATGAGCGATCCCGCGCACCTTCGCAAGACGCACCGAGGTGACCGGCCGTCGCCCACCGCGCCCGTTGCGAGCTCCCGGCCGAGGCGAAGCCCCAATCTCCGAGGCAACCGGAACGAAACGCAAATGCCCCGTGCACATACGCAAGGCCTGCGGCGTCCCTGGTTGGGGCCGATGTCGGTTGCGCCCAACCCTGGGCTGCTCGGCCGTAGCCGCTCACGGCCCGTCGAAGCGTGCGGTTTGGGGCGTGGCGGACGAAGCACCATCAAACGCCGGGTCTTGCAGGCGTTCGTTGCGGGGCTGGGCGCGTGGGGCTTGCCGGGCGCCGTCTCCGTCCTGATGCTCGCGGCCAGCCCTGCCGCGGGGGCCGAGTTCCTCATCGAGATCAGGGGCTCGCCCGCGCTCCAGTTTCGCGGCGACTGCGTGGTCGTGAACGAGGCCGGCGACAACGGGAGCGCGAAGTTCCGCGGACTCATTCCGAAAAGCTATGTCGTGGACGGGGCCGCGGTGTCCTGCTCCATTCAAAAGTGGGACGCCTTCGGCCGCCTCAAGGTCAAGCTGTTCATGGACGACGAGCTTATCGCGCGGGCGGACACCGCCGCGGCCTTCAACTGGGTCACCGTGCGCAGCGCCGGGCCATGGGGCCGCCCCGCGGCCGTCCGCGGCGCGAATCCGCTGTTTTCGATCCGCCGCAGCTCACGCTCCGGGATCGTGCCGCCCTTCTCGACCAGCCCGGTTCCGTCCCTGAAGCCCGGGCGGTGACACAGTCGCCTTGTCCGATCGCGCTCAACCGCCCGTGCGGTCAGGCCGCGAACACGGCCAAGCGATCCGCGCTCGCCCGGGGCCGCCGCGGTTCCCCAACCCCTCCGAGAGGGACGGGCGAGCGGAGCCGATGAGCCGAGCGTTCGGGTATGGTGGGCGTTAGTCTCCCTCTCCGGTACCGCCCGTGGCTTCGAGCGCAACCGAATCGCCGGCGATCAGGAAAACGACCTCGCCGTTCGACGCCTTGTACGTCCATTTTTCTATCGGACCGAACTTGCTGACGTCGTCGGGCTTGCCCACGGCCGCTTCCAGTTCGGCCTTGGTCGAGGCGTTTTCCGCCCTCTCGAGAATGTCCTGCTTGGTGGGCTCGCCGCAGGCCGTGAGCGCAAGTAACACTCCGGCCAAAACAACGTTCCGAAGTACGCGTTTCCCCATTTGGGACCTCCCCTTCGCTGGAGTCGAGGCCGATGGTCATACATGCCCGGCGCGTTGTCCAGAACCTTGGCCCGATCGGCCCACGCCGCACGGCCGCAGGCCGCCCGAGGGCCTGTCCGCGACGGTTCGCGGGAGAGCCGGGCTCAAGCGGGGGGAATCGGGCGCCGTGATTTCCAATGGCGGGCGGCGTCCGTCGCCCTCGACGACGGCGCCGGCGGAGTGGCGGCCGGGCGGGGATATCCACCGAGGCTTTGCCGAACCCGGCGGTGTGCTACCCTAATGATCAGGAAGGCTTCGTTCGTCTCCGAAAATCCGGTACGGAGATGGCCCGCTCCCGAACGGGACCACGACCGGAGACCGGGCGCGGAGACCAAGCAAGCTACCTCGGCAACCGCACCGGGGCGGCATCGCCGGGCCCGGCACGCGCGCCGAACGCCACAGGGAGGGGCTCGTCATGAAGAAAATCATATGGATTCTCGTTGCTCTCGTCGTCGTGGTCGTCGCGGCGGCGCTGATCGTTCCCTTCTTCATCCCCGTCGAGACCTACAAGGAACAGATCGCGCTGCAGGTGCGCGACAAGACCGGCCGCGACCTTGCGATCGACGGCCCGGTGCGCTTCTCGCTACTGCCGAGCCTTGAGCTCGAAGTGCACGACGTGACGTTTTCCAACGCCCCCGGCGGCCGCGCCCCTGAGATGGCGAAGCTCTCCCAGCTCCGGATTCAGCTCGAGCTCCTTCCCCTGATCCGCGGCGAGGTCGAGGTCGGGAGTTTCGTGCTCGTGGACGCCGTCATTCACCTAGAGGTCGACGAGAACGGGCGGCCGAACTGGGAGTTCGCTGCAGCGCCGGCCGCGGCACCCGCGCCGGAAGCGGAAAAGCCCGCGGGCAAGGCGCCGGGCGCACCGGGGCTCGCGGACATCCGCTTGGGCGACGTGCGCCTGGTGAACGGGACCGTCAGCTATTTCGACGCCAGAAGCGGCGAGACCCTCGATCTCAGCGGCATCAACATGAAGGTCTCGCTCCCGGATCTCGACAGCCCGCTCGAGGTTGACGGCGAGGTGGTCTGGAACGACGAGAAGGTGGAAATGGAAGTCTGGGCGGAAAGGCCGCGGCAACTCGTCGAGGGCGGGACCACGGCGGTTAATTTCCGGGTCGGCTCGAAGCACGTCGCGCTCGAATACGAGGGCAGCCTAAGCGTCGGCGAGCCGCTCGAGGCGGCGGGCGCGGTCGAACTCGATGTCCCCTCGATCCGCGAACTCGCGGCCTGGGCGGGCAAGCCGCTGGAGGCGGAGGGGTCCGGATTCGGCCCCCTCAGCGTCAAGGGTAAGGTCGGCGTCGAGGGCAAGAAATACACCTTCACGGGCGCGAAGCTGGCGCTCGATACGATGACGGCGGACGGCGAGTTCGCGGTGGACCTGACGTCGGCCCGGCCGTATGTGAAGGCGCGGCTCGATGTGGACCGGATCGACGTCAATACCTACATGCCGCCGCCGGCCGAGGCGGAAGAGCCGGCGCAGCCCGCGCCGGAGGCGGCACCCACCCCGGCAGACTGGAGCGACGAGCCCATCGACGTGAGTTGGCTCAACGCGGCCGACGCCGATCTCTCCTTGAGCGCCGGGGCCATTCTCGTCCAGGACATGAAGATCGGGCGAAGTGCCCTCACCGTGGCCTTGAAGGATGGGCGCATGGTGGTCGACCTGACCGAGCTGGCGCTCTACCAAGGCAAGGCGACGGCCCACCTGGTCGTGGACGGGTCCGGCGAGGTTCCCGCCGTCGAGAAGAAATTCGATCTCGTGGGCGTGCAGGCGGAACCGCTCTTGAGGGACGCCGCGGGGTTCGACCGGCTTGAAGGCACCGCGAACGGCAACATCTCTATCTCCGCCAGGGGCCACAGCCAGCGCGAGATGGTCAAGGCCCTCAACGGATCGGGCGCCATCAAGTTCACCGACGGCGCCATCAAGGGCATCAACATCGCGGCGATGGTCCGCAACGTGAAGTCGGCCTTCCTGGACAAGGGAGCGCGCGAAGCCCAGAAGACCGACTTCGCCGAACTGTCGGGAACCTTCCGGATCGAGAAGGGCGTCTTGCGCAACGACGACCTCAAGTTGCTCAACCCGCTGCTTCGGGTGAACGGGGCCGGGACGGCGGACATGCCGAAGCGCACCGTCAACTACCGGCTCGAGCCCAAGGCGGTGGCGACGATCGAGGGCCAGGAGGGAGAGGAAGACCTGAGGGGCATCACGGTTCCGGTGATCATCGAGGGCCCGTGGCACGACCTCAGCTACCGGCCCGACCTCACTGGAATGCTGGGGGAAGCGCTCAAGGACCCCACCAAGGCGCTCGAAGGCGCCAAGGAGGCGGTGGAGGGCCTCAAGGAAGGCGTGACCGGGGGGATCGGCGGCATGCTCGAGGACGTCGTGAAACCGGAGGCCCCGACCACAGAAGCGCCGGCCGACTCACCGCTTCCCGACCCGCTGGAGGGCATGAAGCGCCTCTTCGGCGAGTAGGGGAACAAACAGAAAAGGCCTGGGCCCTAACCGTCAAGCCATGTTGAATTGGAAGCATCACTACTCAGCAAGCGCGCGATAACCGGTGGCGCGTTTGTCGGAGTCCGGGGCCCCGGGCATGTTTGCTGCGCACGATCGTCACCTATTTGCGCGTTGGTGGGCGTCGAGACCGACCAACCTTTCGCCATCGAGCAGGTGAGTCTCGAGAAACAGCGCGACGGGCTGAGTGAAGCGTGGGTCGCGAGGATCAAGAGCGAGGCAGGATACTGATCCACTCGCAAGACTATGACCGGCCGCGTCCTGCGCCGGTTGAAGTGTCGCCCAGCGCCGATTCGCCGAGTATGTGCAAGAGCGAGTGGCGCGCCCGAGAGGACTCGAACCTCCAACCCCCAGATCCGTAATCTGGTGCTCTATCCAATTGAGCTACGGGCGCAAAGATTGTGGCTTTAAGGGCCCCGGGCCAATCGGCGGCAACCGACGTCTGGGGGCGGGTGACACTACTCAAATCGGCCGCCCGTGGCAAGGCGCCCGGGGCGCGTCAGGCCAAGGCACCCCGTGCGTGCCGTCGGCCCGCCGGCGCGGGCGATACCATCGGCCCCGAACCCCCGGGAAACAAAGCGGCTTGTGGGTTCTCCTGGCATTGAGTACTATCGGCGGCAAGTCTCAGGGGGGTTCTAATTTTCGATCAAATTTTTCGCTCACAGCGAGATTTTGTGATGTTGGGGGCCTGCCCGCCGTAACCAACACATTTGAGTGACCGTTCCCCATGGCTCGTTCCAAAACAAGGTTCCTCGCCGTCGCCTGCCTCGTCGCGCTTGGTGGCTGCTCCTGGTACGAGGACATGAGCGAGATGATCTGGCCCTCGGCGGAGGCCCCGGAGCCCGAGGTGGTTCAGATCCCGCCGGCGCCGGCCCAGCAGGCGCAGTATCCACTCCCGCCGGTCCCCTATCCGCCGGGGCAGTACCCGCCGCCGCCGTATCCCCCGGCCCAGTATCCGCCGGGGCAGTATCCACCGGGGGCCGTCCCACCGCCGCCGACGCAGCCGCTCTTGCCGCCGGGCCCGACGCCACCGCCACCGTTGGGAACGACCCAGTTCGAGCCGACTCCGCCGACGCCCGGGCAGCCCACCGGCACCTTCGTCGGCAGCAAGATCGCCCAGCTGCGCCAGGATCTGGGGCGCCTCCAGGGCGGCATCAGCACGCACAACGCCGAGCTGCAGCAGGTTCGCAATTTCACCGTCCAGCATTCCCAGGGTTACTGGGGAATCGTGGCGGCGATCAACTCGCGCCTCCAGGTCGGCACGACGCCGGGCAACCCGGTGCTGGTCCAGCAATGGAACGAGTCCCAGGCCCAGCTCGACCGCCTCAACGCAGACATCGCCGCCATGAACAGCCTGGGCAACAGGGTGGCGGCGGACTCGGCGCTGGCCGCCTTCATGCTCGAGGCGACGCGGGCCGCCTACGGCCTCTCCGGCGCCGTCGACGAGGACCACCGGCAGCTCGGCATCCTCGAGGACGAAGTGAACCAGACGGTCGTGCTGATCGACCGGCTCCTGAACGAGTTGAACGAGGACGTCCGGCGCCAGACCGACTACATCGCGCGCGAGCGCACCAATCTCACGACGCTCTCGCTGGCGATCAAGAACGGCGAGATGTACGGCACCAGCTTCGCCAACCGTGCCTACCGGGGCGCCGCGCCATTGCCCGGCGAGCGCACAATCGCCGGGCGCGGCATCGCGGCGGGTGCGCCCCGCCGGCCGCTGGTCGTCATCCGCTTCGACAGGCCGAACGTGGAGTACGAGCAGGCTCTCTACACGGCGGTCAGCCGCGCCCTCGAGCGCCGGCCCGAGGCCGCCTTCGACCTCGTCGCGGTGACCCCCCGGACCGGAGGGGCGGCGGATGCGGCCCTCAACACCAGCGCCGCCAGGCGCAGCGCCGAGGCCGTTCTGCGCGCCCTCACCGCGATGGGGCTGCCCGCCGACCGGGTGAGCCTGTCGGCGATGAGCAGCGCCGGGGTGCGCGGCAACGAGGTCCACATTTACGTGCGGTGAGCGGCCGGCGATCGGTCCACGGCATGAACGCGACCGGCGCCCCAGCGGCGCCGGTCCTGGTTTGGCGCCCGGGGCTGCGCCCGGTCCCGGGCCCGGCGCGGGCCGCCCGCTCTCCCGCCCCGGAGCCGAGACCATGACCCAGGGCCCGAGACACACCAGGACCTTCCCCGTTTCCTGGGAGGAGCTGCACCGGGACGCCAAGGCGCTCGCCTGGCGGCTCGTGGACGGCGGCCCCTGGCGCGGAATCGTGGCGATTTCCCGCGGCGGCCTGGTGCCGGCCGCCATCGTCGCCAGGGAACTCGACGTGCGGCTGATCGACACGGTTTGCGTGAGCTCCTACGAGAGTCAGGCCCAGGGCGAGGTCCGGGTGCTCAAAGGCATGGAAGGCGACGGCGAAGGTTGGCTCATCGTCGAGGACCTCGTGGACACCGGCGGCACCGCCCAGGTCGTGCGCAAAATGTTGCCCAAGGCCCACTACGCCACCATCTACGCCAAGCCGGCCGGCCGGCCGTACGTCGATACCTACATCACCGAAGTGAGCCAGGACACTTGGATCCTGTTTCCCTGGGACGTGGAGCCGCAGTTCGCCGCGCCCATCGTCGAGCGCTCCGGCGAGCGTTGACGGCGGGCGCGTCACCAAGCCTCGGCGATTCCCGATTCCCCTTTACTTACCCGTCCGTCCCCCCCTGAAACCGGCTCCGGCCGAGGGGGCCGAAGCCCCGCTCCAGGCCCGGCCCGCCGGCTCCGGCGCCGAGCTCATGCGACAGGCGGCACCGGATAATTGTCTATGAGGTGCGTGCTCCCAAGCCACGCCGCGGCCAGCGCCCGGGCCGGGCGGTCCAAACTCGAGGCCGGCTCCAGCGTCTCGGCGTCGCGCACCTCGAGGTAGTCGATGCGGGCGAACCCGGCCGCGAGCAGCCTTTCCTCGGCGATTTCGACCTCGCGGGCGATCGTCTCGGCGTCCACCCGCGCGGCGCCGGCCAGCCGCTCGGCGAGGGACTTCAGCGTTTGGTATAGCCTTGGAGCGATCCGCCGCTCGGCGGCCGACAGATAGACATTGCGCGACGACAGCGCCAGGCCGTCGGCCTCGCGCACCGTCGCCACGGCTTCGATGCGCACCGGCAGATCGAGGTCGCGGGCAAGCCGCCGGATCACCTGGAGCTGCTGATAGTCCTTCTCCCCGAAATAGGCCGCATCGGGCAGCACCTGCACGAGCAGCTTGGTCACGACCGTCGTCACGCCCTCGAAATGATGGGGCCGGAAGGCCCCGCAAAGCCCTTCCGTGAGCCCCCGCACCCGCACCGAGGTGGCGAAGCCCGGCGGATACATCTCCGCGACCTCCGGCGCGAAGACCACATCCACGCCCACGGCCTCCAGCTCTCGGCGATCGCGCGCCTCGTCCCGCGGATAGACTTCGTAATCCTCGTCGGGTCCGAACTGCGCGGGGTTGACGAAGATGCTCACGATCACGCGCTCGCATGCCTCGCGCGCCGACCGCACGAGCGAAAGATGCCCCTCGTGGAACGCCCCCATGGTAGGGACCAGGCCGACGCTCTCGCCGCGGGCGCGCCACGCGGCCACCGCCTCGCGGACCTCGTTCGCGGTCCGCAGCGCCCTGAGCCCTTGCGGGCGGGCCGTCTCAGCCTGTTTTTCCGCCGGTTGCCCTCGGCGGCGTCCGGACATCGCCCTGCGCCTCAGCCCGCGTCCCCTCCGGCACGGCGTGGCGAGGACTTGGGATGGAGCCGCACCGCCTCTTCCTTTGCGCCGTAGCAGTGCTCGGGTCCCGGGAACTTGCGGCTGCGGACGTCCGCGGCGAACGCCGAGGCGGCCGCGGCAAGGCCGCAGCCCAGGTCCGCGTAACGCTTGACGAACTTGGGCGTGAACTCGGCGGTGAGCCCGACGAGGTCCTCGGTCACCAGGATCTGGCCGTCGCAGGCCGGCGACGCGCCGATGCCGATCGTAGGCACCGGGATTCGGTCGGTGATCGCCCTAGCCACCGGCTCCATCGTACCCTCGACGACCACGGCGAAGGCCCCTGCGCCGGCCACCGCCTCGGCGTCGGCGATGATCTGCGCCGCCTCGTCCCCGCCCTTGCCGCGGGCCCGATAGCCGCCGGCGCACATCACCGACTGGGGCATGACCCCGACATGGGCCAGCACGGGAACGCCCCGGCCGACGAGGAAAGAGATGGTCTCGGCCATCTCAACGCCACCCTCGAGTTTGACGCCGGCGCAGCCGGTCTCGGCCATCACCCGCGCCGATGTCCGAAAGGCCTGCTCCGGCGACTCCTGATACGACCCGAATGGCAGGTCGATGATCACGCACGCCCGCTCGGAGCCTCTGACCACGGCCCCGCCATGGTCGATCATCATCCTCAGCGTCACGGCGAGCGTCGTCTCGTATCCGTACAGGACCATGCCGAGGGAATCGCCGACAAGCAGCATGTCCACGTAGGGGTCGATCAACTTCGCCGTCGCCGCCGTATAGGCGGTCAGGCACACGATCGGCTCGCCCCTCTTGCGCGCCCGGATGTCGGGCACCGAAATCCTTTTCACGTGGCCGACGGTAGTCACAGTCAGTCTCCCGCATCCAATTCAAGGATCGCCAGGCCATACGGTCGTTGCCCGCAAAATCGGGCCCGGCCCTCACTCTGAATCTGGACCCAGTTCCAGGGGTGGTTCTTTTACTGCAATCCCCGATGAGACGAAAGGGCCGGGCATCGCAGCCGGAAACGAAGGAGGGCCTCGTGGAGGAAACGGGCCCGCGCGGCACCCATGGGCCGCCGCCGCCCGTCAGCCGCCTTCCGCGATTACCTCCAGCTCCTCTCGATTCTCGATCGAGACCCGACCGTTCTCAACCATCGCGACGATGCCTGCGTTCCTGAAGCCGGTCAGCGTGCGGCTCACGGTCTCGATGGTGAGCCCAAGGTAGTCGGCGATGTCGGTGCGGTTCATCGGTACCGCGAGCGGGTTTTCCGACCGGCCGCGGTGGGCCGCGTTTCGAACCAGCAAAAGCAGGAAAGAGGCGATCTTTTCCCGCGCCGTCTTGCGCCCCAACAGCAACATCTGGTCCTGGGCCGCGGCCAATTCGTTGGAGGCGATCCCGAGCAAGCGCTTTTCCATCTTCGGGAACTCCTCCAGCAGCGCCTCGAGCTTGAGGCGGGGGAACCTGCACAGCGACACTTCGCTGATCGCCTCGGCCGAATAGGCGTAGCTGTCATTCATGGCGAGTCCCAGAAAATCGCCGGAGAACAGGAAACCGGTGATCTGCCGCCGACCGTCCGCCAACAGCTTGTAGAGCCTCACCGCGCCGTCCACGACATTGAACAGATGCGTGGCCGGGTCGCCCTCCTGAAAAATGGTCTGGCGCGCCCCGAAGCGTACGGAGCTGATGATGACGCGCAGGCGCTCCAACTCCTCCTCGGTGAGGGCCGCGCACACCGAGAGGTCCCGAATCTTGCACGCTTCGCACGGATTCGCGCCGCCCCCTGGCGAAAACCGCGGCCTGGCGGTTGAACCGATCTGTGCCATCCCCGTCACCAATCTAGAGGCTTTCCTCCTTAAACCGGTTCCAGAATGTGCCGATTCCTCCGGATTGGCAAGGCACGAGACCCCGGGTGCGACGATCCGGCGCATCCACCTTGACCTATATCAAGGACGGCCGCCGCCGGCCCCGCCATCATTCGTCAGACTTGAGCGCGGTGTATGAGATGCCGAGAGTCTTCACGGCCAAATCCCTGACCTCCGATCAAGCGGCGCAGGCGTTTCCGCTTATCCAGAACATTGCGCCGAATCTGACCCTCGAGCGCTGGAACGAGTTCGTACAGCGGCTCACCGACCCCACGGGCCCGGTGCAAACTCGGCGGGCCGGGATCGTGACGCTAGAGAGCGAGCGCGGCTACATCCACGGCCTCTTCTGTTATACGGTCGAGGTCGATCTCCAGCACGGGCATGTGTTGTCGGTCGAGAACTTCATAGCGCTGGACCTGATCGAGCGCGAGGCGGCGGTCCAGGCCCTGTTCGACGCCATGGAGGAGACCGCCTACGATCTCGGCTGTCACGCCATTCACGTCCATCTGCCCGAGGGGCTCGCCGCCGTGCCCGAAAACCGGCAGTGGCTGCTTCGCATTCTCGAGGGGGCCGGCCACGCGGTCGAGACGCTGCGGCTGTGCAAGCACCTTCGGCCGATGCACTGACGCTCTGATTCGGCACGGCTCCCCCAAGGCGCGGATTTGAGGCGGCCGGCCATCTCGCCGCCGAAAGCCGCCAACCCAAGAACCTCGACGAACAGGAAATACGCGGCGGCGCTCGCACGCGAGCCGTCCCGGTCCCCTCCCGCCCTTTGCGGTGCCCTAGCCAACCATGTCCGCCGGCCCACGCTCGAGGAGAAGCTCGGCCCTCTCGGCCGAGCCCCTGCGCGCGGGCGCGTGCTCGGGTATCATGCCGCTCGTTTGAGGCAGTGATGAAAGAACTTGCCCTTACGGGTCG
>JAZGAE010000023.1:0-22556 GCA_036475545.1 Alphaproteobacteria bacterium
CTGCGCGGCTTGCTGCTGGCGGGAACGGACCAGAGCGTCCCCCTCCTGGCCGAGGCCTTGGAGCTCGTCGGCGGGCGCGTGCCCGTCATCGTCGAAATCAAGAACAGGGGCCGCGCCGGCGGCATGGAGCGAGCGGTCCACGAGATCGTCTCCGGCTACGCGGGCGACGTTGCGGTCGCGTCGTTCAACCCGTTCTCGCTGGCATGGTTCAAGGAGAACGCGCCCGGCATCATGCGCGGGCAATCGGCCGGCCTCGGCAAGGGCGCGCGGTCGGCCGTCCATCACTGGTTCGTTCGGCGGCTCATTCTGCTCAACACGGTGAGTCGGCCCCACTTCGTCAACTACGGCCTCCGATCCTTGCCGTACTCGGCCGTGACGCGACTGCGCGGCGCGGGGATGCCAATCATCGCGTGGACGGCGAGGAGCGAGGCGGACGCCGCGAAGGCCCGCGCCGCGGCCGACAATTTCATGTTCGAAGGAATTCGCCCCTAGAGCATAATCCGGTCAGGTGGAATCGGCTGCGTTGCGCCGTGGCGAGGCGATCCGCCAGGCGCGGCCCTCGGGCGTGACCGGGCTCGGCCGCTCGATTATTGGACGATGATGCGCGGCGCCGACCGCTCGGACGTGTCGAGGATGATGTTGATCTTGTCCCAGATGTTTTCCGCGATCGCGAGATAGGTCTTGGCGATCGCCGAATCCGGATCGGAGACGACGATCGGGCGGCCGCTGTCGGAGGTCTCGCGCACGGCCACGTCGAGCGGGATCTCGCCGAGGAATTCCGTGCCCAGCCTGACCGCCTCGCGGTGCGCGCCGCCGTGGCTGAAGATGTCGGTGCGCTCGCCGCAATGGGGGCATTCGAAGTAGCTCATGTTCTCGATGATCCCGAGCACCGGCACGTCGACCTTGCGGAACATGTTGAGACCCTTGCGGGCGTCCAAGAGCGCTATGTCCTGCGGCGTGGAGACGATGATCGCGCCGGTCAAGGGCACCCGCTGGGACACGGTGAGCTGTGCATCGCCGGTGCCTGGCGGAAGGTCCACCACCATCACGTCGAGCTCGCCCCAGGAGACGTCGCGCAGCATCTGCTCGATCGCGCTCATGACCATCGGGCCGCGCCAGATCATCGGCGTTTCCTCTTCGACGATGAAGCCCATCGACATGCATTTGACGCCGTAGTTCTCCATGGGCGTCAACGTCTTGCCGTCGTGCGAGGCGAGCTCGCCGCGGATCCCCAGCATGCGCGGCATCGAGGGCCCGTAGATGTCGGCGTCCAAGAGCCCGACCCGGAGGCCCTTGGCCGCGAAGGCAAGCGCCAGGTTGACTGCCGTGGTCGACTTGCCGACCCCGCCCTTGCCCGAGGCCACGGCGATGATGGAGCGCACCCCCGGGAGCAGCGCGCCGGCCCCTGCCTCTTGCGGTGCGGCCGCGCCGCCCGCGCCGCCGGCGTGCTGGGGCTGCGACGGACCGGGGCCGGGACCCGCGGCGCCTGGGCTTTCGGCCGTCAATACCGCCGTCACGGATAGGACGCCCGGCAACGCGTCCACGGCTTGCTCCGCGGCCTTGCGGACGGGCTCCATCGCGGCGCCGCGCTCTGGGTCCACCTCGATCGTGAAGCCGACGTTTCCGTCCTTGACGACGAGACCGCGGACCATGTCGAGCGAAACGATGTCGCCGTCACGGTCCGCGTCGCGAACCCCCTTGAGCGCGTCGAGGACCTGCTCCTTGGTTACGTCGGCCATCCTGGAAAACTCCGATCGGCTGCCAATATTCCCTGTTTATGCGCCAGTATCCCCTGCTATTGTGGGGAAATATAGGTTGATTGCGTCCGCGGGAAGGCTGTCATATAAGGTGGACTAGCTGATTTGAAAAGGCCGGTGGCGGGGCGCGATCACTTACGGTCGCGGCGGCCGGCCGTGACGGCGGAAAGGAACAATCGAAATGCCTTGGACGACTAGGGGAGGCGGCGGACAGGGACCCTGGGGCCGCGGCCCCAGCGGACCGCAGCCGCCCGATTTCGAAGACCTGTTGCGCACAGGCCAGGACCGGTTCAAGAAGATGTTCCCCAGCGGCATCCGCGGGGGCAAGGGATTCTGGTTGGTATTGGCGGCGGTCGCCGCGATATGGCTGGCCAGCGGCGTTTTTCGGGTGCTGCCCAACGAGCAAGGGGTGGTGCTTCGGTTCGGAGAGTACGTCCGCAGCGAGTTGCCGGGTCTTCACTATCACCTTCCGTGGCCGATTGAGTCCGCAGTTACGCCGAGGGTCACCTTCGTCCACCGCACCGAGATCGGGTACCGTGCCGCAGACCGATTCGCCCGCACCGCCACGGCCCGCCAGGTGCCCGAGGAAGCCCTGATGTTGACCGGCGACTCGAACATCGTGGACATCAACTTCACGGTCTTCTGGGTGATCAAGGACGCTGCCAATTTCCTCTTCAAGATCCGCGACCCCGAGGGGACGGTGAAAAGCGCCGCCGAGAGCGCCATGCGAGAGATCATCGGCCAGACCCCGATTGTCTTGGCGCTGGCCGAGGGCCGCCGCCAGATCGAGGACGACACCAAGGACCTTCTCCAACGGATCCTCGACGATTACGAGTCGGGCGTCGAAGTCACCCAGCTCCAATTGCAGAAGGTCGACCCGCCGGGCCCGGTCATCGACGCCTTCAACGACGTGCGGCGCGCCGAAGCCGACCAGCAGCGCCTGCGCAACCAGGCCGAGGCCTACCGCAACGACATCATTCCCCGCGCCCGCGGCGACGCCGAAAGGATATTGCAGGATGCCGAGGGCTATAAGCAGGAGGTCGTCGCGCGCTCCACGGGCGACGCGAAGCGGTTCCTTGCGGTGTACAACGAATACAAGAACGCCAAGGAAGTCACCACTAGGCGAATCTATCTGGAGACGATGGAAGAGGTGTTGCGCAACGTCAACAAGATCATCATCGACAGCGGCGCCCAAGGGGGCACCGGCGTGGTTCCCTATCTTCCGCTGCCGGAAATCCAGAAACGAAGGACGGGAGGGCGCACCGGCGGAGCCGGTGGGAAGGAGAGCCCATGAGCAAGAACCTTTTCGGCGCCATCGGCGTCGGTCTCATCGTTGCCGTCATCGTCGCCTCCAGCGCGCTCTTCACCGTGCACCAGGCGCAGCAGGCCCTGGTGCTCCAGTTCGGTGCGCCCAAGAAGTTGTTTTCCACGGAGGACGCGGTGGTCCGCGAGCCGGGGCTTCACGTGAAGCTTCCCTTCGTCCAGAGTGTGATCTTCTACGAGCGCCGGATACTGGACTATGATCCCCCAACCCAGGAGATCATCGCGGCGGACCAGGCGCGGCTCGTGGTCGACACCTACACCCGCTATCGCATCATCGATCCCCTGCTCTTTTATCAGAAAGTAGGGACGGAACAGGGAATGCGTAACAGGCTCGACGCGATCGTGAGCGGCGCGCTGCGCCGCGTGATCGGCAGAGTGACGCTGGCCTCGGTGCTCTCGGCCGAGCGGGCCGAGATCGTGGAGGAGATCCGCGAGCAGGTGAACGCCGCGGCCAGCGGGTTCGGCATCGAGGTCGTCGACGTGCGCATCCGGCGCGCCGATCTGCCGGAGCAGGTGAGCGAGAAGATCTATGAACGCATGCAGTCCGAGCGCGAACGCGAGGCCCGCGAGTACCGCGCCCAGGGCGCCGAGCTCTCCCAGCGCATCAAGTCGCGCGCCGACCGCGAGCGCACGGTGCTTCTGGCCGAGGCGCAGAGGGATGCCCAGTTCCTGCGGGGCGACGGGGACGGCGAGGCGGTCCGCATCTACGCCGAGGCATTCTCCACGGATCCGGAGTTCTTCGCCTTTTATCGCTCGATGCAGGCCTACCGCGAGGCCTTGAGCGACCCGGACACCACGATGGTGCTTTCGCCGGACAGCGACTTCTTCAGCTTCTTTGGCAACATCACCGGCAAGCCCCGGGAGACAACGCCGTAGGCGGAGTGGTGGCCCTGGCTGGAGGCCGTTGGCGACGAAGACCCGTGCCGGCTCGCCTCCGGTGAGCGGCGGCCGGCGCCGATGACCGATTTGTTTACGGCCTTGGGCCTCGTCCTCGTCATCGAGGGCGCGCTCTACGCGCTGTTTCCAGAGGGCATGAAACGGGTGATGGCGGAGGTTCTCAAGCTGCCGACGAAATCCTTGCGCACCGTCGGGCTCGTGGCCGCGGCTGTCGGGACAGGGCTGGTTTGGTGGCTTCGGGGCTAGGCCGGCGCGCGAGACGAGCCGCGGGCGACACGGCGGGTTGGTCGCTCGGACGTCCGCCTTATTTGGACCACAATTTTTTGGCAGTTGGGTCTGCGCCTAGGTGGTTGAACTGCCGCCGGAAAGAAATTACATCGCCCCGCAAGCCTAGGGCACGCCATGGTCGCTCCGGTGCGGCCGTGCCGGAGGGTTAAGCCCGATAGTCCGGGTCGGCGATGCCAGCGGATACGTTGAGGAAATAACCTTAGCGAACGGAGAAACCTGTGACGCGAATACTGCGAACGATACCGGACCTTCGGAGCACCGTCGGCGCTGCTGCACGGCCCACGGTAACGATGGACCGCAACGCCTTGGGCGTGGTTCGGTGGACCATAACCTTATTCGTTCTGCTCGCCTTGATGGGGGCAACGGCCGCGCAAGCCCGCCCGGTGCCGGAGAGCTTCGCGGACCTCGCCGAGCGCCTTCTGCCGGCGGTGGTCAATATTTCGACGACCCAGGTCTTGCGCGAGCGCCAGCCGGTCATGCCGGACATGCCGGAGTTCCCGCCCGGGTCCCCGTTCGAGGAGTTCTTCCGGGACTTCTTCGAACGCCAGCTGCGCCCCGACGCGCCGCGGCGCCAGACATCCTTGGGGTCGGGCTTCGTGATCGACCCGTCTGGCTACATCGTGACCAACAACCACGTGATCGGGGAGGCGGACGAGATCACCGTCACTCTGGACGACGGCACGCGTCTGGAGGCCGAGATCGTCGGGCGTGACGCCAAGACCGATCTCGTCTTGCTCAAGGTGAAGTCGGAGAAACCGCTGCCGTTCGTAAAATTCGGTGATTCGGACGCGACCCGCGTCGGCGACTGGATCATGGTCATCGGGAACCCCTTCAACCTCGGCGTCACCGTGACCGCGGGCATCATCTCCGCCCATCACCGGGACATCAGGGCCGGCCCCTATGACGACTTCATCCAGACCGACGCGTCGATCAACAAGGGCAATTCCGGCGGGCCGATGTTCGACATGAATGGCGACGTGATCGGCATCAACACCGCTATCTTTTCCCCCACAGGCGTGAACATCGGCGTCGGATTCGCCATCCCGTCCAACCTGGCGCAACCGGTGATCGGGCAGCTCCGCGAGTTCGGCCGCACGCGCCGCGGCTGGCTGGGCGTGCGCATCCAGGCCGTGACCGACGAGATCGCCGAAAGCCTCGGGTTGGAAGAGCCGCGCGGGGCCCTGGTGGCCAAGGTCAACGAAGGGCAGCCCGCCGCCAAGGCCGGGATGGAGGCCGGCGACGTGATCCTGGAATTCGACGGCAGGCCGGTGGACGACTCGCGGGCCCTCCAGCGCATCGTCGCCGACACAGCGATCGGCAAGACGGCGAAGGTCACGGTCTGGCGCAACGAGCGCGAGGTGACGCTGGACGTTGTGACCGGCGAGCTGGAGAAGTTCGAGGAGGTGGCGGAGGCCGAACAACCCGCCGAGGCGGTTGCGGCGGAGCGTACCAAAATGCTCGGGCTGACGCTGTCCACGGTGACTCCGGAGCTGCGGCAGCGTTACAACATTGGCGAAGACGTCGAAGGCGTCCTCATCACAGACGTGACCGCCGCCAGCGACGCGGCCGAAAAGGGGCTGCGGGCCGGCGACGTGATCATCGAGGTCGGCCAGGAGCAAGTCAGCACCCCGACCGACGTCGAGGACAGGATCGCCGGGGCCCGCGACGCGGGGCGCAAGTCGGTGCTGCTGCTGGTCGAGCGCCAGGGGAACCTGACGTTCGTGCCCCTTCGGGTGGTGGAGAGCTAAAGCATAATCCGGTCAAGTTGAACTGACTGCGCCGGAGGAATTTTGTGCCGCGGGCGAGCGCCTCCTGGCGAGCCTGCGGGATGGAGGGCCGGCCGGTTGGGCGAGCCCCAAGGATCCAGCCGGTTCCCTGGTGCATGGGCCGTGGATCGTTGGTGAAGGCGTGGCGAGGCGGATCGCCGCCTGCCCGACGGGGCGGGCCGCTCAGCCGATGACGTCCTCGGCCCTGTAGCCCTGCAGATAAAGGAGCGCGGTGAGGTCCCCGTGGTCGATCCGGGCCGCCGCCGCCTCGCGCACCTTGCGTTTCGCCCGGAACGCGACGCCGAGGCCGGCCACGGCGATCATCGGCATGTCGTTCGCGCCGTCGCCGACGGCGAGTGTTTCCTGAAGCGCCAGCCCCTGGGAGCGAGCGATGCCGCGCAGCAGATCGGCCTTCGCCTCACCGTCCAGGACCGGTGGTCGAAGATGCCCGGTGAACCTGCCGCCGTCGATCTCGACATCGTTGCCCGCGTGCTCATGGAATCCGAGAAGGTCGCGCACATACGAGGTGAACGCGACGAGGCCGCTGGAGGCCAGCACCGTGTGGGCGCCGTTGGCCCGCATCGTGGCGATGAGCGCCGCCGCGCCGGCGGTGATGCGAATCGCCTCGCGGACGTGATCGATCAGGGAGGCGGGAATCCCCTCGAGGAACGCGGCGCGCCGGCGGAGCGCCGCCGCGTGATCGATCTCGCCGGCGTTGGCGCGGACGGTCAAGGGCGCGACCTCGTCCAGCAGGCCGGCTTGGGCTGCGATCTCGTCGAGCATCTCGTTCTCGATGACGGTCGAGTCCATGTCGGCGATGAGCAGCCGCTTGCGCCTGCCTTGGCACCCTTGGGCCACCACGTCCACGGTCGCGTCCGCCACGACTTGGCGCACGGCGGCCTCGGCCCGCTGGGGATCGAAGGGCTCCGGGTCCGGCGGCGTGAAGACGAGATCGCAGGCGGTATCCCGCGCCAGCCAGTCCGGCGGCGCGACGCGCGCGCCAAGCGCGCCAAGGGCGGACCGGGCGGCGTCGACGATGCTATCCTGAAGAGCGGCTCTTTCGGGATCGACGATCAGGGTCAGAACATGCCGCATGACGACATCTTGGTGGCTGTGGGCGATGGCGGCAAGCAGGGCCGGCCCGCCGGGCCCTCGCCGCGGCCCGGCGCACGCCGGCGCGCGAGGAACCCGGCGAGGTCGACGCCGCCGACCCGACCCGTCCTGGTGATCGGAGGGCCCACCGCCAGCGGCAAGTCGGCCCTTGCGCTCGCCGTGGCCGAGGCGTTCGACGGCGTCGTGGTCAACGCGGACAGCATGCAGCTGTACCGGGAGCTCGAGATTTTGACCGCGCGGCCCTCGGCCGACGACATGGCCCGCGCGCCGCACCGTCTCTATGGCGTGATGCCGGCGAGCGAGCCGTGCTCGGCCGGCCGGTGGCGGGCGCTCGCGCTCGGGGAGATCGCGGCGGCTGCCGAGGCCGGGCGGCTGCCCATCCTGGTCGGCGGAACGGGGATGTATCTGAAGGCCCTGATGGAGGGCCTCGCCCCGGTGCCGGAGATCCCAGAGGCCGCGCGGGCCGCCGCGATCGCGCTTCACGAGCGCCTCGGGCCCGAGAAGTTCCACGCCGAACTCGGCCGTCTGGACCCGGTCATGGCGGCGCGGCTGAGGCAGAGCGACCCCCAGCGTCTCATCCGGGCCTACGAGGTCGTCGCCGCCACCGGCCGGTCGCTGGCCGATTGGCAGGAGAGCCCGGCCGAAGACAGCGACCCGGAAGCGGCCCTCTCGCTGCGCTATGGCGTGCTGGTGCTCGATCCGCCGCGGGCCGAGCTGTATGCCGCCTGCGACCGGCGATTCGCCCACATGGTGGAGATGGGCGTGGTGGAAGAGGTTCGGAGTCTCGACGCGCTCGGCCTGGATTCTGCCCTTCCCGCCATGAAGGCGGTCGGTGTCCCGGAGCTGCGCCGTTACCTCCACGGGCACGTCACGCTGGATGCGGCGTTGACACTCGCCCGGCAATCGACGCGGCGTTACGCCAAGCGCCAAGTCACCTGGTTCCGCCATCAGATGCCCGGGGCGCACCGTATTCCTACGCAATATTCGGAAAGTTTAAAGGGGCAAATCTTTTCATTCATTGTCCGGCCTCTATTGACCCCGGAGGACTGAGCGACTAGTTTTCGCTGCGGCCTCGGGGGTCGGCGTCCCGCTTCGGGGCGGGATCGCTTGGGTTTCCGGGCGGGTGGCGGAGCGCGATTCGGAGTGGATCGCCAGCCGTGACGAGCGAGAGGCCAGCCGTGACGAGCGAGAGGGTGGAGACATGCGACACACGCAGATGACCGGATCGGAATTGGTCATCAAGGCCCTGCTCGATCAGGGATCCGACATCGTTTTCGGGTATCCCGGCGGCGCCGTACTGCCCTTCTACGACGCGCTCTTCCAGCAGAACGCCCTGCGCCACATCCTGGTTCGGCACGAGCAGGGGGCGGTTCACGCCGCCGAAGGGTTCGCCCGCTCCACCGGCAAGGTGGGCGTGGTCCTGGTGACTTCGGGGCCGGGCGCAACGAACACCGTTACCGGCCTCACCGATGCCATGATGGACAGCATCCCGCTCGTTTGCCTGACGGGCCAGGTGCCGACTCACCTCATCGGCAACGACGCCTTCCAGGAGGCCGACACGCTGGGTATCACGCGCCCGGTCACCAAGCACAGCTACTTGGTGAAGGACGTGAACGAGGTTTCGCGCGTCATTCACGAGGCGTTCTACGTCGCCCGCACCGGGCGGCCGGGACCGGTGGTGGTCGACCTGCCGAAGGACGTGCTGATGGCGACCGGGACCTATAAGCCGAAGACCGACGGCCACAAGAGCTACCGGCCGCAAACCAAGGGCGACCTCCACCGCATCGAGGAGGCGGCCGCGCTCATGGCTTCGGCCAAGCGGCCGATTTTCTACTGCGGCGGCGGCATCATCAATTCGGGCCCGGCGGCCTCGCAGTTGCTCATCGAGCTCGTCCGCCTCACCGGGTTTCCGTGCACCAACACGCTGATGGGGCTCGGCTGCTTCCCTGCGAGCGATCGGCAGTTCGTGGGCATGCTGGGCATGCACGGCACCTATGAGGCGAACCTCGCCATGCACGACAGCGACGTCATAATCGCGGTGGGGGCGCGGTTCGACGACCGGGTGACGGGCAAGCTGTCCGACTTCGCCCCGCGCTCGAAGAAGATACACATCGACATCGACCCCTCCTCGATCAACAAGAACGTCGCGGTGGACATTGCCATCGTCGGCGACGTGGCCAATGTGCTCGAGGACCTGCTCAAGGTCTGGCGGGCGAAGCAGTACCGCCCCGATGCCAAGGCGCTGGAGGCGTGGTGGAAGAAGATCGACGGCTGGCGCGCCCGCGACTGCCTGCACTACGAGCAAGGCGAGGAGGTCATCAAGCCGCAGTATGCGATCCAGCGGCTCTACGAGCTCACCAAGGACCGCGATGTCTACTTCACCACCGAGGTCGGCCAGCACCAGATGTGGGCGGCGCAGTACATCGGGTTCGAGCAGCCCAACCACTGGGTCACCTCGGGGGGCCTGGGGACCATGGGCTTCGGCTTCCCCGCCGCCATGGGGGTCCAGGTGGCCCACCCCGAGGCGCTGGTGATCGACGTTGCGGGCGAGGCCTCGTTCCTGATGAACATGCAGGAAATGTCCACGGTGATGCAGTACCGCCTGCCGGTGAAGGTGTTCATCGTGAACAACAAGTACATGGGCATGGTGCGCCAGTGGCAGGAGCTGCTGCATGGCAGCCGCTATTCGGAGAGCTACATGGAGTCGCTGCCCGACTTCGTGAAGCTCGCGGAGTCCTTCGGTGCCGTGGGGCTCAGGGCCACCAAGCCGGGCGAGGTCGACGACCTGATCAAGGAGATGATCGAGGTCGACCGGCTCGTGATCGCCGACGTGGTCGTGGAACCCATGGAGAACTGCTTCCCGATGATTCCGTCCGGCGCCGCCCACAACGAAATGCTCCTCGGCCCCGGGGACAAGGCCGAAAAGCCGGTCTCGGAAGAGGGAATGGTACTCGTCTAACCCGCCTCCCGGGGATAGGCACGAGGCGCCGCTACATCCCCTCAGGGCAGTTCGTCTCTTGAGAGCCGCCGCGAAGGCGGTTTCAGTGAAGGTGTGAAGCCATGTCCGAGGAGAAAGTCGAGAGACACATCATCGCGACCCTGGTCGACGACGAGCCCGGCGTGCTCGCCAGGGTCATTGGCCTGTTTTCGGGGCGCGGCTACAATATCGAGAGCCTCACCGTGGCCGAGGTCGACCCCGAGGAGCACCTGTCGCGGATCACCATCGTGACCTCGGGCACACCCATGATCATCGAGCAGATCAAGGCCCAGCTCGGCCGCGTGGTGCCGGTCCACAGGGTCTCCGACCTGAGCGAGGAGGGGCCCCACGTGGAGCGCGAGCTGGCGCTGATCAAGGTCACCGCCACGGGCGAGAAGCGCGTGGAATCCTTGCGCATCGCCGACATCTTCCGCGCCCGCGTCGTGGACAGCACGATCGAGTCCTTCGTCTTCGAGATGACCGGCTCGACGGACAAGCTCAACGCCTTCATAGATCTCATGACGCCCTTGGGGCTCGTCGATGTCTGCCGTACCGGCGTCGTCGCTATTGCGCGCGGTCCCAAGCCCATGTAGGTATCGGGGCGGCCGCGCGCCGTTGTGGATTCGAATTCGACCGGGAGGAATCATGCGCGTCTATTACGATCGCGACGCCGACGTCGACCTGATCAAGAAGAAGAAAATCGCCATCATCGGGTACGGCAGCCAGGGCCACGCCCACGCCCTCAACCTGCGTGACAGCGGCGCCGGGAACGTCGTCGTTTGCGAACCCGAGGGAACGGCCAACAGGAAGCACGCGGAGGCGGCGAATTTCGAGCTGATGACCCCGGCCGAGGCGGCCAGACAATCCGACGTGATCGTGGTCCTCATTCCCGACGAGTTGCAGGCCGATTTTTATCGCGCCGAGCTGGCCGGCAACCTGAAGAAGGGCGCGGCGCTCGGCTTCGCCCACGGCTTCTCCATTCATTTCCGGCTCATCGAGCCGCGGCCGGACCTGGACGTGTTCATGATCGCGCCCAAGGGGCCGGGCCATACGGTGCGCGCCCAGTACCAGGCGGGCGGCGGCGTGCCGTGTCTCTTGGCGGTGGGCCAGGACGCCTCCGGCAACGCCCATGAGATCGCGCTCTCTTATGGGTCCGCCATCGGCGGCGCGCGCGCCGGCATCATCGAGACCACCTTCCGCGAGGAGTGCGAGACCGACCTCTTCGGCGAGCAGGTGGTGTTGTGCGGGGGGCTGACGTCCCTGATCCAGGCCGGTTACGAGACCCTGGTCGAGGCCGGCTACGCGCCGGAAATGGCCTATTTCGAGTGCCTCCACGAGGTCAAGCTGATCGTCGATTTGATCTACGAGGGCGGCATCGCCAACATGCGCTACTCCATCTCCAACACCGCCGAGTACGGCGACATGACCCGCGGCCCGCGCATCATCGACGATCAGGTCAAGGCGGAGATGAAGAGGATCCTGGAGGAGATCCAGTCTGGGCGCTTCGCCCGCGAGTGGGTGATGGAGAACCAGACCGGCCAGGTCTCCTTCAAGGCCATGCGCCGGCGCGCCGCCGAGCACCCCATCGAGGAGGTGGGCGAGAAGCTGCGCGCCATGATGCCGTGGATCTCGGAAAAGGCCCTGGTGGATAAGTCCAAGAACTGACCCCGTCTCGGTTGCATCGACGGCCCCTTGGCGAAGGATGCCTCGCGGCGCCGGCCCGGGTCCGGCCAAGCCCGCCTCGATCCCAAGGAGATGGGCCCTGACCGCGGTGGCGAGGGGGACAAAAGCGTTGCGGTGCGGGGGCAAAAGCCAGTAAAGATACGGTGTTAACCACGTCCGCCCTACACCATATATATGGGCGGAAATGTTCACCCGATGTTAACCATGATTAATCAAGGTTTGATGAACGTTTCGCCATACTGATTTGGCGCTTCTCGGGACGGAAGAGCGGGCAAGGATGGTCTTCATTGCCAGCATGGAACCGTTTGGCCGGGCCGCCGGCGTGGCTCGGCGCAAGGTCCTTATCCCTGCGTCTCGTCCTTTCGTGCGCCGCTCTCCGCCTTTGCGGTGACGGGGCTGTTCGACTTACCAGCCCCTGAACGTCGCCCACCAAATGGGGCCGCTTGTTCAGGGGCCAGCCGAACCGTAACAGCCTTCGTCTCTTGCAAAGGAACTTCGAACGATGAGCATGAGTACTGACAACAACCGGGTCATCGTCTTCGACACCACGCTGCGCGACGGCGAGCAGTCGCCGGGCGCGTCGATGGCGCTGGGCGAGAAGCTGCGCATCGCGGCCGTGCTCGAGGAGATGGGCGTCGACGTCATCGAGGCGGGCTTCCCCATCGCCTCGAACGGGGACTTCGAGGCCGTCCGGGGCGTCGCCGAGAAGGTCACCAGGCCGGCCGTCTGCGGACTGGCGCGGGCGGTGCCCAAGGACATCGAGCGCGCCGCGGAGGCGCTTCGGCCCGCCACGCGCAAGCGCATCCACACCTTCATCTCCACCAGCGCGTTGCACATGAAGTACAAGCTCAAGATGGGGCCGGACTCGGTGCTCGAGGCCATCCACGACAGCGTGACGCTTGCGCGCAATTTCACCGACGACGTGGAGTGGAGCGCCGAGGACGGCTCGCGCACCGAGCGAGACTTTCTCTGCCGCTGCGTCGAGGCCGCCATCGACGCGGGCGCCGAGACCATCAACATCCCCGACACGGTGGGCTACGCCATACCGGAGGAGTTCGCGGCGCTCATTGCCATGCTGTTCGAGCGGGTGCCCAACATCGACAAGGCCGTGATCTCGGTCCACTGCCACAACGACTTGGGATTGGCCGTGGCCAATTCGCTCGCCGCGGTGCAGGCCGGCGCGCGGCAGGTCGAGTGCACCATCAATGGCCTCGGCGAGCGCGCGGGCAACGCCGCGATGGAAGAGGTCGTCATGGCGCTGAAGACCCGTAACGACCTGATGCCCTATTCCACCGGCGTCAAGACCGAGATGATCATGCGGGCCTCGCACCTCGTCTCCACCGTGACCGGGTTCGTGGTGCAGCCCAACAAGGCCATCGTGGGGGCCAACGCCTTCGCCCATGAGGCGGGAATCCACCAGGACGGCGTGCTGAAGCACGCCGGCACTTACGAGATCATGACCCCGGAGTCGGTGGGGCTCACCCAGTCGAAGATCGTGCTGGGCAAACATTCGGGCCGCCACGCCTTCAACGAGAAGCTCAAGGAGCTGGGCTACGACCTGAGTGCGGAGGAGGCCGAGGATGCGTTCCGCCGCTTCAAGGAATTGGGCGACAAGAAGAAGGAAGTCTTCGAAGAGGACATCGTGGTTCTCGTGGACGACGAGGTGGTCCGCGACAACGCCCGCATCAAGTTCCGCAAGCTGCGCGTGGCTTGCGGCTCCGAGGGCCCGCAGACGGCGGAACTCGAGCTCGAGATCGACGGCGAGGTCAAATCCACGACCGCGACCGGCAAGGGGCCGATCGACGCCACGTTCAACGCCATCAAGCAGCTGTTCCCCCATGACGTGACACTGCAGCTTTACCAGGTGCACGCCGTCACCGAGGGCACGGACGCCCAGGCCGAGGTCACGGTGCGGCTGGAGGAGAACGGCCGCATGGTGAACGGCCAGGGCGCCGACATCGACACCGTGGTGGGCTCGGCGCGCGCCTACGTGAACGCGCTCAACAAGCTGCTCATCAAGCGCGAAAAGACGGCTCCGGCGGCGCTTTCGGCATGACCGCGCGGGCTTTCTCCAGATGGTCCCGCCACCCGCCCGCAGCGGCAGCCGCTGCCGGGGCGCCCGGGCCCGTCCGGCGCCGGGGCGCCACGGATTCAACGGGGTAACAGAAGATGTTCTCGAGAATGCTGGGTTGGCTCTCCGCCGACATGGCGATCGACCTGGGCACCGCCAACACGCTCGTCTACGTCAAGGGGCGGGGCATCGTGCTCAACGAGCCTTCGGTCGTCGCCATGGTCGAGGTCAAGGGCAAGAAACAGGTCCTGGCCGTCGGCGACGAGGCGAAGATGATGCTCGGCCGCACGCCGGGAAACATCCATACCATCCGGCCCCTTCGCGACGGCGTCATCGCCGATTTCGAGGTGGCGGAAGAGATGATCAAGCACTTCATCCGCAAGGTGCACAACCGCCGCACCTTCGTCAGCCCGCAGGTGATCGTCGCCGTGCCTTCAGGGTCGACCGCGGTGGAGCGGCGCGCCATCCAGGAATCGGCGGAGGCCGCGGGCGCCCGGCGGGTGTTCCTGATCGAAGAGCCGATGGCGGCGGCGATCGGCTCGGGTCTGCCGGTGACGGAGCCGACCGGCTCCATGGTCGTCGACGTGGGCGGCGGCACTACCGAGGTCGCGGTGCTGTCGCTTGGCGGAATCGTGTACTCGCGGTCTGTCAGAGTCGGCGGCGACAAGATGGACGAAGCCATCATCGCGTACATCCGGCGCCACCACAATCTTCTCGTCGGCGAGGGCAGCGCGGAGCGCATCAAGACGCAGATCGGCACCGCCTGCCCGCCCGAGGACGGCGAGGGCAAGGTGATGGAGATCAAGGGCCGCGACCTGATGAACGGCGTGCCCAAGGAACTGATCATCAGTCAGCGGCAGATCGCCGAGAGCCTGGCCGAGCCGGTCGGCGCCATCATCGAGGCGGTGAAGGTGGCGCTCGAGCATACCGCGCCGGAGCTCGCGGCGGACATCGTCGACAAGGGCATCGTGCTGACCGGCGGCGGCGCGCTTCTCGGCAACCTCGACTACGTGCTGCGCCATGCCACGGGGCTACCGGTCTCGATCGGGGAGGACGCGCTTTCTTGCGTCGCCCTGGGCACCGGGCGGTGCCTCGAGGAGATGAATGTGTTGAAGACCGTTCTCATCAGAGCCTACTGACGGGAGCGACATGGCCCGTCCCGGCGGGGTTCCATCGGGTCGCCGGGCGGTGAGACGGAAGGGGGACGTTGAAACAGCGCACCGGATCGGTCCTGCGGTTCGCGGCGCCGCTCAAGGCTTTTGTCCAGCGGTTCGCTTTCCTTGCCCTTGTCGGGGCCTCCTTCGGGCTAATGATGCTCGGCAAGGCGGACATGGTCCTGGTGGAGCGGATGCGGACGGTCACGACCGACGCCGTCGCGCCCCTCCTCGACGCCTTGTCCCGGCCCGCTGCCGCCGTGTCCGAGTTTGCGGGGCGCATCCAGGAGGCCGTGGCGCTCAGGTCTGAGAACGCCCGCCTGCACGAGGAAAACGAGCGCCTGCTGCAGTGGCAGCAAGTGGCGCGTCGGCTCGAGGCCGAGAACAGGACGCTGCGCGAACTTCTCAACGTCGTGCCGGGAGCGACGGTCAGCTTCGTCTCCGCCCGCGTCATCGCCGACTCGGGCGGCGCGTTCGTGCGCAGCGTGCTGGTGGGCAGCGGCGCCCGCGACGGCGTGAGGAAGGGTCAGGCCGTGATCACCGGCCACGGGCTCGTGGGCCGCGTCGCCTCGGTGGGCGAGCATTCGGCCCGGATCCTGCTCATCACCGACCTGAACTCGCGCATTCCCGTCGTGGTCGCATCGACCCGAGATCGCGCCATCCTTGCCGGGGACAACTCGGACCGCCCAGGCCTCGTCCATTACGGCAACGATGCGCGCGTTTCGCCCGGCGACCGCATCGTGACCTCGGGGCACGGCGGCGCTTTCCCGCCGGGGTTGCCGGTGGGGACCGTCGCCTCGGTCAGTGCGTCCGAGATCCGCGTTCAGCCTTACGTCCATTGGGACCGCCTCGAATACGTGCGCGTCGTCGATTTCGGCCTCGAAGGCATCCTCGCGCCGCCCCGGCTTCGGGAAGAGGGGGGATGATCCGTGCATGTGAGCGTGTGGCATCGGCTTGACGGCGTCGCCCGCAGATTGCTGCCGTTCGCGACCACCATCCTGCTGGTGGTCCTCTCGGTAGTGCCGTTGCACCTCCCGGGCTTGGGGTCGGTGGCGCCGGCGCTTGCCTTGATGGGCGTGTACTACTGGGCGATCTTTCGCCCCGATTTCTTGCCGGCGCCGGCGGTGTTCGCCGCCGGCCTGTTCCAGGACGTGCTTTCCGGCATGCCGCTGGGCGTGAACGCCCTCGCGTTCCTGGTGGCGTACGAGATCGTGTCGGCGCAGCGGCGGTTCTTTCTCGGCAAGTCCTTCATGGTGATGTGGTGGGGGTTCATGCTGATCGCCGCGGGCGCCACGGCCGGGACGTGGCTCCTCGTGTCCGGGCTGTCTGGGGCTTTCCTCAGCCCGCGTCCCGTCGTCTTCCAGTTCCTGCTCACTCTCGCGCTCTTCCCCTGTCTCACTTGGCTTTTCATCCGCGCCCAGCGGGTGCTCCTGCAGCAGGGGTGAGATGCAGCGCGATTTCGTCCGCTACAAGGCATTCACCCGGCGCGCGGCGCTGCTCGGAGGCGGCCAGCTGGTGCTGGTCTCGGCCCTGGCGGGGCGCATGTACTACCTCCAGGTCCTCCAGTCCGACCACTACGCCATGCTGGCCGACGAGAATCGGATCTCGCTCCGGCTTGTGCCGCCGGTTCGGGGGCACATCGTGGATCGGCACGGCCGGCCGATGGCGGTCAACCGGATCAATTACCGGGTCGTGATCGTTCCGGAGCAGACGCCGGACGTGGAGGGAACGCTCGACGCCTTCTCCGCCATCGTGCCGGTCGGCGACCACAGCCGCCAGCGGATCCTGCGCGAGATCTCCCGCAAGCGGCCCTTCGTTCCCGTCACCATCCACGAGAACCTGAATTGGGAGGAGGTCGCCCGCATCGAGGTCAACGCGCCGGACCTTCCGGGAGTCATGATCGACGTGGGCCAGACCCGGCATTACCCCCCCGTCGATAGCGTCGCCCACGTCCTGGGCTACGTGGCGCCGGTGGCCGAAAGCGAGTTGACCGGGAACCCGCTGCTCGAACTCCCGGGGTTCCGCATCGGCAAGAGCGGGATCGAGAAGACCTACGACCTCGCGCTCAGGGGCAAGGGGGGCACCAGCCAGGTCGAGGTCAACGCGGTTGGGCGCGTGATCCGCGAGATCAGCCGCGATCCGGGCCGTCCGGGACAGGATCTGGCGCTGACCTTGGACCTGGAGCTGCAGAAATACGCGATCGAGCGGCTTGGGCCTGAAGCCGGCGCAGTGGTCGTGATCGACGTGCACGCCGGCGACATCCTCGCCATGGCCTCCACGCCCGGTTTCGATCCCAACGCCTTCAACCGGGGCTTGACCCAACGCCAATGGCGGCGGCTCGTCTCCGATCCGCGGGGTCCGCTCCACAACAAGGCGATCAGCGGACAGTACGCGCCGGGGTCCACCTTCAAGATGATGGTCGCGCTGGCGGGGCTGGAGAGCGGGATCGTGAGCCAGTATCACCGGGTCTTTTGCCGCGGCTACATCACTCTCGGCAACGCCCGGTTCCACTGCTGGAAGCGGGGCGGCCACGGCTGGATGAGCATGGTGCCGGGGATCACGCAGTCCTGCGACGTTTATTTCTACGACGTCGCGCGGCGCGTCGGCATCCACCGCATCGCGGACATGGCGACCCGTTTCGGTTACGGCAAGGCGCTCGGCATCGACCTCCCGGGCGAGAAGGACGGGCTGATGCCGACGGCCGAGTGGAAGCTGGCCACCATCGACGAACCCTGGCAGCAGGGCGAGACCCTGGTGACCGGCATCGGCCAGGGCTACGTGCTGGCCACGCCCCTGCAGCTGGCGACGGTTGAGGCGCGCCTCGTCAACGGCGGCCGCCTCGTGATCCCCCACCTGGCCCGCGACATCGTCAAGCCCGGCGAGGCGGCGCCCCGGCCGGAGCCCGAGTTCCCGGCGATCGAGGTCTCCGAGGCCTCGCTCGCGGTGGTGACGAAGGCCATGAAGGCGGTGGTCAACAGCCCCCGCGGGACCGCGTACCGCTCGAGGATTTCCGAGCCCGACATGGCCATGGGGGGCAAGACGGGGACCTCGCAGGTGCGCCGCATCACCAAGTCCGAGAGGCTGGCCGGCATCCGCAAGAACGAGGACAAGCCCTGGGAGGAGCGGGACCACGCGCTCTTCCTGGGCTACGCTCCGGTGGATGCCCCGCGCTACGCGGTCGCGGTGGTCGTCGAGCATGGCGGGGGCGGATCGAAAATGGCGGCCCCCATCGCCCGCGACGTGCTCTTGGAGACCCAGCGCCGCGCGCCCGCCGCCGCCCTCGCGAGGGTGCCCGGCCGGGCCCCGGTTTCGCGCGCGGAGGGCTGAGGCCGTGGTGTTCCTGGCGCGGGATCGGCCGCGGATGAAGGTGCTGGACAAGGTCCGGGACCTGAACTGGCTGCTGGTCCTGTTGCTGGCCGTGATCGCCAGCATCGGCTTCGCCATGCTCTATTCGGCGGCGAACGGGAGCTTCGAGCCCTGGGCCGCGCGGCAGATGGTCAGGTTCGGCATCGGCGCCGTCGCCATGCTGATCGTGGCGCTCATAGACATCCGGCTGTGGCTGCGCTACGCCTACCTCGCCTACTTCGCTTCGCTCGCGCTGCTCGGCTCGGTCGAGGTGATCGGGACGACCGGCATGGGGGCGCAGCGCTGGATCGACCTCGGCCCCGTCAACGTCCAGCCCTCCGAGCTCATGAAGCTGACGATGGTGCTGGCGCTGGCCCGCTACTTCCACGGCCTCACTCTCGAGCATATTGCCCGTCCGACCTACCTGGTGGTGCCGCTGGTGCTGGTGATCGCGCCGGCGGCGCTGGTGCTGCGCCAGCCCGACCTCGGCACCGCCGCGCTGCTGGTGCTCATCGGCGGCGCGTTGTTCTTCCTCGCCGGCGTCCGGCTGTGGAAGTTCGCCGTCGTGTTCGTGGGCTCGCTCGTCGCCGTGCCGATCGCGTGGCAGTTCCTGCGCGACTATCAGAAGACGCGGATCCTGACCTTCCTCGACCCCGAGAGCGACCCCCTGGGCGCGGGCTACCACATCCTGCAATCCAAGATCGCGCTCGGCTCCGGCGGCGTCCTTGGCAAGGGCTTCCTCCAGGGGACCCAGAGCCACCTCAACTTCCTGCCCGAGAAGCAGACCGACTTCATCTTCACCATGCTGGCCGAGGAGTTCGGCATCGCCGGCGGGTTCGTGCTGGTCGGGCTCTACCTGTTGGTGGTGGCCTACGGGCTGTCGATCGCGCTGCGCTGCCGCCACCAGTTCGGGCGGTTGCTGGCGATGGGGCTGACCATGGCCTTCTTCCTGAGCGTGTTCCTGAACATCGCCATGGTGATGGGGCTGATCCCGGTGGTCGGGATGCCGCTGCCGCTGATTTCCTACGGCGGCACGGCGATGCTGACGACCCTCATCGGCTTCGGGCTGGTGATCGGCGTCTACATTCACCGCGACCTGCACATCGGCCGCCGCTGGTTCGTCGAGCAGGGCTGAAGGCGCGCCGGGCCCCCCGTATCGACAAACGGGACTCCCTTTGCTATATGCGCTCGTGACGCGAGCGCTTCGCGGGCGCATAGCTCAGTTGGTAGAGCAGCTGACTCTTAATCAGCGGGTCCGGGGTTCGAATCCCCGTGCGCCCCCCAATCTTTTCAAGGGCTTGGCCGGAAACGGCTAGGCCCTTGGTCTTTCAAAGGTAACGGCGGAGGTAACGGCGCGCTTGGTAAGGAAAGCCCCGATCCGGGCTAGCCCTCAATGAACCGCCTCGCCATCGCCGGGCGGCCGCTCGTCGAGCAGCTCCTTCGCCGCCCTCACGATCCCAATCCACACCGCACGCCCCTCCATGTCGCCGGGCGCTAGCGGCTCGCTGGCCCGCATCGCGGCATGAATAGTCGCGTCCTCGCCGTGCTGCTTAATCAGGGCCTGGGCAGCGCGGTAGATGTCGAGATCGGAGGTCACGTCCGCTATTCGATATCCACGTGTTCCAGAGTGATTTGGAAAAGACCCAGCGTGTTGATAACGTTTTTTATGCGACCCTTGAACGTGATCGTCTGGCCCTTATGAAGATATCTCCCCATTCCAGGCGGAACATCGAAATAAACGTCCTGCACGCCCGTATTGTCCATGTCGACCATGACTTCCATGTCGTCGCTAATCCATTTGGTCTCCATGTCCACCACGATGCCGGTCCACAAAACGGTTCTGCCCTTAAGGTATGCTGCCCAGCTATCGAACTGTACTTCCGTCAGGCTCTGCGCGTAGCGCTCCATTTCCTCGTAACGACTCGCGTAGCGGTTAACATCCTCATAGGTCCCCTGCTTTGGGGCTAGCGCAGCCTCTGCCTGGTCTGCGGGCGATTCCCTGGCTTCCCTGCCGCTAGATGGGATCACTTTCTCAAGAGCCTCTCGCTCCGGCATAGTCCTCATCGCCTTTTCCTCGATGGCATAAGCAAAAAGCAATTCAGTGATTTGTCCATCTACAGTAAGCCCAGCATTGCGCTGGTATGCCTTCACCGCTGCAACCGTCCGCTCACCAAGGATGCCATCGGCGGGACCAGGATCGTAGCCCAGTTCGGCTAGCAGTTCCTGCATGAGCCGCACAAATCCCGTTTGCAGTGGTTCCTCTTTGGCCGTGCCATAGTCGGCTGTGAGCGGAGCGTCATCTGTTCCCGGCTCGACCTCGCCGATGTCAGCGGGTGCGGACGTGGGGGGCCCGCCATTGGATTTACCGGCACTATTCCAAATCGTGTAGGCAACGAGCCCGAAGGCACTAGCAACTATCAGTACTAAGAGAGCGCCGACGAAATTTGTCCCGTGTGAGCGCTTCGCAGTCGGCGTTTCATCCGTTCCACGCGCCGAAGACACGCTTTGCGGCTCAGTGGGCTGTCCCCCTGCCGCTTTGGCTACGGCCCCGAGATTCGGGGCTTCATGCTCCCTTACGGACGGAGATGGAACGGCCCCACCCTCAGCTGTGAGCCTATTTATTTCGCGGTCGGGAGCTTTGGCTGGCGCTTGTGACTGTCTGCAATACCGGCAAATCGTTGCTTCGGCTCTTATGACTTCCGCGCAGTAGATGCACTTCTTGGATGCCCCTTCGGCAATCTGTTTGAATTCGAGATTTTTGACGTCGCGTCCGGCCACCAAAACATGCACGAGCGCGACGGGCCAGATTAGAAAGCCATAGAAAAACCATGCCAAACCGGATCGACCCTTACTACGAGCGATAAGGGCGACTACGATGCCTAGAAAGACCCAAAAGAGGAAAAACTCCATTGCTGAGCCTTGGCACGGTCCCAGCAGCAACTCCCGTTGCTGCCTTTTGCGAGGAGGAGATCCTCTCAAATAATTGTAGCAGTCGCAGGTTGCCAAGTCGATTTTAGGCGCGGGGTTGCGACAGTCATTGGGCTAACTGCCAGGCAAACCAGGAAGATCCGTTGGAAGTCCCGCCCGCCGCGCTGGTGCGCGAGAGGGCATAGGGATGGGGTAGGCGCCTGCCGACCGCCCCACCCGTCTATGGGCATTTTACGGGGCCGCTGACTCAAACGGTGCCGAAGCGCGGCTTCAGCCCCGCCTTCCGGCCCTCCATGTCGCCGGGCGCGGCCAGCGCGTCGGCCCGCTCGCACTCGCCGCCGGCCCGCGGGCCCCGCACGCCCGTGGCAAAGCGGACCGGGCCCGCTGGTCCGCGATTGCTTTCCTTAGAAGCGGTCGTTTCCCTCGACGCCCAAGTTGTTGATCTTGGTCTTGCCCATCGCCTTCAGGAGAAGGTTTCGACACGTCCTCAGGCCGGGATAGAGGACATGCGACACCGTCTTGGACCGAAAAACGTAATGGGTGAGCTTGTTGAAGAGGTCGGACCGGCTGCCGACGAGCGCGAGGGCATGGATCGCGTCGCTGCCGTAATGAAGCTGTCCGCCCAGCTTCACGACCATCCCTTGGTCGATGTCGAGCCCGGCCTCGGTGATCTCCTCCATCACGGCGCTCGCCTCGCGCGCATTGACGAGGCGCAGCCTGCCGACGGACCGGGGAACGCGCACGGAACGGCAGTAGGTGTCGCAAGCGGGGCATTGCCAGTCGTAGACCAGCAGGATCTCGTCGGCCTCACCGGCGGGGTGACGCTCGCGGTCACCGGCGGCGGGGGCGACAGGGCGGGCAGAGGTCGTGTTCATGCGGTCCGCCATCTTGCTCCCGTGATCGCCCGGCCGCTAGCGGCTCATCGGCCCGATGGCGCCGTAGATGGGCGCGTCCGGGCCACGCTACTGGATCAGGAGCTTGGCGGCGCGGTATATATCGCTCTCGGCACGTGTTGCCCGGCCGCCGAATCGATTTTCGGTTTCCTACTGAGCGAATCGGCGCGCGGGGAAGTTTTCATTAAACGGTTCGATGCTTGGTTGAATCGATTAAATGACGCCGGGGATTCAATTCAATCGCCCATACCTGTCGGGGCGCGAGCAAACATATTTGCTCGATGTCCTCGCAAGCCGCGAGCTCGCCGGCAGTGGCCAATATTCGTCGAAATGCGAGGAATGGCTCAAGCTGCATACCGGT
>JAZGAE010000024.1:0-9755 GCA_036475545.1 Alphaproteobacteria bacterium
TTTTCGGCAAGGTTTTCGGCGTCGTTCCGCACCACCAGTCTAGCCAGAAGCACGATCTTGCCGTCGGTGCCGATGACCATGTCCAGGAGCGGCGTCAGCAGCGGCCAGTCGACCGATGCGGTGTAGACGACCATGTCGCCGGCCCCGCCGGGTCCGTCCCTCCCCGCGTCGCTGTCCCACCGGCCGTTGCCGTTCACGTCCACGAACTCTTCGCCCGGATCGTAGGCCCCGTTGGCAGGGCCCGAATCGGAGAAGGGCTCCGGCCTCCCGATCTGGTCGATGCGATCGTACACCTTGGTCGAGACGGTGACCCCCCCGCTGGCGTTGAGGATGCCGAACGCGTATTCGCCAATCCGTCGCGCGATCCGCTCCTCGCGGGTGACTCCGCCCGCGGCGGAGTCTTCGAGGTCCGACCGCGCGGCCTCGCGCACGCCCCCCGCGAGCAGGGCGTTCATACCCACGACCATCGCGAATTCGATGACGGCGGCCATCGCCATCAACAGGATTGGTGCCGCCAAGGCGAACTCGACCATGCCCGCGCCCGTGCGGCAGCCCCATAGCCGACGCAAGGGGTCGACCCCCCTCGCCGTTCGCGCCGGCGATGGCGCCTTCCTCTCTGACTTCACCACCATTCCGATACGTCCTCCCTCTGTGCTCGCGCCGGAACGGGCTGTGTTCTGCCGACGATACAAGACGCTCGTTAAGAGACAAATAATGAAATCATATTCTTTCAAGCAATACTGTATAATATTTATCGTTCATTTGGAAAAATTACCCTATACAGGCTAGTCTTTCCTGTCTGTTGGGCTTCTGCCTTATGCCGAATTGCCGCGTCTTTTGGGTCGCTCGTTCCGAATCTGCCGTCATGGTCTTATTATTTTCTGCTTATCCGTAACCTCATGCCGCCTGCGTTCGTGTCCCCGCCGAAGGCGGGCCGCCGCGCCACTTTCTGGGCACCGCCCGAAGCCTCGGGAAATGGCGACTTCGGTTTGCTTTGGCGGGGCGATGCCGTTATCCTCCGCCCCCTGATTTTCAAGAAACTACGGGGGGGTAGGCACGTGTCTGGCTACCATCATTTGTTTGTTCCCGGGCCGACCAACGTCCCGCACGAAATCCTGAGCGCCATCCACTGTCCGATGGAGGATTATCGCGGCCCGCACATTGCTGACCTCGCAGTCCCGCTTTACAAGGACCTGAAGAAGATCTTCAAAACCGAAACGGGCCAGATGTATATCTTCCCGGCGTCGGGGACCGGCGGCTGGGAGGCGGCGGTGGAGAACACGCTGTCGCCCGGCGACAAGGTGGTCATGTCGCAGTTCGGCCGGTTCAGCTATTTGTGGGTCGACATGTGCCAGCGCCTGGGGCTCGACGTCGTCAACATCGACGTCGCATGGGGCGAAGGCACCCCGCCGGAGCGCTACCACGACATCCTCGCCGCCGACAAGGATCACGAGATCAAGGCGATCTTCGTCTGTCAGAACGAGACGGCCACGGGCGTGACGAGCGATTGCGCCGTCTTCGGCAAGATGCTCAAGGACTTGAACCACCCGGCGCTCTATTTCGTCGACGGCATCAGCTCCATCGCCAGCATCGACTTCCGCATGGACGAGTGGGGGATCGACCTCGCCGTCGCCGGTTCGCAGAAGGGATTCATGCTGCCGGCGGGCCTGGGCATGGTCTGCGCCAGCGAGAAGGCGATGGAGGCCCACAAGGAGGCCAAGCTCAAGCGCTGCTTCTTCGACTTCGACGACTTCGCGAAGACCGCCACCGAGGGCATCTTCCCCTATACGCCGGAGACCCAGATGCTGCGCGGCCTGCGCGTGGCGGTCGACATGCTTCTTGGGGAGGGGCTGGAGAACGTCTTCGCTCGCCACAACCGGCTGGCCGAGGGCGTGCGCCGCGCCGTCAAGGAAGGCTGGGGCCTCAAGCTCGTCGCCAAGGAGCCGAAGTGGGAGTCCGACACGGTGAGCGGCATCTTCGTGCCCGAAGGCTTCGACGCCAGGCAGGTGATCAGCTTCGCCTTCCACAGGTACAACCTGTCGCTCGGCGCCGGGCTGATGGAGATTATGGGCAAGGCCTTCCGTATCGGCCATCTCGGGGCGCTGAACGAGCTCATGCTGGCGAGCGCGATCACCGGCGCGGAAATGGCCATGCGCGACATCGGCATCGACGTCGAGCCAGGCAGCGGCATCGGCGCGGCGAGCGAGTATTGGCGATCCGCGGCTGAGCCGGTGGAGATCAAGACCGCGCAGGCGAGGTGATGGCGAAGCCGAAGGTCGTCCTCACTCGCAGGTGGCCCCAAGCGTGTGAGGAGACGGCTACAGAGCTTTTCGACGCGACGTTGAACGCGGACGACCGGCCGCTGAGCGCCGCCGAGCTGATGGAGGCGCTGTCTGCGGCCGACGCCCTCTTTTCCACGGTGACCGACAAGGTCACCGCCGAGGTGATGAGCGCGGAGCCTCTGCGCGCGAAGCTGCTGGGCAACTTCGGGGTCGGCTACAACAACATCGACGTGGACGCCGCCAAGCAGCTCGGGCTCGTGGTCACCAACACGCCCGAGGTGCTCACCGACTGCACGGCGGACATCGCCATGACGCTGCTGCTCACGGTGGCGCGGCGCACCAGCGAGGGAGAGCGCCAGCTGCGCGCCCGCGAGTGGACCGGCTGGCGGCCGACCCACATGCTTGGGACAAAGGTGACGGGTAAGACCCTCGGGATTCTGGGATTCGGACGGATCGGCCGCGCCGTCGCGCGCCG
Organism: Alphaproteobacteria bacterium; assembly: GCA_036475545.1. GTDB lineage: Bacteria > Pseudomonadota > Alphaproteobacteria > DATDPM01 > DATDPM01 > JAZGAE01. The sequence goes on from JAZGAE010000024.1 coordinate 2,758, forward strand.
GGCGCATCACGGCTTCCGCATGAAGGTGATCTACCACGATCCCTACCCGCCCCCGGAGGCGGAGGTGAAGGCCGTCGGCGGCGAGCCGCGCGACTCGGTCGAGGCGGTGCTCGCCGAGGCCGACTTCGTCTCCGTGCACTGCCCGGCGTTGCCGGAGACGCGCCACCTCATCAACGCCGAGCGGCTCAAGATGATGAAACCGGGCGCGTTCCTGATCAACACCGCCCGCGGCGACGTGGTCGACGAGGCGGCGCTCGCCGAGGCGCTTAAGGCCGGCACCATCGCAGGCGCCGGCCTCGACGTCTACGAGCGCGAGCCGGAGGTGACGGAGGCGCTGCTGTCCTTGGAGAACGCGGCGCTGCTGCCCCATCTGGGGAGCGCCTCGCAGGAGACGCGGGTGGCCATGGGCATGAAGGTTATCGAGAACGCCAAGGCATTCTTCGCCGGCGACGCGCCTCCCAACCGCGTGGCGTGACGGTCAACCCCCTCCCGCGGTCGGCCGACCCGGCGGCGGCGTTCCGGTAACCCGCCGTCCCCACGTTCGCCGGCCGGAAGCAGCAGGCATGAAGCAACACTCCGCGCGCCCCTCCTGGGCTCTGGCGCGCCGAAAAGAGGCCGAGGCATTCTTCCGGGCCGGGGTCGCTGCCGCCGACCCCGAGAGCGCGGTGGCGCGCAATCTGGCCTACCGCGACGGGCGGCTCGAAGTCCGCCTGGAGGGGGGCGGCATCCGGGGCGCTCCCTGGTCGAAGGTTCGCATCGTCTCCTTCGGCAAGGCGGCCTGCGCCATGGCGCGGGCGGCAGGGCGCAGCGTACCGGAGGGCCCGTTCCAGGCCCCTGGCGTCGCCGTCACCAACTACGAAAACGTGGCCATTGTTCCCCGATTCGAGGTCATCGGCGCCGGCCACCCCCTTCCCGACGCGTCCGGGGTGACGGGAGCGGAAGCGATCGCGGCCACCGTCGCCGACGCCGGCAAGGGCGAGCTCGTCCTGGTCCTTATCAGCGGCGGGGGGTCGGCGCTGGTCCCCTACCCCGCCGAGGGATTGAGCCTCGACGACAAGATCGCCGCCACCGACCTGCTGTTGGCCTCGGGCGCCGACATCGCCGAGATGAACACCGTGCGCAAGCATCTCTCGCGCCTCAAGGGCGGCGGCCTTGCGCGCCTGGCCGCGCCGGCGGACCTCCACGCGCTCATCCTTTCGGACGTGCTGGGCGACGATCTCAGCACGATCGCGAGCGGGCCCACCGTTCCCGATCCGACGACCTACGCGCAAGCCAAGGAGGTGCTCGCCCGCCACGGCGCGTGGGACCGGGTGCCCGCGGCGGTGCGGCACCGCATCAGCCGGGGCATCGCCGGCGAAGTGCCGGAGACGCCGAAGCCGGGCGACCCCGTCTTCGAGGCCGCGGACGCGACGCTCGTGGGCAGCAACGCCATGAGCCTCGAGGCGATGAGCGCGGCGGCCGAGGCCGCCGGCTATACGGTCGTGCTCCATCACGACCGGCTGGTGGGCGAGGCGCGCGAGGCGGCGGAGTCGTTCGCCGCGGCGGTGGGCGGGGCCGCCCGCGGCGGGGCCGAGCGCCCGCTCGCTCTGGTGGCGGGCGGCGAGACCACCGTGACCCTCAAGGGCCGAGGCCGGGGCGGCCGCAATCAGGAGATGGCCCTCGCGTTCGCCGTGGCGGCGGAACAACGCGGGCTTGGGGGCCGGTGGGTCTTCTTGAGCGGCGGCACCGACGGCCGCGACGGCCCCACCGACGCCGCCGGCGGCCTGGTCGATCCCGGAACCCTCGCGCGGCTCCGCCGCCACGGCGGCGATCCCGCGGCGCTGCTCGACGACAACGATTCCTACCGCGCCCTGGAGCTCGCAGGCGACCTCTTGCGCACGGGCGCGACCGGCACCAACGTCGCCGACCTCCAGATCCTGCTGATCGCGGAAAGGCGGCGCTAGGGCATTAGCGCTAGGGCATTAGTGCTAGGGCATTAGCGCTCGGGCGACGTCTTGAAATGGATGAAGGCGGTTTGGCCTCGAACGGCCGCGGCGCGCAGTCCTGTTCCTAGGCGTGAAGGCCCGCGGAAAGCGCGCGTCCGGCCAACAGCACGTCGCGCGTCACGACGGAGAGGTTCGCCAGCAACCGCTCGGAAAGGGAATCCCGGTCCGAGCGCAACAGAAAGGCCCGCAGCGCCCGGTTGTCCTCGAATCGGATCGCCGGAGACACCCCGTCCAGCCGCAGCAGAAGGGCGCGCAGGCTGCGGTTGCCGTCGAAGTCGTGTGATCGAGAATGGCCGTCCGATTGCGGCGCGGCGGACATCGCTCTTACTTCCCCCGGGCCGTCGGGCCGACCGGAGTTTGCCGGCCGAACGGCGCCACTGGCTCCATAACGCGTTGAATTTACGGGCCATGCGGTTAAGGAACGGTTAAGAAACGCCGCCTCTGAGGGGCGCGTCAGGGCCGGGCGGGCGGCGTGTCTTGGGGGCCGGTCATGGGATCAGGACCGTCGAGCCGGTCGTCCTTCGCGCCTCCAGCTCGCGGTGCGCGGCGGCGGCGTCCTCCAGCGCATGGGTCTGGTCGATCTCGATCTTGACGATACCGCGGCGGACCACCTCGAAGAGCTCGCGCGCCGTCTCCTCCAGCTCGTCGCGCGCCGCCGTGTAATGGAAGAGAACGGGCCGCGTCAGCGTCGCCGACTTCGCGCTCAGGCGCGCCATGTCGAACGGAGGCACCGGCCCCGAGGCGCTGCCGTAGCTCACCAGGTGGCCGCGCATGGCGAGCGCTTCCAAGGACTCGTCGAACGTCGCCCTGCCCACCCCGTCGTAGATCACCTGCGCCCCGTCGCCCCCGGTGATTTCGCGGACCGCCTCGACGAAATCCCGGCGGGTGTAGACGATCGCATGGTCGCAGCCATGGGCGCCGGCGCGCGCGGCCTTCTCGTCGCTGCTCACCGTCCCCATCACGAGCGCGCCCAGGTGCTTCGCCCACTGGCAAAGGATCAGCCCCATGCCTCCCGCGGCGGCATGGATCAGCACCGTCTCGCCGGGCTCCACCTTGTGGGTGCGGCGAAGCAGGTATTGCGCCGTCATGCCCTTGAGCATCATCGCCGCCGCCGTCCGGTCGTCGATGTCGTCCGGGAGTCTTACCAGCCGGTCCGCAGCCATGACTCGCGCTTGCGCATAGGCGCCCGGGGGCGGCGTCGCGTAGGCGACCCGGTCGCCGGCGCCGACCTCGGCAACCCCGGCCCCGACCGCCTCGACGACTCCCGCCGCCTCCATGCCCAGGACGGCAGGGAGCCGCTCCAGCGGGTAGGCGCCGTTGCGGTGGTAGATGTCGATGAAGTTGAGCCCGACGGCGGAATGGCGGACCCGCGCCTCGCCCGGCCCGGGTTCGCCCACGTCCACGTCTTCGAACACCAGCGCCTCCGGCCCACCGGGCTCGTGAATACGCACTGCCTTGGTCATCGCCCGCGCTCTCTTGTCTGCACGACCTCGACAGCTTGGCGGAGGGGGGCGCGGCATGCAATGCTCAGAGCCCTGTCCCGCCCGTGTCGCCGCATCCTCACGGGCCAGGGCAGGCGCGGCGCGCGCCGCCGCCGGAAAGCCTCGTATCCGAAAGCGCCGCAGGCGTTTCCCGGCGCGGCCGTCCTGATATGCTGGCCCCATGTGCGGACGCTACAGCTTGACCACGCCGCCGGAGGCGATGCGCCGGCTTTTCCACACCAGCGGGGCGCTCCTCAATGTTCCGCCCCGCTACAACATCGCGCCCACGCAAGAGGCGGCCGTGGTGCGCCTGCGCGCGGAGGAGGGGCGCGAGCTCGTCTTGCTGCGCTGGGGGCTGGTTCCTTCGTGGTCGCAGGGGCCCGACAGCGGCTACGGCATGATCAACGCCCGCGCCGAGACGGTGGCCGACAAGCCCGCCTTCCGCGGGGCCTTCCGGCACCGCCGCTGCCTGGTGCCCGCGGACGGGTTCTACGAGTGGCGCAAGGAAGGCGCGCGCAAGCAGCCCTATCGGGTCCGCCTCGAGGACGGCGGCCTGTTCTCCTTCGCCGGCCTCTGGGAGCACTGGGAGGGGGGACCCGAGGGCGCTCCCCAAGCGATCGAGTCCTTCACCATCATCGTCACCGACGCCAACGAGCTCTTGAAGCCCATCCACGAGCGAATGCCGGTGATCGTGGCGCCTTCGGACCATGATGCCTGGCTGGATGCGGAAGGGACCCGGCCCGAGGACGCCGCAGCGCTCTTGCGCCCCTTCCCCGCGGATCGGATGGAGGCCTATCGGGTCAGCCTCCGGGTCAACAGCCCGCGCAACGACGACCCCGAGTGCATCGCCCCCTTGCAGGGCCAGCCCGCGCGTTGATAGCGGCCGCCGCCAGGCCCCGGCCCAGGAATCGGCGCCGGGATGGGCCCTGGCGGTTGCCTCTAGACACGATCCGGAAATTGATCGCCTAACTGCAGCCGGGCTATACCTTGGCCCGGTCGGGTGGCCCAAGAGACGAACGGGCTCGCAAAACCGTAGCGGATGAAGACGAAGTCCTTGGCCTTGCTCGCGGCCCTGGCTCTCTCGATGACCGTGGGCGGATGTACGGTTCTGAAGGGCGAATACACGTCGACCTCAACGGAATACCAGCAGGAGTCCGGGGTCGAGGCACGGGTCGAGGGCCTGGAATCCCGAATGGACCGCATGGAACGCGCCCTGGAGCGGATCGAAAGAAAGCTGGACTCGGGTTCCTGACTCCGGGCGGGCCCGTGAGCGATCTCAGCCCGGCTCGCGCACGAGCCGGAAGCCGATCAGGATATGCTTGAGGTCCGCGGGCCGCCCGTGGCGGGCCGCCGGGCGGCAGACGCCGCATCCCTTGTCGTCCCAGGAGCCACCCTTGACGATGAACCGGCCGGACCCCGCTTCCGTCGCCGTCCACTCGAAGACCTGGCCGGCGGCATCGCCGAGACCGAAGGGGCTCGCGCCCCGAGGGAAGCCGCCGGCGGCGGTGGTATCGAAGGGCCCCGCATCGGCGCTGTTGAGGCGCGAGGGGTCCCACTCGTCCCCCCAGGGGAAGCGCCGCCCGTCCACGCCCCGGGCCGCCTTCTCCCACTCGAGCTCCGTCGGCAGCCGCCAGCGCGCGCCGGTTTCCGCGCTAAGCCACGCCGCATACGCTTGGGCATCGGCGTGGCTGACCAGCACCACCGGGTGATCCGCGCGGCCCTCGGGCGGGCGGCCTTGGGTCCAGGCGTACTTGCGGGTGCGAGAAAAGGGATGGGCGAGGCGGTAGGACCGCCAGGTCGCCGCGTCGACGTCCGGCGCCGGGTGCCCGCGCTCGGCGACGAAGGCCGCGTACTGAGCGTTGGTGACGGGCGCGATCGTGATGAAATAGGCATGCGCCGCATGGGACGAGCGCGGGCGCTCGCCCGCGTACCAGCGCTGCTCGCGCGTCACGGTGTGGCCGTAGGCCGCCTCGTCGAGACGGTAGGCGGCCTCGCGCTCGGCCTCGTCCGACCCGGCGATGAAGGAGCCGGCCGGGACGGCCACGACCTCGGGCACCACCGCCAGCGGCGCCTCCGAGGCCAGGGCCGGCGGCGGCACCGCACCCGCCGCGACCACCGCGAGCAGGCGGCACGCTCTCGCCAAGCTTGAGGGCCTCAACCGCATCGGCGTCGTCTTCCACCATCCATGGTCCAAGAGCCGAACGCCATGGTCAAGGCCGGGCGGGAGGGGTAGGCTGCGCCGCGGCACAAGCGACCCGGGGCGCCGACCTCTCCCGTCCCATGTACTCGGGCATGCCGGTCCGGCGCCCCGGCTGCTTTCCTTCTCCTCCCTCGATTGCCGGTACGGCGAAGGGACCCACGCACCTTCGCCGCCGCGCCCCGCAGATCGCGATTGCGGCTGCAGCTCGCCCGTGGTGGCATGAAGCGCCGCCTGCGGACGGTGGCGGCGCGCGCGAAAAAGGGAAGAGAGGAGCACGCCATGACCGCGAAGAGCGAACGGGTGAGCTTCGCCGGGGCCGCGGGCGCCACGCTCGCGGCGCGGCTCGACCTACCCGAAGGGAGCCCGAGCGCCTATGCGCTTTTCGCCCATTGCTTCACCTGCTCCAAGGACATCTTCGCCGCAAGCCGCATCAGCCGCTCGCTGGCCGAGCGCGGCATCGCCGTGCTCCGGTTCGACTTCACGGGACTGGGCTCCAGCGAGGGAGAATTCGCCAACACCGACTTCTCGTCCAATGTCGAGGACCTGGTTGCGGCGGCCGATTTCTTGCGCGACCGCTACCAGGCCCCGCGAATCCTGATCGGTCACAGCCTCGGTGGGGCGGCGGTGTTGGCCGGCGCGGGGCGAGTGCCGGAGGCGGCGGCGGTGGCGACGGTGGCCGCGCCATCCGAGCCCGCCCATGTCCGTCATCTCATCAAGGCGGCGGTGCCCGCGATCGAGGCGAAGGGCGAGGCCGAGGTCGAGATCGCCGGCCGGACCTTCCGCATCCGCAAGAAGTTCCTGGAAGACATCGCCGCCCAAAACATGCGCGAGGCCATCGCCGAGCTGGGCAAGGCCCTGCTCGTTTTCCACGGGCCGCGGGACCAAATCGTCCATATCGACAACGCCCAGCGCATCTTCGAGGCGGCCAAGCACCCCAAGAGCTTCGTCTCTCTCGACGATGCCGACCATCTATTGACCCGCAGATCGGACGCCGAGTACGTCGGGGCCGTGCTCGCCGCCTGGGCGAGCCGGTACGTCGGCCCCGCCGAGGCGGAAGCCGGGACCAGCGCGGCGGCCCCCGCCGAAGCGGCGCCCGCGGGCGGGCCCGGCGTGGTCCGGGTCGCGGAAAGCGGCGACGGCCGCTTCGCGCAGACGATCGATGCCGCCGGACACGCGCTCCGCGCGGACGAGCCCGCCTCCTACGGCGGCGCCGACACGGGGCCGTCGCCCTACGACCTCTTGCTGGCCGCCTTGGGAGCGTGCAAGTCCATGACGGTGCGGTTGTACGCCGAGCGAAAGAAATGGCCGCTGGAGCGGGTGGCGGTGCGGCTG